>NZ_JBVIHJ010000009.1:0-72059 GCF_055570355.1 Streptomyces sp. NPDC031225 | reverse complement strand
CGCTCCAGGATCTCGCCCTGCGCGTCGACCGTGATCTTCTGCGACAGATCGCCGTTGGCCACGGCCGTCGTCACCTGGGCGATGTTGCGGACCTGAGAGGTCAGGTTCGACGCCATGAAGTTGACGTTGTCGGTGAGGTCCTTCCAGACCCCGGACACGCCCCGTACCTGGGCCCGTCCGCCCAACTGCCCCTCGGTGCCGACCTCGCGGGCCACCCGCGTGACTTCGTCGGCGAAGGCGGAGAGCTGGTCGACCATCGTGTTCACGGTGAGCTTCAGTTCGAGCAGCTCACCGGTCGCCTCGACCGTGACCGTGCGGGTGAGGTCGCCGCGGGCCACCGCCGTGGTCACCAGGGCGATGTCACGGACCTGCGCGGTCAGCCGGGACGCCATGGTGTTGACCGCCTCGGTCACATCCCGCCAACTGCCCGACAGACCCGACACCTTGGCCCGCCCGCCGAGCCGCCCCTCGGTACCCACCTCACGGGCCACCCGGGTCACCTCACCGGTGAACAGGGAGAGCTGGTCGACCATCTTGTTCACGGCCTGACCCAGCCGCCGCAGATCACCGCGCAACTGCCGGTTGCCGTCGTGCAGATCGACCCGCTGGGTCAGATCACCGCCGGCCACCGCGTCCAGGACCCGGGTCGCGTTGGCGGCCGGGGCCACCAGGGCGTCGAGCAGCTGGTTCACGTCGTTGACCCGGGAGGTCCACGAGCCCTGCCCGGGGCTGGGGGAGAGCCGCTCGTCGAGCCGGCCGTGCCGCACCAGCTCCCGCTTGACCCGGGTGACCTCGCCGGTGAAGTGGACGTTGCGGTCCACCAGCTGGTTGAAGACAGCCGTCAGTTCGGCCACGATCCCGTCGCCGGTCTCCGGCAGCTTCGTGAAGTCACCGTCCCGGGCCGCGGTCATGGCGGCGAGCAGAGGGCGCAGATCCGATGCACGAATCCGGTCACCTTTCTGTCCGTCTTCGAGCACAGGGATACCACTGTTCTCACTCATGGCGGCCCACTTCGGTAACTCGGCGCTTATGGGCGTGGCCAGTCTGTCACTCTGTCCGCATCGACTGAGGCGTATTCGTCCGAACTGCTCGGGGAGACGGCCATGGGGGCCATTCCGGTGCAACGGGAGTGTGTTGCCCGTGCGTCCGTCGCGCCGGTGCCCGGTGACGGCGCGCTCCCGTACGCCCCGGCGTACGCCCAGGCCACCCTCCCCGGCGTTCCGTTCGCGCCGGCCTCGGCCCGGGCCCTGTTACGGGCCACGATCGCCGAGTGGACCGAACTCGCCCTGCCCGGCACCGAGTTCCTCACCGACCGGCAGGCCGACGACGGAGTGGTCGTGATCAGCGAGCTCGTCACCAACGCCGTCGTGCACGCGGGCACCGACGTCGAACTGCACTGCCGGCTGGAGGCGCGCACCGGCGCCCTCGTCATCGAGGTCCTCGACCACCACCCCTCGCGCGCCCCGCACGACGGTGACCCCGAACTGTCGTACGGCATACCCGAGTACGGGCGCGGACTGCGCCTGGTCGCCGCCCTCGCCGAGTCCTGGGGCGTCACCTACCGCACCGGCGCCAAGACGGTGTGGGCGCAACTGCCGGCCGGCGGCAAGGAGGCCCTCGACGGCATCCAGGCGTACGCCGGGGAGGCCACGCAGGAACGGGAGCCGGACGGCGCGCACGAACGGGAGCCGGGGAGCGCGCACCGACGGGAGCCGGAGGGCGCGCACGAGCTGGCGCTGCGGGTCGCCGGGAAACTCGCCCCGGAACCGCCCCAGGCACCGGTGCCCCCCGCCTCCCGCGGTGAGCAGGACCGGGACTGGCTCAACCGCGGCGCCCTGTCCTTCCTCGCCGAGGCCTCCGATCTGCTCGCCGGGCAACTCGACGAGGACCTCGTCGCCGCGCTGGCCGGCCAGCTGATCGTGCCGCGGCTGGCCGACTGGTGCGCGGTGTGGCTGGAGGACGAGGTCGCCGGACGCTGGGGATCCCCTCGCCCCGGCGGGGCCGATAACGGGCCGGGCGAGGGCGCCGCGCCCGGACCCCGGCTGGCCCGGGTGTGGCACGGCACCGAGGCCCGGATCGAGGACCTGCGGCGCGCTCTGGAGAAGGAGCCCCCGGGCCCCTCCGGCGCGGACCGCCCCGGGCCCGCGCCCTTCCCCTGGCCCGGCGAGGCGCTCGGCCCGCACAGCACCCACGGCTCCGCGCTCGCCTACCGCCTCACCGCAGGCGGCCGCCCACTGGGCAGCCTGGTCATCGGCCGGGCCGGGCTGCTGTCCTTCCCCGACGAGATCACCGGGCTCGTCGAGGACCTCAGCCGCCGGGTGGCGCTCGCCATCGGCGCGGCCCGCCAGTACGCCCGGCAGGCCACCATCAGCGCGGTGCTCCAGCGCGGTCTGCTGCCCGGCGCGGTCGCCGAGATCCCCGGCGTGCGCAGCGCCCTGGTGTACGAGCCGTGCGACAAGGGCGGGCCCAGCGGCGACTTCTACGACCTCTTCCCGGCCGACGACGGCCGCTGGTGCTTCGCCCTCGGCGACGTCCAGGGCAAGGGCCCCGAGGCCGCCGTGGTCATCGGTCTTGCCCGTCCCTGGCTGCGGCTGCTGGCCCGCGAGGGCTACCGCGTCGCCGACGTCCTGGACCGCCTCAACCAGCTGCTCCTCGACGACGCGACGGAGGCCGCGGACGCGGCGGCGCGGGCCCTGGCCTCCGCGGGCGGACGTCCCGCGAACCCCGCGGACGGCCCCCAGACCCGTTTCCTGTCCCTCCTCTACGGCGAGCTCGTGCCCTTCGACGGCGGAGTGCGCTGCACCCTCGCCTCCGCCGGACACCCGCTGCCGCTGCTGCTCGGGGCCGAGGGCACGGTCCGTACGGTCGCACGGCCGCAGACCCTCATCGGCGTCGTCGAGGACGAGACGTACACCAGCGAGACCTTCGAGCTGCGCCCCGGCGACAGCCTGCTGTGTGTCACCGACGGTGTGACCGAGCGGCGCAGCGGCCCCCGGCAGTTCGACGACGAGGACGGGCTCGCCCAGGCCCTGGCTGGGTGCGCGGGGCTGGACGCCGAGCTGATCGCGGAGCGCATCAGACGGCTGGTGCACGAGTTCGGGGGGCGGCCCCCGGAGGACGACCTGGCGCTGCTGGTGCTGCAGGCGGAGTAGCCCCCGGCCGGGTGCTGGACAATGGAAGGCATGCCTTCCGCACTCCCCGACGGCGAACCCGTTCCCGACGACGGTTCGCTTCCCGCGTCCGCGCTCGCCGGAGCCGCCGAGCGCCCCCTCGGTTTCTATCTGCACGTCCCGTACTGCGCGACCCGCTGCGGCTACTGCGACTTCAACACCTACACCGCGACCGAGCTGCGCGGTTCGGGCGGGGTGCTGGCCTCCCGCGACAACTACGCGGACACCCTGATCGACGAGATCCGGCTCGCCCGGAAGGTCCTCGGCGACGATCCGCGCCCGGTCCGCACGGTGTTCGTGGGCGGCGGCACGCCGACCCTGCTGGCCGCCGGGGACCTCGTACGGATGCTGGGTGCGATCCGGGACGAGTTCGGGCTCGCGCCGGACGCGGAGGTGACGACCGAGGCGAACCCGGAGTCGGTCGACCCGGCGTACCTGACCGCCCTGCGGGACGGCGGCTTCAACCGGGTGTCCTTCGGGATGCAGAGCGCGAAGCAGCATGTGCTGAAGGTGCTGGACCGTACCCACACGCCGGGGCGGCCCGAGGCGTGCGTGGCGGAGGCCCGGGCGGCGGGCTTCGACCACGTGAACCTGGACCTGATCTACGGCACCCCGGGTGAGACGGACGACGACTGGCGGGCCTCCCTGGAGGCGGCGATCGGGGCCGGTCCGGATCACGTGTCGGCGTACGCCCTGATCGTCGAGGAAGGCACCCAGCTGGCTCGTCGTATCCGCCGGGGCGAGGTCCCGATGACCGACGACGACGTCCACGCGGACCGGTACCTGATCGCGGAGGACGTCCTGTCGGGCGCCGGGTTCGACTGGTACGAGGTGTCCAACTGGGCCACCTCGGACGCGGGCCGGTGCCTGCACAACGAGCTGTACTGGCGCGGGGCCGACTGGTGGGGCGCCGGGCCCGGGGCGCACTCGCACGTGGGCGGGGTGCGCTGGTGGAACGTGAAGCATCCGGGTGCGTATGCGGGGGCGCTGGCCGCGGGGCGGTCCCCGGGGGCGGGGCGGGAGCTGCTGTCGGACGAGGACCGGCGGGTCGAGCGGATCCTGCTGGAGCTGCGGCTGGTGGAGGGGGTGCCGTTGTCGCTGCTGCGTGAGGAGGGGCTGGCGGCTTCCCGGCGGGCGCTGGGGGAGGGGCTGCTTCAGGGAGCGCCCTATGAGGAGGGGCGGGCCGTGCTGACCTTGCACGGGCGGCTGCTGGCCGACGCGGTGGTACGGGATCTGGTGGATTGATCACCCGGCGGAGGGAATCGGTGCGGAACGCCGGTTCGGTCCCTAACCTGGTTCGCAGGCTGCCGCCAAAAGGTCGCGGCGAATGTGGAGGCCACGGAGATGACCGCTGTGGACGAACGTGGAGTCGCAGAGTTCTTCGAGGGTTTTGAGCCGCCCGACGGACTCAAGGTGGAGCTTCTGCGCGGGGAAATCGTGATGGTGGCCAGCCCTGATCTGGTGCACAACCTGATCGTGCTGCTCACGGAGAGGCAGATCCCACTGGATCGCTGGTATCCCCTGCAGACCCAGGATGTCGACCTCATCGACGAGGCGAGCGAACCGGTTCCCGACCTGGTGGTCGTCGCGCGTGACATCCTGCCCGGTTCGGGGCGTTTGCTGCCCTCTCAATTGATCACGACGGTCGTCGAGGTCGTTTCCAAGACCAGTGTTCACCGGGACTACGGTGTCAAGCGTTCGATCTATGCTGCGGGGAAAGTACCTGCCTATCTCATCGTCGATCCGATCATGGCGCAGTGCGTTCTGCTGACGAAACCCGAGGGGAAGGGCGAGGACGCCGACTATCGGACTCAGCACATCGCGAAGTTCGGTGAACCGCTGTCGCTCGACGTTCTGGGTCTGGAGCTCGACACCCGTGAGTTCGGAACGTTCCCCGGCGTCAAACCCCACCGCTATCCGTGACGAAGTCGATCAGTTCCTCCACCCGCCCCAGCAGCTCCGGCTCCAGGTCCCGGTAGGACCCCACCCGCTTCAGGATCGCCTGCCACACCGCGCCCGTGTTCTCCGACGGCCAGCCCAGGGCCTTGCAGACGCCCGTCTTCCAGTCCTGGCCGTGCGGTACCCGAGGCCACGCCTCGATGCCGAGGGACGACGGCTTCACCGCCTCCCAGATGTCGATGTACGGGTGGCCGACGACCAGCGCGTGCTCGCTGGTCACCGACGCCGCGATCCGGGATTCCTTGCTGCCCGGCACCAGATGGTCCACCAGCACACCCAGCCGGGCGTCCGGACCCGGCGCGAACTCGGCCACGATCGCCGGAAGGTCGTCCACGCCCTCCAGGTACTCCACGACCACGCCCTCGATGCGCAGGTCGTCGCCCCAGACCTTCTCCACCAGTTCCGCGTCGTGGCGGCCCTCGACGTAGATCCGGCCGGCGCGGGCCACACGCGCGCGTGCGCCGGGGACGGCCACCGATCCGGAGGCGGTCCGTGAGGGTCGTACGGGAGCCGCGGCCGCGGGCCGGACCAGGGTCACCACCCGGCCCTCCAGCAGGAAACCGCGGGGCTCCAGCGGGAACACCCGGTGCTTGCCGAAGCGGTCCTCCAGGGTCACCGCGCCCGCCTCGCAGCGGATCACCGCGCCGCAGAAACCGGTGCCCGGCTCCTCGACCACCAGACCGGGCTCGGCGGGCACCTCCGGCACCGGCTTGGGCTTCTTCCACGGAGGGGTCAGGTCGGCGGAGTACTGGCGCATTCGGATGACGATAGGAGAAGCGGCCCGAGGAGCACCACGACCAGCACTACGACACGCCGAAGCGTGCCGCCAGCGCGTCCCGCTGGGCCCGTACGAACGCCGCGTTCACCACCGCTCCGTGACCGGGCACGTACAGCGCGTCCTCGCCGCCCAGCTCCAGCAGCCGGTCAAGAGCGGCGGGCCAGCGCGGCGGTACGGCGTCCGGGCCCGCCTGCGGTTCGCCCGACTCCTCGACCAGGTCGCCGCAGAAGACCACCTCCGGCGCACCGGGGACGAGGACCACGAGGTCGTGAGCCGTGTGGCCGGGGCCCACGTTCGCCAGCAGGACCTGCCGGCCGCCGCCCATGTCGAGCGTCCACTCACCGGAGACGTGATGCCGGGGGGAGACGAGCGCGTCCACCGCCTCGTCCGCCGACGAGGAGTCCAGGCCGTTGCGTACCGCGTCCGCCCGCAGTTCCGCGCGGCCCAGGCGCCCCGCCAGCACCGTCTCCACGCCCACCGCGCCGAACACCTCCGCCCCCGTGAACGCCGCCGCGCCGAGGACATGGTCGAAGTGGGGGTGGGTGAGCGCGAGATGGGTCACACGGTGACCGGCGAGTTCCTCGGCCTGCGCGCGCAGGCGGGCGCCCTCCGCGAGGCTCGAGCCGGAGTCGATCAGCAGGGCCGTGCCCTCGCCGATCACCAGGCCCGCCGTGCAGTCCCAGCCGGGCAGCCGGCACCGCCCCACCCCGGCCGCGACCCGCTCCCACCCGAGCTCTTCCCAAGTCACCGTCATACCGCGACGCTAGCCGTACAACCCGTCACGCCGGGACCAGCCTTGCCCCGGGAGTACCCCACCGCCGTACACTGGCCCGGGAGCGCTGGCACTCGGACGGACAGAGTGCCAGGCGAGGCGACAGGGACGACTTTCTGGAGGTGGTGCGCGATGCTGAATGAACGCAGGCTCCAGGTGCTGCGCGCCATCGTCCAGGACTACGTCGGCACCGAGGAGCCGGTCGGGTCGAAGGCCCTGACCGAGCGGCACAACCTCGGAGTGTCCCCGGCGACCGTCCGCAACGACATGGCGGCCCTGGAGGACGAGGGGTTCATCGCCCAGCCGCACACCAGTGCCGGGCGGATCCCCACGGACAAGGGATACCGCCTTTTCGTCGACAAGCTGGCCGGCGTCAAGCCGATGACCGGGCCCGAGCGGCGCGCGATCCAGAACTTCCTCGACGGCGCCGTGGACCTCGACGACGTCGTGGCCCGGACCGTGCGGCTGCTCGCGCAGCTCACCCGGCAGGTCGCCGTCGTGCAGTACCCCTCACTGACCCGCTCGACCGTGCGGCACGTGGAGCTGCTCTCGCTCGCCCCCGCGCGCGTGATGCTCGTGCTGATCACGGACACCGGCCGGGTCGAGCAGCGCATGGTCGACTGCCCGGCGCCCTTCGGGGAGGCCTCGCTCGCCGATCTGCGGGCGCGGCTCAACAGCCGGGTCGCGGGGCGGCGGTTCGCCGATGTGCCCCGGCTGGTCGAGGACCTGCCGGAGGGGTTCGACGTCGAGGACCGGGGTACCGTCACCACGGTGCTCTCCACTCTCCTGGAGACGCTCGTCGAGGAGAACGAGGAGCGGCTGATGATCGGCGGCACCGCCAATCTCACCCGCTTCGGACATGACTTTCCCCTCACCATCCGGCCCGTCCTGGAGGCTCTGGAGGAGCAGGTCGTCCTCCTCAAACTCCTTGGTGAGGCCGGAGATTCGGGCATGACCGTACGCATCGGTCACGAGAACGCCTACGAGGGACTCAACTCCACTTCAGTGGTGTCGGTCGGCTACGGTTCGGGCAACGAGGCGGTCGCCAAGCTCGGCGTGGTCGGACCGACCCGCATGGATTACCCGGGAACGATGGGAGCGGTACGCGCAGTGGCACGGTACGTCGGACAGATCCTGGCGGAGTCGTAAGTGGCCACGGACTACTACGCCGTTCTCGGCGTGCGCCGCGACGCGTCGCAGGAAGAGATCAAGAAGGCGTTCCGTCGGCTCGCTCGCGAGCTGCACCCGGACGTCAACCCGGATCCGAAGACCCAGGAGCGGTTCAAGGAGATCAACGCCGCCTACGAGGTGCTGTCGGACCCGCAGAAGAAGCAGGTCTACGACCTCGGCGGCGACCCGCTCTCGCAGGCCGGCGGCGGTGGCGCGGGCGGCTTCGGAGCCGGTGGGTTCGGGAACTTCTCGGACATCATGGACGCGTTCTTCGGTACGGCCTCGCAGCGGGGTCCGCGCTCGCGGACCCGGCGCGGCCAGGACGCCATGATCCGGCTGGAGATCGAGCTCGACGAGGCGGCCTTCGGCACGACGAAGGACATCCAGGTCGACACGGCGATCGTCTGCACCACCTGCAGCGGTGAGGGCGCGGCGCCGGGAACCTCCGCGCAGACGTGTGACATGTGCCGCGGCCGCGGCGAGGTGTCGCAGGTGACGCGGTCCTTCCTGGGCCAGGTCATGACCTCGCGGCCGTGCCCGCAGTGCCAGGGCTTCGGCACCGTGGTCCCGACCCCGTGCCCGGAGTGCGCCGGCGACGGCCGGGTCCGCTCGCGCCGGACGCTGACGGTCAAGATCCCGGCCGGTGTCGACAACGGCACCCGGATCCAGCTCGCCGGTGAGGGCGAGGTCGGCCCCGGCGGCGGTCCCGCCGGTGACCTCTACGTCGAGATCCACGAACTCCCGCACTCGCAGTTCCAGCGGCGCGGCGACGATCTGCACTGCACGGTCACGCTCCCGATGACGGCGGCGTCCCTCGGTACCAAGGTGCCGCTGGAGACGCTGGACGGCATGGAGGAGGTCGACATCCGGCCCGGTACCCAGTCCGGCCAGTCGATCCCGCTGCACAGCCGGGGCGTCACGCATCTGCGCGGCGGCGGGCGGGGCGACCTCATCGTCCACGTCGAGGTCCAGACCCCGAACAAGCTCGACCCCGAGCAGGAACGGCTGCTGCGCGAACTGGCCAAGCTGCGGGGCGAGGAGCGGCCCACCGGGCAGTTCCAGCCCGGACAGCAGGGCTTGTTCTCCCGGCTGAAGGACGCGTTCAACGGTCGCGCGTGAGCCGTTGAGCGTGCGGCCCGGGCCGGAATCCGCCGGTCGTCGGGCTGTGTTCCGGTGGTCCGCGCGGGGTCGAAGGGCGGATTCGGACTTGTCCGGAGGACGTGACAACATGCCGTCATGTCCTCCGCACTGACCGATCTCTTCCCTCACCCGATCGTGCAGGCCCCCATGGCGGGCGGCGTCTCCGTGCCGAGGCTCGCCGCCGCCGTGTCCGATGCGGGCGGGCTCGGTTTCCTCGCCGCCGGGCACAAGACGGCCGACGGGATGTACCAGGAGATCAAGCAGCTTCGGGGGCTCACCGGACGGCCCTTCGGCGTCAACCTCTTCATGCCGCAGCCGGAGTCCGCGGACCCGGCCGCCGTCGAGGTCTACGCCCACCAGCTGGCCGGCGAGGCCACCTGGTACGAGACCGAGCTCGGCGACCCCGACAGCGGACGTGACGACGGCTACGACGCCAAGCTCGCCGTCCTGCTCGACAACCGGGTCAAGGTGGCCTCCTTCCACTTCGGCATCCCGAGCGGCGAGGCCCTGGAGGCGCTGCGCCGGGCCGGCACCTTCACCCTCGTCACCGCGACCACGCCCGAGGAGGCCCTCGCCGTGCAGTACGCGGGCGCCGACGCCGTGATCGCCCAGGGCGTGGAGGCCGGTGGTCACCAGGGCACCCACCGGGACATCCCCGAGCAGGACAACTCAGGCCTCGGCCTTCTGTCCCTCGTGACCCAGATACGCGAGACGGTGACCCTTCCGATCGTCGCCGCCGGCGGCATCATGCGCGGCAGCCAGATCGCCGCCGTCCTCGCCGCCGGAGCCGACGCGGCCCAGCTCGGCACGGCGTTCCTCGCCACGCACGAGTCCGGCGCCCACGACGTGCACAAGCAGGCGCTGACCAACCCCCTCTACGTGCGCACCGAGTTGACCCGCGCCTTCTCCGGCCGCCCCGCCCGCGGCCTGGTCAACCGCTTCCTGCGCGAGCACGGCCCGTACGCCCCCGCCGCCTATCCCGAGATCCACCACCTCACCGCGCCCCTGCGCAAGGCCGCCGCCAAGGCCAAGGACGCGCAGGGCATGTCGCTGTGGGCCGGACAGGGGCACCGGATGGCACGGGAACTGCCCGCGGGACAGCTCGTGGAGCTCCTCGCGGCCGAACTCGCGGACGCCAGGACAGCGTTGTCGGCCAAGGGGGACCTGCGATGACCGCACCCGTGTTCGTCGTCGAGGGCTTCGTCGAGCAGACCGAGCCGGGGAGCGGCGGACGGTACGTCCTCGACGGCCCCGAAGGGCGCCATGCCGTCTCCGTGAAGCGGCTCCAGCCCGGCGAGGACGTCATCCTCACCGACGGGGCCGGGCGCTGGGCCGACTGCGTGGTGCTCGGTACCGAGGGCAAGGACCGGCTGATCGTCCAACTGGACTCGGTGTCCGAGGAACCCCGGGCGCAGCCCCGTATCACCGTCGTCCAGGCACTGCCCAAGGGCGACCGCGGTGAGGTGGCCGTCGAGACCATGACGGAGGTCGGCGTCGACGCCGTCGTGCCCTGGCAGGCTGCCCGCTGCATCACCCAGTGGAAGGGCGAACGGGGACTGAAGTCGCTCGGTAAGTGGCGGGCCACCGCCCGCGAGGCCGGCAAGCAGTCCAGGCGGCTGCGGTTCCCCGAGATCGCGGACGCGGCGACGACGAAACAGGTTGCCTCACTTCTCGCCGAAGCCGACTTCGCCGCCGTGCTCCACTCCGACTTCGACCACCCCGGTGAGCCCCTCGCCACCGCCGAACTCCCCGAGGAGGGTGAGATCGTGCTGGTCGTCGGCCCCGAAGGGGGTGTCGCCAAGGACGAGTTGGCGCTCTTCGAGGAGGCGGGTGCGCGGGCGTATGTCCTCGGGCCTACCGTGTTGCGGACATCAACCGCCGGGACGGCGGCAGCGGCCCTGCTCCTGGGCCGTACCGGCCGCTGGTCCTGAGCCGAGAGGAACACCGTGGAACTCGCCCAGGTCCGCCTGCTCGTCAGCGACTTCGCCGCCTGCTACCACTTCTACGCCGACGTCCTCGGCCTCAAGCCCCAGTCGGGGGCGACGGGCGGACCGTACGAGAAGTTCAGTCCCGCCACCGGTTCGGCGGGCATCGCCCTCCAGGACCGGTCGATGATGGCGGCGGTCCTCGGCGAACTGGGCGACACGGCCACCGGCCACCGCTCCCTTGTGGTGCTGCGCGTCGACGAACTGGACGCCTACTGCGAGCAGATCACCGCCCGCGGCGCCACCCTGCTGCGCGGCCCGGTCCCCATGACGGAACGCATGCGGGTCGCCCACCTCAAGGACCCGGAGGGGAACCTGGTGGAACTTCAGGAGTGGCTGCTGCTGCGCGGCTGAGCACCGCGTCGAAGAGGTCCCCGCCGTCCAACTCCCGGGCTCCCGGCAGGAGTCGCCGCCGTCGGGCAGCTCGTCCCGCATGACGATCCGGGTGCGGACCCCGGCGGGGATCGGATGGAGCGCGTCGCGGCCGACGCCGCCGTCCCGGTGCTTGTGCCGGACGCTCCCCATGCAGGTCCGGTCGCCCGCGACGAGCCTTCTCGCCGCACGATCCCCGCGCATCCGCCCGACCGGCGCGCGAGTGGCTGTATGCGCCCTACCCTCCGGGGCGGGACAGTGGCAGGCTGCCCTCCATGGTGGCGTTGAGACGGAACGGGCGTCGGCCGCGCGGGGTGCGAGTGGCGGGCGTGGTCGGGGGTGCCGTACTGGCCGTGGGCGGGGTCGCCGCCTGTGATCCGGCCGGCGCGGTCAGCTCCGCGACCATCGCGTACACCACCGACCAGCTGGTCACCAAGGAGCTGAACCGGCAGAAGGCCGACGTGAGTTGGCTGACCTGCACGGCCTCGTACGACAACGGCGACAGGACACCCAGCGCCAGTGTGAACACCGTCGCCACCGTCGACTGCAAGGGCAAGACACGCGACGGCAAGGACATCACCGTCAAGGGCAAGGTGACCCGGGCCGTCAGCGGCGCGTGTGTGCGCGGCGACCTCACCGCCATGGTGGGCGGCAGGCAGTGGTTCCACGTGCAGGGACTCGGCGACTGCACCACCACGCCCACGCCGCCGGTCAACAACCCGGGACAGCCCGGCCCCACCGTCACCGTGACGGTCACCAAGACCATCTGGTGCCAGAAGGACCCGCAGTGCTGGCCCGACGGCAAGTGATCGAAACCCCTGTGCACGGGGACCACCCGTGCATAGGGTGACCGGGTGACACAGCCTGCGACGTCCGCATATCTCCGGTTTCCGCATCTGCAGGGCGAGTTGGTGGCCTTCACCGCCGAGGACGACGTGTGGCTCGCGCCGCTCGACGGCGGCCGCGCCTGGCGGGTCAGCACGGACAACGTGCCCGTCAACCACCCCCGTATCTCGCCCGACGGCGCCACCGTCGCCTGGACCTCCCCCTGCGGCAGCGCCCCCGAGGTGCACATCGCCCCGGTCGACGGAGGACCGGTCAGGAGGCTGACCCACTGGGGCAGTTCACGCACCCAGGTGCGCGGCTGGACCCCGGACGGGCACGTCCTCGCGATCACCACCCACGGCCGGGCCAGCCTGCGCCGCAGCTGGGCGCACGCCCTCCCGCTCGACGGCGGACCCGGCACCGTCCTGCCGTACGGCCCGGTCGGGCATGTCGCGTACGGCCCGGCGACCGTGGTGCTCTCCGCGCCCATGGGCCGGGAGGCCGCCTGGTGGAAGCGGTACCGGGGCGGCACGGCGGGCAAGCTGTGGATCGACCGCGAGAGCGACGGCGAGTTCGTCAGGCTGCACGAGGACCTGGACGGGAACCTCGAATACCCGGTGTGGGCGGGGGAGCGCATCGCCTTCCTCTCCGACCACGAGGGCACCGGCGCCCTCTACTCCTCCCTCGCCGACGGCTCCGACCTGCGACGGCACACCCCCCTCGACGGCTACTACGCCCGGCACGCCTCCGGTGACGGCACCCGGGTCGTCTACACCTCCGCCGGCGAGCTGTGGATCCTCGACGACCTCGACGGCGCCGAACCGCGCCGCCTGGATATCCGCCCGGCCGGCCGGCGTGCCGACCGGCAGCCGTTCCCGGTGAACGCCGCCCACTGGTTCGGGTCCGCCGCCCCCGACCACACCGCGCGCGGCAGCGCGGTCGCCGTACGCGGAGCCGTCCACTGGGTCACCCACCGCTCTGGCCCGGCCCGCGCGCTCGCCGCCGAACCCGGCGTCCGAGCCCGGCTGCCGCGCACCTTCCGCACGGAGGGCGAGGAGTGGGTGGTGTGGGTGACCGACGCGGAGGGCGACGACGCCCTGGAGTTCGCGCCCGCCACCGGCCTCGCCCCCGGCGCCACCCCGCGCCGCCTCGCCGCCGGACAGCTCGGCCGCGTCCTCGGCCTCGCGATGGCCCCCGACGGCAGCCGGGCCGCGGTCGCCGCGCACGACGGCCGCGTCCTGCTCGTCGAGCGGGAGACCGGCGAGGTCCGCGAGGTCGACCGCAGCGAGGACGGCGACGCACGGGGCCTCACCTTCTCGCCCGACTCGGCCTGGCTCGCCTGGTCGCACCCCGGCCCCGAGCCGCTCTGCCAGCTCCGCCTCGCCAACACCACCGACCTCTCGGTCACCGAGGCGACCCCGCTGCGCTTCCAGGACTACGCCCCCGCCTTCACTCTCGACGGCAAACACCTGGCCTTCCTCTCCAACCGCTCCTTCGACCCGGTCTACGACGAGCACGTCTTCGACCTCGCCTTCGTCGTCGGCGACCGCCCGCACCTGATCACCCTGGCCGCGACCACCCCGTCCCCCTTCGGCCCGCAGCGGCACGGCCGCCCCTTCGAGGCCCCCGACAAGGACGAGACCCCCGACAGCGAGGGCACCCCGGCCACCCGCATCGACCTCGAAGGCCTCGCCGACCGGATCGTGCCCTTCCCGGTCGAGGCCGGCCGCTACTCCAACCTGCGCGCCGCCAAGGACGGCGTCCTGTGGCTCCGGCACCCCGTCCAGGGCGTCCTCGGCTCCTCCCGGGCCACCCCGGACGACCCCGACCCCAAGACCGACCTGCAGCGCTACGACCTCGCCCAGCAGCGCCTCGAACACCTCGCCGTCGACGCCGACCACTTCGCCGTCAGCGGCGACGGAAAGCGCGTCCTGCTGTGGACCGACGGCCGGCTGAAGGTCGTACCGAGCGACCGGCGCGCCGCCTCCGACGACGACAGCGACACGAACATCACCGTCGACCTCGGGCGGATCCGGCAGACCGTCGACCCGTCGGCCGAGTGGCGGCAGATGTTCGAGGAGACCGGCCGCATCATGCGGGACCAGTTCTGGCGGCCCGACATGAGCGGCGTCGACTGGAACGGCGTCCTCGACCGCTACCGCCCGGTCCTCGACCGGCTCGCCACCCACGACGACCTGGTCGACCTCCTCTGGGAGGTGCACGGCGAACTCGGCACCTCCCACGCCTATGTCACCCCGCGCGGCGGCCACGGCCACGGCCCCCGGCAGGGACTCCTCGGCGCCGACATCTCCCGCCACGAGGACGGCCCCCAGGGGTCGGCACAGTGGCGCATCGACCGAATCCTGCCGACCGAGACCTCCGACCCGGCCGCCCGCTCCCCGCTGGCCGCACCCGGCGCCGCGGTCCGGGCCGGGGACGCGATCGTCGCCGTCGGCGGCCACCCGGTCGACCCGGTCACCGGCCCCGGCCCCCTTCTGGTCGGCACGGCGGGCAAACCGGTCGAGCTCACCATCTCCCCGTCCGGCGGCGGCGACCTGCGGCACGCCGTCGTCGTACCGATCTCCGACGAGGAGCCGCTGCGCTACCACGCGTGGGTCGCCGACCGGCGGGCCTACGTCCACGAGAAGTCCGGCGGCCGGCTGGGATATCTGCACGTCCCCGACATGCAGGCTCCGGGCTGGGCCCAGATCCACCGCGACCTGCGCGTCGAGGTGGCCCGCGAGGGCCTCGTGGTCGACGTCCGCGAGAACCGCGGCGGCCACACCTCCCAGCTGGTCGTCGAGAAGCTGGCCCGCAGGATCGTCGGCTGGGCGCTGCCGCGCGGGATGCGGCCGTACAGCTATCCGAGGGACGCGCCGCGCGGTCCCGTCGTGGCGGTGGCGAACGAGTTCTCGGGTTCCGACGGCGACATCGTCAACGCGGCGATCAAGGCGCTGGGCATCGGCCCGGTGGTGGGCACCCGCACGTGGGGCGGCGTCATCGGCATCGACAGCCGCTACCGCCTGGTCGACGGCACGCTGATCACCCAGCCCAAGTACGCCTTCTGGCTGGAGGGGTACGAGTGGGGGGTCGAGAACCACGGCGTCGATCCCGACGTGGAGGTGCTGCAGAGGCCCCAGGACCACGCGGCGGAAAGGGACACACAGCTCGACGAGGCGGTGCGGATCGCCCTGGCGGCGCTGGAGGACAGTCCTGCGAAGACGCCACCGAGCCTGCCTCGTTAAGATGCCTCAGGATCTCGTACGGAAGGAACCACATGCCAGGGGAACCCCAGGACGACTGCCTGTTCTGCAAGATCGTCGCAGGCCAGATCCCGGCGACGATCATCCGTGAGACGGACACCACCGTCGCCTTCCGGGACATCAACCCCCAGGCGCCCACCCACGTCCTCGTGATCCCCAAGGCCCACCACGAGAACGCCGCCGCCCTCGCCGCCGCCGCGCCCGAACTCGCCGCCGACGTCCTGCGCGAGACCGAGGCGGTCGCCCACGACGAGAAGCTGGACAGCTACCGCACCGTCTTCAACACGGGCAGCGGCGCCGGCCAGACCGTCTGGCACGCCCACGCCCATGTGATCGGCGGCCGCGGCCTCCAGTGGCCCCCCGGGTAACTCGTCGTGTCCGTACGTGAGTTGGTCGTCCTCGGCACAGCCAGCCAGGTCCCCACCAGGCACCGCAACCACAACGGCTACCTGCTGAGGTGGGACGGCGAGGGCATCCTCTTCGACCCCGGCGAGGGCACCCAGCGCCAGATGCTGCGCGCCGGTGTCGCCGCCCACGACCTCAACCGGATCTGTGTCACCCACTTCCACGGCGACCACTCCCTGGGCCTCGCGGGCGTGATCCAGCGCATCAACCTCGACCGGGTCCCGCACGAGATCACCGCCCACTACCCGAAGTCGGGGCAGCGCTTCTTCGACCGGCTCCGGTACGCGACGGCGTACCGGGAGACGGTCCGGCTCACCGAGGCGCCGGTCGCCGAGGACGGAGTGATCGCGCGGACCGGCGGCTACACCCTGGACGCCCGCAAGCTGTCCCACCCCGTCGAGTCCTACGGCTACCGCCTCACCGAGCCCGACGGCCGGCGCATGATCCAGGACCGCCTCGCCGCACACGGCATCAAGGGGCCCGACGTCGGACGCATCCAGCGGGAGGGCTCCCTGAACGGCGTCTCCCTCGACGACGTCAGCGAGGTCCGCCAGGGCCAGCGGTTCGCGTTCGTCATGGACACCCGCCTGTGCGACGGCGTCCACGCCCTCGCGGACGGCGTCGACATGCTCGTCATCGAGTCGACCTTCCTCGACGAGGACGAGCAACTGGCGGTCGACCACGGCCACCTGACGGCAGGTCAGGCGGCACGCGTGGCCCGTGACGCCGGTGTACGGCACCTCGTGCTCACCCACTTCAGCCAGCGCTACCCGGAGCCGGAGGAGTTCGAGCGGCAGGCGCGGGCGGCCGGATACGAGGGCGAGCTGACCGTGGCCCACGACCTCCTGAGGGTCCCGGTTCCGAAACGGGGATAAAGCAGCCGTACGATGCTTCGATGTCCCTCCCCAAAGCTGAACTGCACCTGCACATCGAAGGCACCCTGGAGCCTGAGCTGGCCTTCGAGCTGGCCGCGCGCAACGGCGTCGAACTGCCCTACGCCGACGCGGACGCACTGAGCAAGGCGTACCGGTTCGAGGACCTCCAGTCCTTCCTGGACCTGTACTACGAGCTCATGGCCGTCCTGCGCACCGAGCGGGACTTCGAGGACCTGGCCAACGCGTACCTTGCCCGGGCCGCCGCGCAGGGGGTACGGCACGCGGAGATCTTCTTCGACCCGCAGGCGCACATCGCGCGGGGCGTGGACATGGGGACGGTCGTCGAGGGGCTGTGGCGGGCGCTGGGCAGCAGCGTGGCGAACCACGGCGTCTCCACGCAGCTGATCATGTGCTTCCTGCGGGACGAGTCGGCCGAGTCGGCCCTTGCGACCCTTGAGGCCGCCAAGCCGTATCTCCACCGGATCGTCGGGGTCGGGCTCGACTCCGCCGAGGTGGGGCATCCGCCGGTGAAGTTCCGCGAGGTGTACGAGGCCGCGGCCGCACTGGGGCTGCGGCGGGTGGCTCACGCCGGGGAGGAGGGGCCGCCGGAGTACATCGTCGAGGCGCTGGACGTGCTCGGGGTGGAGCGGATCGACCACGGGCTGCGGTGCGTGGAGTCGCCTGAGCTGGTGGCTCGCCTTGTGCGGGACCGGGTGCCGTTGACTCTGTGCCCGCTGTCCAACGTGCGGCTCCGTACGGTCGATGTGCTGGCCGATCATCCGTTGCCCGCGATGTTGGATGCCGGGTTGATGTGCACGGTGAACTCCGACGACCCCGCGTACTTCGGTGGATACGCGGGCGACAACTTCGAGGCCGTTCAGAAGACTCTGGGGCTGAGTGAGGAGCGGTTGCGGGAGCTTGCCCGGAACTCGTTCCTTGCGTCCTTCCTTGAGCATGATGAGGAGCTGCGGGCTCGGTATCTTGCGGAAGTTGATGCGTACGAGTTCTGAGGTGCGTTGTCGTCTGCCGCGCCGTCGTGGCTTGTCGCGCCCCGCGGCGGAGCCGCTGATCGACACAGCCCCGCGCCCCTAAAGACCAAAGGCACTCACGCGGCCGTTGCTTTGTCGTATGCCTGGGTCTCCAGCTGGACCTCCACGACCGGCAATGTCCGGCGCCCCGCCCCCATCGCCACCGCCGTCATCGGTACGGCGATCACCAGCAGGCCCGCTGCCAGGACCGTGCCCATCGCCGGGAAGCCGGCCTGGGAGGCGAGGAGGCTGCCGGTCAGCGGGCCCGCCGCCGTGCCCAGCGATGACGCCGAGCCGACCAGGACCGCCCAGCGTCCACGGGGGTCGAGGGAGGCGGCGAGGCCGATGACGTACGACAGGACGATCGGGTAGAGCGTGTTCCAGGCGATCTCGCCGGCCGCGAAGGACGTCAGGTCGTGCGCGGAGGCGCTGAGGGTGATGCAGACGGCGATGAGGACCGTGCCGCCGCCGATGGGCAGGGCGCGGCCGAGCCGTGGGCCGAGCGCGCCGGCTCCGACGACCCCCAGCAGTCCGGTGCCGAGCGCGATCGCGAAGACCGCGCCGACCGTGGTCTCGGAGAGGTGGGCCTGGGTGAGGCCGATGCGGCCGCTGACGCCCCAGAGGGCGTTCTGGGCGAGGGACCAGCACGGGAGCGCGACGGCGAGGAGGAGGCCGGCTCGGAGGTGGGGGAGCGGGGTGCCGGTGTCCCGGCTGCGGGCGGGGGCCGTGCACAGCGGGAGGCGGCTCGTCAGCGGCCAGACCGCGAGGGCGGTGAGGGCGATCGCGGCCAACGGCTGGCCGTGACCGGGGCCCAGGTGCGGCACGGTGAGGTAGACGGCGCCCGCGAGCGCGGAGACGCCGAGGAGGCCGACGGTGGTCGTGCGGTGCGGGTCCGGCTGGGCGGCGATGCCGGTGGCGGCCACCGCCGTCGACGTACCGGATCCGAAACCGCCGATCAGCGCGCCCGCGACGACGGCCGGGACGGCGTGGGCGAGGGCGGCGCCGCCGTAGCCGAGGACGGCGAGGGTGAGGCCGACGCGGGCCAGTGTGCGGGGGCCGATGCGGTCGACGCGGGAGGCGAGCAGGAAGCCGGCGGCCGCCGAGCTCAGCAGCAGCGCGCTGCCGACGGCACCCGCCTCGGTGGCGGTCAGAGCAAGCCCCGAGTCGAGCCTTCCGACGGTGGTGGGCAGGAGATAGGGGGCGAGGTACCCGGCTGTGAAGAGGGCGACGAGGGGCCAGGGCAGGGTGGAGCGACGGGCGGACACGGGCGTTCCCAGGGCATGCGAAAGAAGCGGCTCAAGAAGGGGGTGGGCGCAGGCCGTCGACGGACAGGAACGCGCGAAGAGAATTTGTATCAAGCACGCGGTTGCGGAAGAAGCCCGGGTGGCGTGATCTGACTCACGTTCCGTTTGGGACGAGTGATGGCGGGTAGCAGAGTTCCTTTTCCGGTGCGGTCAACGCCAGTTCGGCGCGCCCCCCGTGCCCCGTGCCGTCGCCTCGATCTTGCCCCTGATCTCCCGCATCACCGCGATGATCTGCTGCTCGTGTTCCGGTGTGAGGCGGGCGACCGGGACCGAGCAGCTGACGGCGTCCTGGGCGGGGGAGTCGTAGCGCAGGGCGAAGCCGAAGCCGACGATCCCGGGGACGCCCTCCTCGCGGTCGACCGCGTAGCCGCGGGCGCGGACCTCGGCGAGGTCGGCCAGCAGGGAGTCGCGGGTGGTGTGGGAGTTCGGGGTGAGCGCCTCGTACGGCCCCTCGGGCACCCGTTCGTCGGGACACTCGGCCAGGAGTGCCTTGCCCAGCGCGCCCGCGTGCGCGGGCAGGCGGCGGCCCACCCTGCTGATGGTCCGCAGGTACTCGTGCGATTCGCGGGTCGCCAGATACGCCACGTCCCGGCCGTCGAGCCGCCCCAGGTGGATCGTCTCGCCCAGCGCCTGGGACGCCTCGTCGAGATAGGGCCGTACGGCCTGGACGCGCGGGTCGGAGTCCAGGTAGCTGGTGCCGGTGAGCAGGGCGTGGATGCCGATGCCGTAGAGCGAGCCGGTGCTGTCCGTGCGGACCCAGCCGCGCGAGATCAGGGTCTGGAGCAGCGCGTACATCGAACTGCGCGGCACCTCCAGGGCGGCCGCGAGCTCCTGCAGCCGGGCCGGCCGGTCGCCGCGCGCCGCCAGCAGTTCGAGGAGTTCGACCGTGCGGGCCGCCGACTTCACCTCGCGGACGCCAGCGCTCTCCGGGCGTTCGCCCCCTGTCTCCGACATGCGCCGATCGTAATCGTCCCGCCAAACCTCGCGTCGCCCCATTGACGAGAACGGTTCGCGTATCTAATCTCCATCTTCATACGTAGATTGCATCTACATGGGGAGATGACTGAGGGTGGCCCTCGATCCGGACACGGCCCGACGACTGCGGGACGGCATGGCACACGGTGTGCTGTCGTTCCCGCTCACGAGCTTCCACGACGACGGCACCCTCGACCCGGACGGCTTCCGCGCGCACGTCGCCGCCCAGATCGCCACCGGCCCAGGCGCTCTCTTCCCGGCCTGCGGCACCGGCGAGTTCTTCTCGCTCGACGAGGACGAGTACCGGCAGGTCGTCACCATCGCGGTCGAGGAGGCCGGCGGCCGGCTGCCCGTCGTCGCCGGGACCGGCTACGGCTGGGCCCAGGCCGTCCGCTTCGCCCGGATCGCCGAGGAGGCGGGCGCGGACGCCCTGCTCGTCCTCCCGCACTACCTGGTCGCCGCCCCGCAGGACGGTCTCGTCGCCCAGCTGGAGCAGATCGCGCACCGGACCCGGCTGCCGCTCATCGCCTACCAGCGCGGCCAGGTCGCCTTCGGTGTGGACGCCTTCAGGCGCGTCGCCGCGATCCCCGGCGTCATCGGCCTCAAGGACGGCCACAGCGACCTCGACCGGCTCCAGCGCCTCACCCTCGCCGCCCCCGAGGGCTTCCTCTTCTTCAACGGCGCCTCCACCGCCGAGATCCAGGCCCGCGCCTACGCCACCGTCGGGGTCCCCGCCTACTCCTCGGCCGTCCACGCCTTCGCCCCCGAGATCGCTAACGCCTTCTTCGCAGCCCTGCGTGACGGCGACGACGGCACGGTCGACAAGCTGCTGCGCGACTTCTACGTCCCGCTCGTCGAACTCCGCGACCGGGTGCCCGGCTACGCCGTGTCCCTGGTGAAGGCGGCCGCACGGCTGCGAGGACGCCCGGTGGGACCCGTGCGCGCCCCCCTCACCGACCCGTCCCCCGCCGACCTGGCGGACCTCACGGCGCTGCTCACCACCGGACTCGACCTCGTAGGAGCCCAGCTGTGAACCTCACGATCGCCGACGTCCGCCTGACCCCGATCCTCATCGCCGACCCGCCGCTGCTGAACACGCAGGGCGTCCACCAGCCGTACACCCCCCGGCTGATCGTCGAGGTCGAGACCGCCGACGGGGTGACTGGGGTCGGGGAGACGTACGGGGACACCAAGTACCTGGAGCTGGCACGGCCGTTCGCGGAGAAGCTGATCGGCCGTCAGGTCAGCGACCTGAACGGGCTGTTCACAGTCGCGGACGAGGTGGCCGTCGACTCCTCCCGGGTCTCCGGGCAGGTCGACGTCGGCGGGCTGCGGGGCGTCCAGACCGCCGACAAGCTCCGGCTGTCCGTCGTCTCCGGATTCGAGGTCGCCTGCCTCGACGCCCTCGGCAAGGCACTCGGCCTGCCCGTGCACGCGCTGCTCGGCGGCAAGGTGCGGGACGCCGTCGAGTACAGCGCGTACCTGTTCTACAAGTGGGCCGCCCATCCGGAAGGCGTGACCTCCGAGAAGGACGACTGGGGGGCCGCCGTCGATCCCGCCGGGGTGGTCGAGCAGGCCCGCCTGTTCACCGAGCGGTACGGCTTCACCTCCTTCAAGCTCAAGGGCGGGGTCTTCCCGCCGGACGAGGAGATCGCGGCGGTACGGGCACTGGCCGAGGCGTTCCCCGGGCACCCGCTGCGGCTCGACCCCAACGGGGCCTGGAGCGTGGCGACTTCACTGAAGGTGGCCCAGGAAATCGGAGACGTCCTTGAGTACCTGGAGGACCCCGCCCTCGGCACCGCCGCCATGGCCGAGGTGTCCGCCGGGACCGACGTGCCGCTGGCCACCAACATGTGCGTGACGACCTTCGCCGAGATCAAGGAGGCGTTCGCCAAGGACGCGGTCCAGGTGGTGCTCTCCGACCACCACTACTGGGGCGGTCTGCGCAACACCCAGCAACTCGCCGCGATCTGCCGGACGTTCGGGGTCGGCGTGTCCATGCACTCCAACACCCACCTCGGGATCTCGCTGGCCGCGATGACGCATGTGGCGTCCACCGTGCCGAACCTTCACCACGCCTGCGACTCGCACTACCCGTGGCAGTCGGAGGACGTCCTCACCGAGCGGCTGACGTTCCGGGGCGGGGCCGTGACGGTGTCCGACGCTCCGGGCCTCGGTGTCGAGCTCGACCACGACAAGGTGCGGTTCCTGCACCAGCGGTGGCTCGACGACGACGGTTCGCTGCGGGAGCGGGACGACGCGGCGGCGATGCGGGTCGCCGAGCCGGGTTGGGTCACACCGGCCGTGCCCCGCTGGTAGTGCCCGTTGGTAGAGCCCCACTGGCAGTGCCCCGCTTCCGGAACGCCGCACAGGCCGTCCGGCGTGGCACGGACGTGACCGCCGACGCGTTGTCGGTGGTGTGGTGCAGACTGGCCTGATCGGCAACACGTCAGGGAGCGCACCGTGATCGCGTCCAACGCGTCCACCGGAAAGGGACCGTCGCACTTCGGAGAGACCGGGCCGTGCCAGGCCCGGGTCGATCCCCTGGCCGCCGTGCGCGAACCCGGCGATCCGCCCTGCGACGTCTATCTCACCGGCACCGTCTTCCTCGACATCGTCTTCACCGGGCTCGGCTCCGCCCCCGTGCGCGGCACCGAGTCCTGGGCCCGCGGGATGGGCTCCAGCCCCGGCGGTGTCGCGAACATGGCGACCGCCCTGGCCCGCCTCGGGCTGCGCACCTCGCTCGCCGCGGCCTTCGGCGACGACCACTACGGCGAGTACTGCTGGGACGCGCTGGAGCAGGGCGAGGGCATCGACCTCTCCCCGTCGCGCACCGTCCCCGGCTGGCACTCCCCGGTCACCGTCTCCATGGCGTACGAGGGCGAGCGCACGATGGTCTCCCACGGCCACGAGCCGCCCCCGGAGGCCGCGCTCCTCCAGGAGAGCGCCCCCGACCACCCGCCCCGCGCGCGTGCGGCGGTGGCCTCGCTGGAACCGGGCAGACGCGCACCCTGGATCGCCCGGGCCGCGAGCCACGGCACCCGGATCTTCGCCGACGTCGGCTGGGACGAGACCGGGGCGTGGGACCTGGCGGGCCTGGCCGACCTCGAACACTGCGAGGCCTTCCTGCCGAACGCCGAGGAGGCCATGCGGTACACCGGCGCCACCTGCCCCCGGGAAGCCGCGCACGCACTCACCGAACACGTGCCGCTCGCCGTGGTCACCCTCGGCGCGGACGGCGCCTACGCCGTGGACCGGCGCACCGGCGAGACGGCCGAGGTCCCGGCGATCGAGGTCGAGGCGCTCGACCCGACCGGCGCCGGAGACGTCTTCGTCGCGGGCTTCGTCACCAGCACCCTGGCGGGCTGGCCGCTCGCGGACCGGCTGGCCTTCGCCGGCCTGACCGCCGCGCTCTCCGTCCAGGAGTTCGGCGGCTCCCTGTCCGCGCCGGGCTGGTCCGAGATCGGCTCCTGGTGGCGCAAGGTCCAGTCCCTCGACTCCCAGGACCCGGAGGCCCTGCGACGGTACGCGTTCCTCGCGGCCCTGGTCCCGGAGGAGGAGTCCCCGGGCTGGCCACTGCGGCGGGCGGTACCGACGATCGGGTTCGGCAGATCGGCCTGACGACCCGGAGACAGTGCCGCCTCGCCGCCGGCCCGTCCAACACATCGAGCCGGCGCGGACCCGACGACACCGGCCGCTGAGGCGGGACCCCATCAGCGCCCCGCTGCAGGGCCGTCGGGCGTGCGCGGCTCGCGGCCGGGTCGGTGTCGTCAGTGCTTGCCGGACTGCTTCGGGGCCTCGATGGCAGTGGCTACGCGCTCGCGGGCCCGGCGTGCCGCGCGTCGGCCCGCCGTGCACGGTTCGCGGCCGGGTCGGTGTCCGTGCGTGCCGGACCGGTTCGGGGCCTCGGGGCAGTGGTTGCGCATTCACGGACGCGCCGCACCACGCGCCGGCCCGCCGGTGTCAGTGCTTGCCCGACCGCTCCAGCACCGACACCACCTGGTCCCGGACCACCTCGCGGGCCTCGGCGGGCAGCGCCCCGATGGGCGTACCGCTCAACACGTCGAGCACGCTCTCCGCGCCCGCCCCGCAGGGCACGCTCTCGTCCAGGAAGTCGTAGCCGTCGCGGACGGCGACGCGCAGGACGGGACGGTCGCCCGCGTGGACGGCCGTGGCGACGACCAGCGGGGGCGGGCCGCCCGGGGCCTCGGACACCTTGCGGTAGCCGCTGACCAGCGGTTCGCTCCAGTGCAGGCTCAGCAGCAGCGGCTTCTTGGCGAGCAGCTCGGCGAGGTCGGTCTCGAACGGCCCCTCCGCCGCCAGCACCCGCGCCCGGGCGTCCAGGACGAGCGCCGCGGGCAGCAGACAGCGCAGGGTGCTGCCGACGATGTTCCCGCCCACCGTGGCGGTCCGGCGCACGGCCCCGGTCCCGATGCCGGACGCGGCCCGCCGCAGCACCTCCGGCACCCGCTCGTCGATCCGGTGCAGCAGCACCGCCGCCCCGACCGCCCCGGCGTCGAGGACGTTCGCCTCCGGCACCTCGCGCAGTGACACGGACTGCTCGGGGAAGCCGTCGCGTTGCCAGGCGGCCCACACGAGCGTGGCACCGCCGACCGGTATCGCCCCCTCGGCCAGACACTCCTGTGCCTCGGGCAGGGACGTGGGCAGACGCAACAGCACGGTCTTCCTGCTTTCTCCGTACGGACTTACGTGGCCGACGCCGCAGCCGGGGCCCTCGAACACGCGCGACTTTCGAACGCACGTGGCAGCGAGCGCATTCTTCCCCGGGCCGGTGGGGGAGCATGCAGGGCTCACCGCCGCACGGAGGGCGCCCTCACTGTCGAAAAGCCCTACGGGGTTGTCAGTGCACCGTCGTACTCTTGGAACCGCGAGGCCGTCTCCAGATGCGCGGCCGTGACGAGGAGGAACCGCAGGCCTTCAGCGCCGGCCCATGACTCAGACACCCACAGGTCACAGCCCCGCGCAGGGGCAGGCGAGAGCACAGTTCACCGTCCCCGCCCAGCACCCCATGGTCTCGATCCTGGGATCCGGCGACTCTCTCCTGCGCGTGATCGAGAAGGCCTTCCCGGCGGCCGACATCCATGTCCGGGGCAATGAGATCAGCGCGACCGGCGAGGCGGCGGACGTCGTCCTCGTGCAGCGCCTGTTCGACGAGATGATGCTGGTGCTCCGCACCGGACAGCCGATGACGGAGGACGCAGTGGAACGCTCGATCGCCATGCTGCGAGCGAGCGAGAACGGGACGAGCGACGGCCAGGAGACCCCGGCCGACGTGCTCACGCAGAACATCCTGTCCTCGCGCGGCCGCACCATCCGCCCCAAGACCCTCAACCAGAAGCGGTACGTCGACGCGATCGACACGCACACGATCGTCTTCGGCATCGGCCCCGCCGGTACCGGCAAGACCTACCTCGCCATGGCCAAGGCGGTGCAGGCCCTGCAGTCCAAGCAGGTCAGCCGCATCATCCTGACCCGCCCCGCGGTCGAGGCGGGCGAGCGGCTGGGCTTCCTGCCCGGCACCCTCTACGAGAAGATCGACCCCTACCTGCGCCCGCTGTACGACGCCCTGCACGACATGCTGGACCCGGACTCGATCCCGAAGCTGATGGCGGCGGGGACGATCGAGGTCGCGCCGCTGGCGTACATGAGGGGTCGGACCCTCAATGACGCTTTCATCATTCTGGACGAGGCTCAGAACACGAGCCCCGAGCAGATGAAGATGTTCCTCACCCGGCTCGGCTTCGAGTCGAAGATCGTGATCACCGGTGACGTCACGCAGGTCGACCTGCCCGACGGCACCAAGTCGGGTCTGCGGCAGGTGCAGGACATCCTGGAGGGCCTCGACGACGTGCACTTCTCCCGCCTGTCGTCCCAGGACGTCGTACGGCACAAGCTGGTCGGCCGTATCGTCGACGCGTACGAGAAGTACGACAGCGAGAACGGTACGGAGAACGGCACCCACAAGGGCGGCCGGAACAAGCGGAAGTAGACAAGCCAGCACCATGTCGATCGACGTCAACAACGAGTCCGGAACCGAGGTCGACGAACAGGCGATCCTCGACATCGCCCGCTACGCGCTCGCGCGGATGCGCATCCACCCGCTCTCCGAGCTCTCGGTGATCGTCGTGGACGACGACGCCATGGAGCAGCTGCACATCCAGTGGATGGACCTGCCGGGGCCCACCGACGTCATGTCCTTCCCGATGGACGAGCTCCGGCCGCCCAGCAAGGACGACGACGAGCCCCCGCAGGGCCTCCTCGGCGACATCGTGCTCTGTCCCGAGGTCGCCAAGCGGCAGGGCGAGGAGGCCGAGACGCAGCACTCCATGGACGAGGAGCTCCAACTGCTCACCGTCCACGGGGTGTTGCACCTTCTCGGTTACGACCACGAGGAGCCGGACGAGAAGGCCGAGATGTTCGGCCTCCAGGCGGCCATCGTGGACGGGTGGCGGCAGGAGAAGGGCCTCACCGGGCCGTCCCCGGCGCCGACCGTCTCATGAGTCCGTCCCTCGTCTCCGGCGCGATCGCCCTGGTCGTCGTCGCGTGGCTCGCCGCCTGCGCGGAGGCGGGCCTCGCGCGCGTCTCCAGCTTCCGCGCCGAGGAAGCCGTACGCAACGGCCGTCGGGGCAGTGCGAAGCTCGCGCAGGTCGCCGCCGACCCGACCCGGTATCTCAACCTGGCGCTGCTGCTGCGCGTGGCCTGCGAGATGGCCGCGGCGGCGTTGGTCACCTACGCCTGCCTCCAGGAGTTCCCGGGCACGACGCGCGCCCTGCTGGTCGCGATCGGCGTCATGGTCCTCGTGTCGTACGTCGCCGTCGGGGTCTCCCCGCGCACCATCGGGCGTCAGCATCCGCTCAACACGGCGACCGCGGCGGCGTACATCCTCGTCCCGCTGGCCCGGGTCATGGGCCCGATCCCGTCGTTGCTGATTCTCATCGGCAACGCGCTGACGCCCGGCAAGGGCTTCCGTCGCGGCCCCTTCGCCTCCGAGGCGGAGCTGCGCGCGCTGGTCGACCTCGCCGAGAAGGAGTCCCTGATCGAGGACGACGAGCGCCGGATGGTGCACTCGGTCTTCGAGCTGGGGGACACGCTGGTGCGGGAGGTCATGGTCCCGCGGACCGATCTCGTCGTCATCGAGCGGTACAAGACGATCCGTCAGGCACTGACCCTGGCGCTCAGGTCGGGCTTCTCGCGCATCCCGGTGAGCGGCGAGAGCGAGGACGACATCGTCGGGATCGTCTATCTGAAGGACCTGGTCCGCAAGACGCACATCAGCCGGGACGCCGAGTCCGAGCTGGTCTCCACGACCATGCGTCCGGCCGCCTTCGTGCCCGACACGAAGAACGCCGGTGACCTGCTGCGCGAGATGCAGCAGGACCGCAACCACGTGGCCGTCGTGATCGACGAGTACGGCGGCACGGCCGGCATCGTCACCATCGAGGACATCCTCGAGGAGATCGTCGGTGAGATCACCGACGAGTACGACCGCGAGCTGCCGCCGGTGGAGGAGCTCGGCGACGACCGCCACCGGGTCACCGCCCGCCTCGACATCACCGACCTGGGCGAGCTGTACGGGCTCGACGAGTACGACGACGAGGACGTGGAGACCGTCGGCGGGCTGCTCGCGAAGGCCCTCGGCCGGGTCCCCATCGCCGGGGCGTCGAGTGTGGTCGAGCTTCCCGACGGGCGTGGGCTGCGGCTGACCGCGGAGGCCGCGGCGGGCCGCCGGAACAAGATCGTGACGGTGCTGGTGGAGCCGGTGGGCTCCTCGGCGAAGGAGACGGAGCAGGCGTGAGCCCCGAGGAACTGCGTGCTCTGTGTCTGTCGTTCAACGCGACGGTGGAGGACTTCCCGTTCAGGCCGGAGATCTCGGTCTTCAAGGTGCTGGGCAAGATGTTCGCCCTGAGCTGGACCGACGCGCGGCCTCTGAAGGTCAACCTCAAGTGCGATCCGGAGGACGCGATCCGGCTGCGCGGGGAGCATCCGGGCCTGATCATTCCCGGCTACCACATGAACAAGCGCCACTGGAACACCGTCACGGTCGACGGCGAACTCCCGGACCGGCTGGTCCGGGAGCTCGTCGAGGACTCGTACGACCTGGTGGTGGCCGGTCTACCGCGCGCCGAGCGGCTTCGCCTCGACCGCTCCTGAGCGCACCCGCAGTCCCACCGCGACCAGTACCGCCGCCGCGAGCACGATCACCGCGTCCAGGGCGAGGACCGTGTGGACGCCGGACAGCAGGTCGTGCGAGGTGGTGGCGAGGACGCCGAGCAGGGGGATGCCGATCGTGAGGCCGACCTGCTGGGTCGAGGTGACCAGGCCGGTGGCCAGGCCTTGTTCCTCGTCCGGGACGCCGGAGGTGACCGTGACGCCGTACGAGATGATCGCGCCCAGGTGGCACATGCTGGCCAGGGAGACGGCGGCGGTGGCGAGCCAGACGGACCAGCTCTGGGTGTTCAGGCCCAGCAGGGCGGCGATCAGGACGCCCTGGCCGAGGAGCGAGCCGACCAGTGTGCGGTGGGCGCCGAAGCGGCCGATGACCTTGGAGGCGTAGCTGCCCGCGACCGCCGACAGCACGCCCTGGACGCCGAAGACCAGGCCGGTCTCGAACGCGGACAGGTGCAGCACCTCCTGGAGGTAGAGGGTCAGCGCGAAGACGACCGTCGACATCATCGAGAAGGTGACCAGGCCGCCGATGTTGCCCCACGCCACCGTGCGGCGGCGCAGCATGGGCAGGGAGACCAGCGGAGTCGCGGTCCGGGACTCGATCGTGACGAACGCGGCGAGGAGCAGCAGGCCGGCGATCAGGGTCGTGATCACGTCGGCGCGGGCGAAGCCGTGGTCGGCGGCCGTGGACAGGGCGTAGATCAGCGAGAGCAGTCCGCCGGTGACCGTGATCGCGCCGGGCACGTCGAGCCGGGGGCGGTCCGGAGTGCGGGACTCGGGCAGCAGTGCGGGGGCCAGCGGCAGCACGATCAGGGCGAACAGGGAGAGCAGGCCCATCGTGGAGCGCCAGCCGAAGGTGTCGGTGAGGGTGCCGCCGGCCACCATGCCGACGGTGAAACCGAGCGAGAGCAGCGTGCCGGAGATGCCCAGGGCGCGGTGGCGGGCGGGGCCCTCGGGGAAGGTCGTGGTCAGCAGGGCCATGCCGGTCGGTACGATCGCCGCCGCGCCGAGCCCCTGCAGGGCGCGTCCGGCGAGGAACGACGCCGGGTTCCAGGCGAAGGTCGCGAGCAGGGAGGCCGCGCCGAACAGGGCGAGCCCGCTGAGGAACAGCTTCCGACGGCCGTACAGGTCTCCCGTGCGGCCGAACAGGAGCAGGAAACCGCCGGACGGCAGCGCGAACGCCGTGACCGCCCACTGCAGGGCGGACCGGCTCATGCCGAGGTCGGCGCCGAGGACGGGCAGGGCGACGTTCAGGACGGAGAAGTCCAGCGCGACCATGAACTGGGCGGCGCACAGGACGAAGAGGACGAGTTTGTCGCGCGTCGACAGCCTGGGGGTGTCGAGTGCCGGGGCCGGGATTACGGTGGGAGGGGTGTCGATCGCCATGGGTGAGAGCCTGCGGCCGTCGGAATGTCCGTGGGGAGCGGGAAGTTGTCCTGGTGGTGGCACCACCAGTCAGGCGTGAGCACAGGGGGAGTACGTGGCGGACGTGATCGAGACCGGTGCGGGCAAGACGCATCGGCTCCGTGAACTGCGCGAGTTCCTGATGAGCCGGCGGGCCCGGGTCTCGCCCACCGAGGCCGGGCTGCCGGACGGTGGGGCGCGGCGGCGGACGCCCGGGCTGCGGCGCGAGGAGGTCGCCGTGCTCGCCGGGGTGGGCGCCTCCTGGTACCAGTGGCTGGAGCAGGGGCGGGACATCTCCGTCTCCCCGCAGGTTCTCGACTCCGTCGGGCGGGTGCTGCGGCTCAGCAACGCCGAGCGGCGGCACCTGTACGTCCTGGCCGGGCTGAACCCGCCGGCGCCGGAACCGGCCGTCGACCACGGTTGTGAGGGGCTGCGGCGGCTGATCGACGCGTGGCTGCCGTATCCGGCGCACATCATGGACCCGTACTACAACTGTGTGATGTACAACGAGGCCGCGGGCTGGGTGCTCGGCATGCGGCCGGAGAACACGCAGAACTGCATCATCGACTTCTTCACGGATCCGCTGTACCGATCGCGTTCGCACAGCTGGGAAGAGAACGCGCGCACGGTCGTCGCGCAGTTCCGGGCCGCCTCCTCGGCGCGTCCGCACGACGAGGGTTTCCAGGAGGTGCTGGCCCGGCTGAAGGAGACTGGTACCGGGTTCACGGAGCTCTGGGAGCGGCGGGACATCGAGGACGCCGGGGTGATCCGCAAGGAGCTCGACCATCCGCTGGTCGGGCTGCTGTGCGTGGAGTCCACGGCGATGCGGGTGCCGGCGCGGCCCGATCTGACGGTGGTCCTGCACACCCCGCTGGACGAGGCGAACACCGCGGCCAAGCTGGAGTGGCTGGCTTCGCCGGAGGGGCGGCGCGGGGCGATGTACCCCGTGGCGGGGTGAGCGTGGCGGCGCTTCGTATGCTCCTGTCATGACCGACAACAGCGCGCTCGACCCCGAGGACCGCAAGATCGTCACCCTGGCCCGTTCGGCGCGGGCCCGCAACGCCGTGCCCGAGGGGGCGGCCGTGCGGGACGAGACCGGTCGGACGTATGTGGCGGGGACGGTGGAACTGGCCTCTTTGCGGCTGAGTGCCCTGCAAACCGCGGTGGCCATGGCGGTGGCGTCCGGGGCGAAGTCCCTGGAGGCGGCCGCGGTCGTCACCGAGGCGGACGCGGCGGCCGCGGCCGACCTCGCCGCCGTGCGGGACCTGGGCGGGCCGGACACCCCGGTACTGGTGGCGGGGGTCGACGGCACCGTGCGGAGCACCGTCACCGCTGGCTGATACCCGGGGTAACACTTGGCCGGAAATCCCGCTTGCCGTTTGTCGTCCCTCGCGCATCAATGGAACCGGAGATTCCGACGGACCGTCAGATTCCAGCTCGCGAAGCGTCCCGCACCACGCCCGCGAGCACCGGCCGCTCCTCGGAACGCACCCCCCGTCCATCCCCACATGGCAGTCCCCACCACGGGAAGGGAACCGGATTCCATGAGAGGTACACGCACAGCAACCGGTGCGGCACTGGCGGTCGGCGCACTCGCGGCCGCCGCACTCGCGTTCGCACCCGCCGCCCTGGCCGTCACCCCCGACACCGCGACCATCACCGCGGACTGCGGCCTCTTCGGCAGCGGTGAGGCCACCCTCACCGCCACCCAGGACGGCACCGCCGCCACCGTCACCGTCACCTCGGCGATCAACGCTCCGCTCGCCCTCTCCGAGGACTCGATCGCCTCGACCCTCACCTTCGTGAACGCGAACGGCGGCACCACCACCTTCTCCGGTACGGAGAACCCCGCCATCGCGACCGGCGACCCCGTCGTCGTCGGCCCCCTCGACGGCACCGTGGCGGCCGGTGACAGCCTGGAGTCGTACGGCGGTTCGCTGCAGATCGTCGTCTTCGGGATCACCGTCACCTGCACGGCGACCGGACCGCAGGCGCCGGGGCCCTTCGTGTTCGACTGAGCAATCGATCGAGCAACCGATCGAGCAACCGCTCGCGCTGCCGCAGGAACTGATGGGCCATCAGATTCTTGCGGCAGCTCCATTGACTTCTCGCGCAATCCACACATCAATGCCCCCTGTCGGCACAGGACTTCAGGAGCTTCCGGAGGGGGCACACCCATGGGTTCGACGACCCGAAGACGCCGTTTGGTGTCATTGCTCGGGGCGACCGCACTCGCGGTCACCGCGGGCGGCGCACTGGCCTGTCCGGCCGGTGCCGCCACGAACGTGGACTTCGCCACGCACTGCATCCCGCCCGCGGTTGCGGGCATCCCGCCGATCGACGGCACCACCACGGCCAACATCTCGGTGGACAACACCAGCCCCAAGGTCGGCGACACCGTCACCGTCACCTACAAGGTGGTCAAGCCCGCCGCGAGCAACCCGACCGCCATCAGCCTGCCGGCCGACATCATGACGCCGACCGGCAAGGTCACCCTGGGCGGGGCCCAGACCGGGTCCGTCACCGTGGCGGGCCCGAAGAAGAACGATCCGGTGGCCGGCAACGCGGCCTTCCCGGGGTTCAGCATGACCGGCACCTTCAAGGTCACCGCACCCGGCGCGATCACGCTCTCGCCCGGCGACTACAACATCCACACCAGCTACATCCTGGAGCTGGACACTCCCTGCACGGTGACGAACCCGCCCGCCCCGGTGTCCGAAACGGCCACCGCGACGGACGCGAACCCCGTCAACGAGCGTGACATCGCGCTGGGTTCGGCATCCGGCAAACCCGGTGACAGCGTCACCGTCACCGGCAGCAAGTTCACACCGGGGGCGACGGTCACCCTGGCCGGGCGGTCCGGCGCCGCCCAGACAGCGGACACCGCCACCGCCACCGCCGACTCCTCGGGCGCCTTCAGCGGGTCGCTCGTCGTCAACGACAAGACGACGACCGGCGTCGTGGCGTTCGAGGGCAGCGCGTACAGCGACGCCAAGGGGGCCGGCCCCAAGGCGTACGTCGTCATCGACAACACACCCGTTCCGGCGGGCAGCCAGAAGCTCACCAGCAAGGTGAACGCGGGCAGCCTGTCCATGTCCCAGGCCGGGGACTCCGTCGGTCTCACGCCGGTGGACTACGGCACGGGCGGACTGTCGAACGGCGACCTCAACAGGGTGACCGTCAAGGACTTCCGCGGCGGCCCCGCGGGCTGGTCCCTGACCGGCAAGGTCACCGACTTCACCGGGCCCGGCGCCAAGATCGATGCCGGGGCACTGAGCTGGACCCCCGCCTGTGCCACCAAGGCGGGCAGCCCGAGCACCTGCCAGGCCGGTTCGCCCGGCACGGTCGGTTCCTCGGGAGCCACCCTCGCGTCCACCCCCAACGGCACACTCACCGGCGGTGAGTTCACCGCGGACGCGAAACTCTCCCTGAACGTACCGGCGTTCACGCCTCCGGGCACGTACTCCGGCGTTCTCACCCTCACGCTCAGCTGACCGTACGGGCGCCCGCACCCGCCCGTCCCGTCCTTCTCGCACCCGTGGGGGTCCGCACCCATGCGAAAGCCGTACGTCCTCCTCCTGATCCTGTTCCTCGGCATCGGCATACAGGCCGCGCCCGCGCACGCCGCCGACAACGGCAGCTGGTCCGTGTATCCCGCCGCCTCCCAGATCGCGGCGCGCCCCTACTTCTATCTCTCCGCCGACCCCGGGCAGAGCATCGACGACAAGGTGGTCGTCACCAACAAGACGGATGAACCGCTGGCCTTCCGGCTCTACGCAGCCGACGCCTACAACACCGCCCGCGACGGCGGTTTCGCCGTCCGGACCGCGCAGGAGAAGCAGCGCGGGGTGGGGGCGTGGGCGAAGCCCGCGAAGTCCCGGGTCACGATCCCCGCGCACGGCAAGGTCACCGTGCCCTTCACACTGACGGTGCCCGAAGGCGCCGAACCGGGCGACCACCCCGGCGCGTTGGTGGCCCTGGACGAACGGGTCGACAAGGGCGACGGCACGGTGGCGCTCGGGGTGCAGCGGGCCGTCGCCGCCCGGATCTACCTCCGCGTCGGCGGGCCCACCGTCCCCGCGATCAGCGTCGAGAACGTCCACATCAGCCATCACCAGCCGCTGGTACCGGGGTTGGGGGACAGCGGCGCGACGGTCTCGTACACCCTGCGCAACACCGGGAATGTCACGCTCAGCCCGAAGGTCGAGCTACGGGCGACGGGACTGTTCGGACGTACGCTGCTCGCCCGCGAACTCGCGCAGATCCCGGGGGAGTTGCTGCCGGGCCAGCAGGTACGGCTGACCGAGCCGTGGCAGGGTGCTCCTCAACTCGACTGGGGAGACATCACGTTGACGGCCAGCGCCAAGGACACCCGCGAGTCGGCGAGCGCGGCGTTCTTCGCCCTGCCGTGGCTGGTCGCCGTCGTGCTGTTCGTGGCTGCGGTGGTCGGCGCGGTGCTGTGGATGCGCCTGCGGTCGTCGCGCCGGCGAGGCTGGGCACGGCTGCGCGGCGCACCCGCGCACTGATCCGGGCCCGCCGGGGGCCGCGTCACAGCGCGTCCGGACCCCGCTCGCCCGTCCGCACCCGTACGACCGCCTCGACCGGCAGCGCCCAGACCTTGCCGTCGCCGATCTTGCCCGTCCGGGCCGCCTTGACGATGGCGTCGATGACCGCGTCCGAGTCGGCGTCGTCGACGACGACCTCGATGCGGACCTTGGGCACCAGGTCGACCTGGTACTCGGCGCCGCGGTACACCTCGGTGTGGCCGCGCTGCCGGCCGTAGCCGCTGGCCTCGGTCACGGTCAGGCCGTGGACGCCGATCTCCTGGAGCGCGGTCTTGACCTCGTCGAGGCGGTACGGCTTGACGATCGCGGTGATGAGCTTCATGCCTGGGTCTTGACCTTCTGGGCGGAGGGGACGGAGGACGCGCCGACCGGGGCACCGTGGCCCAGGACGCCGTGATCGTATGCGGTCTCGGCGTGCACCGTAAGGTCCAGGCCGGTGTGCTCGTGCTCCTCGTCCGCCCGGAAGCCCATCGCCCTGTCGATCAGCTTCCCGATGCCGTACGTCATGACGAAGGCGTACGTCCCCACGGCGGCCACGCCCACCAGCTGCTTGCCGAGCTGGGCGAGCCCGCCGCCGTAGAGCAGGCCCTCGGCGCCGCCGGTCATCGCCTTCTCCGCGAACACGCCGATCAGGAGCGTGCCGATGACTCCGCCGACCAGGTGGACGCCGACCACGTCGAGCGAGTCGTCGTAGTTCAGCCGGAACTTCCAGCCCACGGCGTACGAGCAGGCGACACCGGCGGCGAGGCCGACGACGAGCGCGCCCAGGAGTGAGACCGAACCGCAGGACGGGGTGATCGCGACCAGGCCCGCGACCGCGCCGGACGCGGCGCCGAGCGTGGTCGGGTGGCCGTCGCGCCTCTGCTCGACGAAGAGCCAGCCGAGCAGTCCGGTGCAGCCGGCGGCCAGGGTGTTGAGGAAGGCCGCGGCCGCCAGCCCGTTGGCGCCCAGGGCGGAACCCGCGTTGAAGCCGAACCAGCCGAACCAGAGGAGACCGGCACCCATCATGACCATGGGCAGGTTGTGCGGGCGCATGGCATCTTTTTTGAAGCCCAGACGCGGGCCGAGGACCAGCGCGAGCGCCAGACCGGAGGCGCCGGAGGTGATCTCCACCGGCATACCACCCGCGAAGTCGAGGGCGCCGAGCCTGTCCAGGATCCAGCCGCCCGGGCCCCACACCCAGTGGGCGACGGGAACGTATACGAGCAGCGCCCACACCGGCACGAACACCAGCCACGCCCCGAACTTCGCGCGGTCCGCGATCGCGCCGCTGATCAGGGCCGCCGTGATGATCGCGAAGGTGAGCTGGAAGGTGGCGAAGAGGAGCGTCGGGACGGTGCCCTGGACGCTGTCCGGGCCGAGGCCGCTCATGCCGGCGTGCTTCAGGCCGCCGATGAGTCCTCCGCCGATGTCGTCCCCGAAGGCCAGTGAGTACCCGGCGGCCAGCCACACCACCGTGACGAGGGCGATCGACACGAAGCTCATCATCAGCATGTTGAGGACGCTCTTCGTGCGGACCATGCCGCCGTAGAACAGGGCGAGGCCCGGGGTCATCAGCAGGACGAGGGCGGTGGCGGCGAGCAGCCAGGCGGTGTCGCCGGTGTCGACGCCTTGCGCGGCGAGGGGCATGAAGGTCTCCAACGAGGTGGGGGCTCGTCAGAGGGTCACCGGCGTGCGTTTCCGGTTGTGCACGGGGGTGTTTCCGATGTGTTTCATTGCGGTCGGGTTACCGGAAGCTCACCGTCGGGACGGTGTTCGGGCGCTTGTGCGGCGGGGCTCTGTGGATCAGGGAGAATGGGGCGCATGAGCGTTCGCAGCCAGTCATCCGAGTCGTCGGCGTCGTCGGCGGCACCCCACCGCGCCGGCTTCGCCTGCTTCGTGGGCCGCCCCAACGCGGGCAAGTCCACCCTTACGAACGCTCTGGTCGGCCAGAAGGTGGCGATCACCGCGAACCAGCCGCAGACGACGCGGCACACGGTACGCGGAATCGTCCACCGGCCCGAGGCCCAGCTGATCCTGGTCGACACCCCCGGCCTCCACAAGCCGCGCACGCTGCTCGGCCAGCGGCTGAACGACGTCGTGCGCACCACCTGGGCCGAGGTCGACGTGATCGGCTTCTGCCTGCCCGCGAACGAGAAGCTCGGCCCGGGTGACCGTTTCATCGCGAAGGAGCTGGCGGGGATCAAGAAGTCCCCGAAGGTCGCGATCATCACGAAGACCGACCTCGTCGACTCCAAGACCCTCGCCGAGCAGCTGATCGCCGTCGACCAGCTCGGCAAGGAGCTGGGCATCGAGTGGGCGGAGATCGTCCCGGTGTCGGCGACCGCGAACCAGCAGGTCGACCTGCTGGCGGACCTGCTGATCCCGATGCTTCCCGAGGGCCCGGCGCTCTATCCCGAGGGCGACCTCACCGACGAGCCCGAGCAGGTCATGATCGCCGAGCTGATCCGGGAGGCGGCGCTGGAGGGTGTCCGCGACGAGCTCCCGCACTCCATCGCGGTCGTCGTGGAGGAGATGCTGCCCCGTGAGGACCGGCCCGCCGACAAGCCCCTCCTCGACATCCACGCTTTCGTCTACATCGAGCGGCCGAGCCAGAAGGGCATCATCATCGGGCCCAAGGGCAAGCGGCTGAAGGAGGTCGGCATCAAGTCGCGGAAGCAGATCGAGGCGCTGCTCGGGACGCCGGTGTTCCTGGATCTGCACGTGAAGGTGGCGAAGGACTGGCAGCGGGATCCGCGGCAGCTGCGGAAGCTGGGGTTCTAGGGGATTTTCGCCCCCGCCGCCCCTACCCGTCCCGTCCCTGGGGGCTGCGCCCCCAGCCCCCCTTCGGCCCGAAGGGCCTCGTCCTCAAACGCCGGAGGGGCTGAAATCAGCCCCTCCGGCGTTTGAGGAGCGGGTGCCGGTTCAGGTCGGGGCCAGGTTCTGCAAGCCCACTACCCGCAGCAGGTGCAGGCGGTCGTAGGACTCCGTTCCCGGGCGGGCCGTGTGGACCACCAGGAGGTGGTGGTGTTCGTGGCTGACCATGACCTCGCAGTCCAGCTCCAGCAAACCGACCACGGGGTGCACGAAGCGTTTCGTCGCCCTGTCTCGCTGGGACACCTCGTGCTCGTCCCACAGCCGCGCGAACTCCTCGCTCGCTGAACGGAGTTCGGCGACCAGCGCGGTCGGCTCCGGATCGTCGGGGCGGGCCGCGGCCACCGCGCGCAGGGTGGCGACCTGGGTGCGCGCGTGGTCCGCGAGGTCCTCCTCGGGGAAGAGCGTGCGCGCGGCCGGGTCCAGGAAGAAGCGGCGGACCAGGTTGCGGTCGCGGCGCGGACGTGACATCACGTCGCCCACCAGCGCCCTGGCCATCGCGTTCTGCGCCAGCACCTCACCGCAGTCGTTCACCACCTGCCCCGGGGTGTCGTGCAGCCGGTCCAGGATCAGCAGCAGCCCCGGGCGGACATGCGCCGACGCCGTCTCGCGCCGCGGGGGCTCCTCGCCGACCAGGTGGAACAGGTGGTCCTGCTCCACGTCGGTCAGACGCAGCGCGCGGGCCAGCGCGGTCAGCATCTGCCGGGACGGGCGCGGGCCCCGGGACTGTTCCAGGCGGGTGTAGTAGTCCACCGACATCCCCGCCAGCTGGGCCACCTCCTCGCGGCGCAGCCCGGGCGTGCGACGCCGGGCGCCCTGCGCGAGGCCCACGTCGGACGGGTTCAGCCGGGCACGGCCACGGCGCAGGAAGTCGGCGAGTTCGGCTCGGTTCACCCCTCCAGCCTGCGGCAGCCCCTCCGTCTTATCCAGGGACTGCCGGTCCCCCGATCAAGAGGTCTCTCCCGGTGCGCGGCCGACCGTTCCACGCTGGTCCGGACGAAAGGAACGGAACATGCTGACTTTGGTGACAGGCACGACAGGACAGGTCGGCCGGCGCTTCGTGCCGAGGCTGCTGGCGCAGACCCGGCCGGGGGAGCAGGTGCGGGTTCTCGTACGGGACGCCTCGCGCGGTGAGCCCTTCGCCGAACTCGGCGCCGAGGTCGTCGTAGGGGATCTGCGCGACACCGAGGTGCTGGGCAAGGCGGTCGCGGGCGCCGACGCGGTCGTGAACGTCGCCGCGTCCTTCCGCGGAGTGCCGGACGAGGAGGCGTGGGCGGTCAACCGGGACGCGGCCGTCGAGCTGGGCCGTGCCGCGCTGGCCTCCGGGGTGCAGAGGTTCGTGCAGGTCAGCACGGGTCTCGTATACGGCACCGGACGCGGGCGGCCGCTGACCGAGGACGACGAGAGCCGGCCGGGCGGGGCGATGTGGGGTGCCTATCCCGAGTCCAAGGCGGAGGCCGAGCGGCGGTTGCTGGCCATGGAGGGTCTCGACGTGCGCGTCGGGCGGCTTCCCTTCGTCTACGGCGAGGGGGATCCGCATCTCGCGCAGTCCCTGATGTGGGCCAAGAACTGGGCGGCGAACCAGCGGCTCCAGATGGGGCACCATGCGGATGTCGGCCAGGCGTTGCTGCGGATCCTGCACGCGCCGGGGATCTCGGGGCGGGTGTACAACATCGCCGACGACGCGCCGGTGACGGCGGTGGAGCTGCATCAGCTCAACGGGGCCGAGATTCCGGCGGAGTTGTACGAGCGGGTCGATCCCGATCCGTGGCTGGTGATCACTTCTACCGAGCGGATTCGGCGGGAGCTGGGGTATCGGCCGTTGTATCCGTCGGTTTACGCGGCTCGGGAGGCCGGGGCGCTTTGAGGCCGGTGGGCGGGCGCGGGTCCGTTGGGGCTGGCCGCGCCCACGCGGCGGAGCCGCACATCGATACAGCCCCGCGCCCCTAAAACGGTCTAGTCGACGTTTCTTATGCGACCCACCAGTACCGCTCCCGCCAGACCCACCACCGCCGCCACCCCGTACAGGGCCCTGTACCCCCCGAGGTGCGTCACGATCGGTGCCGCCAACGCGGGGGCGGCCACCTGGGGCAGGGCGTTGGCGACGTTGATGATGCCGAGGTCCTTTCCCCGGTCGAGGGCCGTCGGCAGGACGTCCGTCATCAGCGCGAAGTCGACCGACATGAACACCCCGAGGCCCACGCCCAGCAGTGCCGCCACGACGATCGCGCTCGGCCAGGTCTGCCAGACGGCGAGCAGTCCCGTGGCGACCGCCATCAGCACCCCGGACCAGCGCACGAAGGGCTTGCGCCGCCCCACCCGGTCCGACCAGACGCCGCCCACGACCACCGTGGCCAGCAGCGCCACGCTGTCCACCGCGGTCAGGATCAGGACGCCCCGCTCGGGATCGTCGTAGTGGAGGCGGTCCCGCAGGTAGTAGAGGAGGTAGAGGAGGACCAGCGCGTTGCTGAGGTTGATCAGGAAGCGGGTCAGCCAGGCCCAGGCGAAGTCCGGGTGGCGGCGCGGGCTCAGCCAGAAGCCGCGCGCGAACGACCGCCACGACCAGGCGGGCCGGTCCGTGGCCGCCAGCCGCAGATCCCGGTGCGCGAGCACGTACGGCAGCACGCCCGCCAGGGTGAACACCGCGCAGGCCGCGTAGCCCGCCGCGATGCCGCCCGCCGCGGTCGCGAGTCCCGTGCCGACGACCGCGCCGAGGATCTGCGCCGCGCCGATCCAGCCGCCCACCGCGCCCCGCTGGAACCGCGGCACCCGGTCCGGTACGGCCGCGGTGACGGCCGCGAAGGACGCGTTCAGGGTCAGCTGGACCAGACACCAGCCGAGCGTCATGACCCACAGACCGCCCGCACCGGCGAGCACCAGCAGCGACAGCGCGCCGCCCGCCGCACCGGCCACGATCCACGGGCTGCGGCGGCCCCAGCGGGCCGTGGTGCGGTCCGACAGGGCGCCGAAGAACGGGTTCGCCGCCAGCGACACCACCGCGCCGACCCCTGTCACCCAGGCCAGCAGGGTCTCCTTCGACATGCCGGTTCCGGGCGCGAAGTCCTCCGCCTGCCGGGCCAGCAGGATCTGCAACGGCCCGTACCAGCCCACCCAGATCGCCACGTTGGCCAGCGACAGGGACGCGGTCCAGCCCTTGCCGACCCGTTCGACGGGTTCGGCGAGGGCGTCCGGGCGGACCGTCGTCACTTCTGGGCCCGCAACAGCTCCTGGAACCAGCCGTAGGACGCCTTCGGGGTCCTGGTGAGTTTCTCGGGGTCGTCGAAGTCCACGTGCACCAGACCGAACCGCCGCGCGTATCCCTCCGCCCACTCGAAGTTGTCCATCAGCGACCACACGAAGTACCCGCGCACGTCCACGCCCGCCTCGACGGCCTTGTGCAGGGCGCGGATGTGGCCGTCCAGGTAGGCGATCCGTTCCTGGTCGTCGACGCCCTCGTAGGAGCAGCCGTTCTCGGTGATGACCACGGGCGGGAGCCGTTCGCCGTAGCGCTCGTGGAAGGCGGTGAGGAGTTCGGTGAGCCCTTCCGGGACCACCGGCCAGCCGAAGTCGGTCACCGGGACGTTCTCGATCTCCTGGACGGAGAAGGGGAGTTCGGCGGGGATCGTGAGGCCGCCGAACTCGATGTCCTCGCCCTGCGGGGCGCCCACGCGGGTCGGGGCGTAGTAGTTGACGCCGTAGAAGTCGAGGGGTTCGCTGATCACCTTGAGGTCGGCGGCGACGTCGCCCGGCATCAAGTCGCCCAGACCGGACGGGTATTCGCCCAGCAGTACCGGGTCCGCGAAGAGCCGGTTGAGCAGCAGGTCGTAGAAGTCGGCCGCCTCCAGGTCCGGTTGGTCCCGGGAGGCCGGCCAGGTCGGGCCGTGCGAGTTGGCGATCCCGATGTCCGTGGCACCGGACGCGCGCAGGGCCTGGACGGCCAGGCCGTGGGCCAGGAGCTGGTGGTGGGCGGCGGGCAGCGCGTCGAACATCAGCTGCTTGCCGGGGGCGTGGGCGCCGAGCGCGTGGCCGAACAGGGTGTGTTCGGCGGGCTCGTTGAGGGTGATCCACTTCTTGACGCGGTCACCGAGACGCTCGGCCACGACGGAGACGTACTCGGCGAACCGGGAAGCGGTGTCCCGCTCCAGCCAGCCGCCCTCCTCCTGGAGGGACACCGGCAGGTCCCAGTGGAAGAGCGTCGGCACCGGACGCACGCCCGCCGCGGCCAGTTCGTCCACCAGGCGGTCGTAGAAGTCCAGGCCCTTGTCCGTCCGCACGCGCGGCCAGGAGATGGAGAATCGGTACGCGTCCACGCCCAGGCCGGCGAGAAGGGACACGTCCTCGCGGTAGCGGTGGTAGTGGTCGCAGGCCACCGCCGCCGTCGAACCGTCCTTCACCCGGCCCGGTTCGGCCGTGAAGGTGTCCCACACGGACCGCTCACGCTCGTCCACCGCGCCCTCGATCTGATGGGCCGAGGTCGAGACACCCCACAGGAAGCCGGCCGGGAACCGGGGGATCGCATGCTCTTCAGTCGCCATGCGCCGGATCATCGGTACTGGCGGGTAGGGAAGTCAACGGGCAGGCGTGAACAACCAGTTACGCACCCTCTTTGAGCACCTTCGAGATCAGTGTCCGCTGCTCCTCCGTCAGCCGGGGATCGGCCGCGTACACGGTCTTGCCGTCCACGGTGATCTCGTAACTGAAGCCGTCCGGAACCCCGACGGACCGGGTGTCGCGGCCTGCCGCGAACGCCTTCTCGGCCAGGGCGTGCCATGCGCGGGCATCGGGCAGCCCTGAGGTGTCGACCACCTTGTGCCGCTCGATGCCCGCGAACCCGCCCGTGCGCCTCACCTGAATACGCATGGGTCCCTGTCTAGTACGGACTCACAGGATCCGCACCCCCACCTGCTCCCAGGCTTTCGACACGGCCTGGAGTTCGTCGCTGCCGTCACCGTAGAGCCTGCGCGCGGCTTTCGCGGTGAGTCCCGCGAAGTCGGTGAACAGTGCCTTCTCGGAGAGCTCGCCGCCGGTCAGGACGTCGTACCAGATCTGGCCCGCGCGCTCCCAGGCGTGGCCGCCGAGGGCGGTCGCGACCAGGTAGAACGCGTGGTTGGGAATGCCGGAGTTGATGTGGACGCCGCCGTTGTCGCGGCCGGTGCGGACGAAGTCGTCCATGGTCGCGGGCTGCGGGTCCTTGCCGAGCACGTCGTCGTCGTAGGCGCTGCCCGGCTCCTTCATCGAACGCAGGGCCTTGCCGGAGACCCTCGGTGCGAGCAGGCCCGCGCCGATCAGCCAGTCGGCCTCGGCGGCGGTCTGGCCGAGCGTGTACTGCTTGATGAGCGAGCCGAAGACGTCGGACATCGACTCGTTGAGGGCGCCCGGCTGGCCGTAGTAGGTGAGGTTCGCCGTGTACTGCGTGACGCCGTGCGTGAGTTCGTGGCCGATGACGTCGATCGGGATGGTGAAGTCGAGGAAGATCTCGCCGTCGCCGTCGCCGAACACCATCTGCTCGCCGTTCCAGAAGGCGTTGTTGTAGTTCTCGTCGTAGTGGACGGTGGCGTCGAGCGGGAGGCCGTCGCCGTCGATGGAGTGGCGCGCGTAGGCCTTCAGGTACAGCTCGAAGGTGGCGCCGAGGCCGGCGTAGGCGCGGTTCACGGTGGCGTCCTGGCCGGGGTCGGAGCCCTCGGCGCGCACCTCGGTGCCGGGGAGGCCGGTCCTGTGCCCGGCGTCGTAGAGGGTGCGCAGCGGTCGGTCCGACGGAGCCTTCGCCTGCGGTGCCACGGCGAGGGAGTACTCGGTGGTGACCCTTCGTTTGCCGCGCAGTTCGCTGTCGCGCATCAGGGTGCGCTGGGCGGGACCGGAGAGTGCGGGGTCGTCGTTCCGCGCCAGCCTGTCAAGGACATGCGGCGGAACGACGGTGCAGAAGACGGGCTCGAAGCCCCCGTTTGTCGTCATGCCGGGCACCCTTGCACTGGGTCATGGAGGTGTCACTAGTCGCAACCATGATTGGTGAAATATACGGACAGGAACGGGCACTCTCCGTGACGAAGTGGTATGGCGCACTTTTCGCCCCGTTTTCTCCCTTTGGTTTCTCCGGTCCCGCATACTGATACGGCGCCCCGCGTCCGAAGAGGCTCGGCTAGCATGCTTCGCATCATGCGTTTCGGGCTGCTTCTTCTTAGCTGCCGCGGCGAGGGCCTGTAGTCCAGGTCGACTCCCTCCCCGCGGAGCTTCGCGTTGCGTGTCGGCCGTCCTTCCCGGACATCCTGAGGAGCCCCGCAATCATGGCGAACCGCCAGCAGCCCAGCACCATGCCGATCCACAAGTACGGCCGGTACGAGCAGGTCGACATCCCCGACCGCACCTGGCCCGACCAGCGGATCACCGTCGCCCCGCGCTGGCTCTCCACCGATCTGCGTGACGGCAACCAGTCCCTGATCGACCCGATGTCGCCCGAGCGCAAGCGCCGGATGTTCGACCAGCTGGTCAAGATGGGCTACAAGGAGATCGAGGTCGGCTTCCCGGCCTCGGGCCAGACGGACTTCGACTTCGTGCGCTCGATCATCGAGGAGCCCGGTGTCATCCCCGACGACGTCACGATCTCCGTACTGACCCAGGCCCGCGAGGACCTGATCGAGCGGACCGTGGAGTCCCTGAAGGGCGCCAAGCGGGCCACCGTCCACCTGTACAACGCCACCGCGCCCGTCTTCCGCCGCGTGGTCTTCCGCGGCTCCAAGGACGACATCAAGCAGATCGCCGTGGACGGCACGCGCCTGGTGATGGAGTACGCGGAGAAACTGCTGGGCCCCGAGACGGAGTTCGGCTACCAGTACAGCCCCGAGATCTTCACCGACACCGAGCTGGACTTCGCGCTGGAGGTCTGCGAGGCGGTGATGGACGTCTACCAGCCGGGTCCGGGCCGCGAGATCATCCTCAACCTGCCCGCCACGGTGGAGCGTTCGACCCCCTCCACGCACGCGGACCGCTTCGAGTGGATGCACCGCAACCTCTCCCGCCGCGAGTACGTGTGCATCTCGATCCACCCGCACAACGACCGCGGTACCGCCGTCGCCGCCGCCGAGCTGGCGCTGATGGCCGGCGCCGACCGCGTCGAGGGCTGTCTGTTCGGACAGGGCGAGCGCACCGGCAACGTCGACCTGGTCACCCTGGGCATGAACCTGTTCTCGCAGGGCGTCGACCCGCAGATCGACTTCTCCGACATCGACGAGATCCGTCGTACGTGGGAGTACTGCAACCAGATGGAGGTCCACCCGCGCCACCCGTACGTGGGCGACCTGGTCTACACGTCCTTCTCCGGCTCCCACCAGGACGCCATCAAGAAGGGCTTCGACGCGATGGAGGCCGACGCCAAGGCCAAGGGCGTCACCGTCGACGACATCGAGTGGGCGGTCCCGTACCTGCCCATCGACCCGAAGGACGTCGGCCGCTCCTACGAGGCCGTCATCCGGGTCAACTCGCAGTCCGGCAAGGGCGGTATCGCGTACGTCCTGAAGAACGACCACAAGCTGGACCTGCCCCGCCGGATGCAGATCGAGTTCTCGAAGCTCATCCAGGCAAAGACGGACGCCGAGGGCGGCGAGGTCACCGGCTCGGACATCTGGGCCACCTTCCAGGACGAGTACCTGCCCAACCCCGAGAACCCGTGGGGCCGTATCCAGGTCAGGAACGGCCAGTCGACCACCGACACCGACGGGGTGGACACCCTGAAGGTGGAGGCCACGGTCGACGGCGCCGACACCGTCCTGACCGGCTCGGGCAACGGCCCGATCTCGGCCTTCTTCGACGCGCTGGCCAAGGTCGGCATCGACGCCCGGCTGCTGGACTACCAGGAGCACACGATGAGCGAGGGCGCCTCCGCGCAGGCCGCCTCCTACATCGAATGCGCGATCGACGGCAAGGTTCTGTGGGGAATCGGGATCGACGCGAACACGACGCGTGCGTCGCTGAAGGCGGTCGTCTCGGCCGTCAACCGGGCAGCTCGATAGTCACTCTGACCGGCAGTTTTGGGGCCTTGATCGCTGTATACGGCGATCAAGGCCCCGTCGTTTATCGGCCATCGGCGCGTGGAGGTCACGAGCAGGTCTCGTCAGAGGTGCTGACTCCACCTCACTCATGTGGCTAACATCACGCAAGCGCGGCGATGTTGCCGCGGGGTTACACGGAGGTGCGACGTGCTGCCAGGACGGGGACAAAACGGCCGTGCCACCAGGCCTGCGCGCCTCCTGGGCACCCGTACCGCGTGGACCACCGTCGGCGACGGTGAGTTCTTCTGCCCCGGATGCGGGGGCGACCGCAACTACCGGCGCCTGACCGGCCGCCGCCGCTTCACACTCCTCGGCGTTCCGGTCCTGCCGCGCGGCGACACCGGCCCGGTGACGGAATGCGCCGCCTGCCAACGGCACTTCGGCACGGACGTCCTCGACCACCCGACCACGACCCGCTTCTCCGCGATGCTCCGCGACGCCGTCCACACGGTCGCGCTGGCGGTCCTGACGGCGGGCGGCACCTGCTCCCGCACCTCCCTGGAGGTCGCGGCCGCCACGGTCCGCGCGGCGGGCTTCGACGACTGCACGGAGGACCAGCTGGAGGCGCTGGTCGAGGCGCTCGCCGAGGACACCGGCCGGGTCTACGACCGCCCCTGCGCCGCCGGTCTCGCCATAGAGCTCCACGAGGCCCTCGACCCGCTCGCCCCCCACCTCGCGCCCGCGGGCCGCGAATCGATCCTCCTGCAGGCGGCCCGCATCGCCCTCGCGGACGGCCCGTACACCCCACCGGAACGGGACGCCCTCAGCACGATCGGCACGGCCCTGACGATCTGCGCGGACGACGTGAGCAGGCTGCTGGCGGCGGCCAGGACACCGTCCTGATACTCCCGGGGGAGTAACCGCCGGCCGCGGGTCACCCCCGGCAGTAGCCCCCGACTCGCCCTCCCGCCCGACGATTCGCGCCCTCCCTGCCGGGAGTCTGGAACCGACTCAGACACTCGACCGGAGGAGGGCCCGTCATGGGGGCCGCGAAGACATCTGTACGGCGGCGTCGAGCCGTGCCATGGCTGGTGCTGGGGCTGTGGATCGTCGTCCTGGCGGCCGTGTCGCCGTTCGCGTCGAAGCTCGCGGACGTGCAGCACGACCGGGCCGTGGACTATCTGCCGGCGAGCGCCGACTCGACGCAGGTCGCGAAGATCCAGGACCGGCTGCCCGGGGGCGAGGCCACGCAGATGGTCGTCGTCTACCACCGGGACGGCGGGCTGACGGCGGCGGACAGGACCACCGCCGCCGCGCAGATCGCGCGGATCGCGGACGAGCACACCCTCACCGCCGAGCCGCGGGGCATCCCGTCCTCGGACGGGACCACCGTGATGTACCCCGTCGCCAGCACCGAGCCGGGCACGGACGAGAAGGCCCGCGACCGGCTCGTCAACGACGTGCGGGACATCGCCCGCGGCGGCGCCGGGCTCGGCGTCGACGTCGGCGGGGAAGGGGCCCTCGCCACCGACGCCGCCGAGGTCTACGACTCGCTCGGCGGACCGCTGCTCTACACCACCGCCGCGGTCGTCGCCCTGCTGCTGATCGTCATCTACCGCAGTCCGGTGCTGTGGCTGGTGCCGCTCGGCGTCGCGGGCATGTCGGAGTTCCTGGGACGGGCCGTCGCCTACGGGCTCAACCAGGGGTTCGGGACCTCCGTGACCGGCCAGAGCGCCGGCATCATGACGATCCTCGTGTTCGGCGCGGGCACCGACTACGCCCTGCTCCTCGTCTCCCGCTATCGCGAGGAACTACGGCGCACCGAGCGGCCGTACGACGCCATGGCGGCCGCCCTGAAGGGCTGCGGGCCCGCTGTGCTCGCCTCCTCCGGGACCGTCGCCGCCGGGCTGCTGTGTCTGCTCGCCGCCGACCTCAACAGCAGCCGCGGCATGGGTCCGCTCGGGACGGTCGGCGTGCTGTGCGCGCTCGCCGCGATGATGACGCTGCTGCCCGCGGTCCTCGTGCTGCTCGGCCGCCGGGTCTTCTGGCCGCTCGTCCCCCGCCACGGCAGCACACCCAAGGTCCGCCGGTCGCTGTTCGCCGCCATGGGCAGCTCGGCCGGACGGCGGCCGCTCACCGTGCTGGCCGGCGGGGCCGTGCTGCTCGGGGTGCTCGCGCTGGGCGTGCTGAACCTGCCCGGCGCCATCAAGCAGCAGGACTCCTTCACCAGCACACCCGACGCCGTCGCCGCCATGGAGACGCTCGCGAAGGCGTATCCCGAGCGGGGGACCCAGCCCGTCACCGTCATCACCCCGGCCGGCCGCGCCGACGCCACCCTCGACACGATCCGCGGTACCGAGGGCGTCGACAGCGCGCGGAAGGGCCGTACCGGAGACGGCTGGACCGAGATCTCCGTCACGGCGAAAGGCGCCCCCCAGTCCACCGGGGAGACCGCCACCATCAAGGCACTGCGCGCCGGACTCGACGGCTCCTACGTCGGCGGCCCGAGCGCCCAGCAGCTCGACCTGAAGGACACCAACAGCCGGGACCGGATGATCGTCGTGCCGATCGTCCTCGTCTCCGTGCTGCTCATCCTGATCGCCCTGCTCAGGTCACTGGTCGCGCCGCTGATCCTGGTGGCCGCCGTGATCGCCGTGTGGGCCGCGGCCCTCGGCATCGGCGGACTGGTCTTCGGGCCGGTGTTCGGTTTCGAGGGCACCGATCCGGGACTCGGGCTGCTGTCCTTCGTCTTCCTGGTCGCCCTGGGCGTCGACTACGGCATCTTCCTGATGCACCGGATGCGCGAGGAGTCCCTCGCCGGCACCGAACCCGTCACCGCCGCCCTCACCGCGCTGCGCACCACGGGCGGGGTCATCGCCTCCGCCGGACTCGTCCTCGCCGCCACCTTCGCGGTACTCACCAACATGCCGCTGGTCCAACTCGTCGAGCTGGGCTTCGTGATCGCGGTGGGCGTTCTCCTCGACACCTTCCTCGTGCGGACCTACCTCGTCACCAGTGCCGCCGTCGCCCTGGGGCGGAAGGTGTGGTGGCCGGGTCCGCTGTCCCGGACGCCCGAGCCGCCCGTACGGGCCGAGCGCGAGCCGGAACGCGTGTGACCACGCTCCCGACCGGCGCCCCTCCCTCCCGGAGGGGCGCCCTTGGCCCGGAAGTCCCGGAAGATGAGCCCGTGCAGGAGACCAGGAACCCCCGGCTCGGCGAACGGATCATGGCGGCCGTCAACCGCGACCCGCGGACCGCCCCGCACGGCACCCGCAACGACGCGCTGCTCGCCGTCGCCCTGGCGGTTCTCGCCGTGTGCCTCGGCCTGTTCACCGACGAGGCCCGCCGCCCGGACTCCGTCGGCTGGACGCTGCTGCTCGCCGCCCACGTGCCGATCGTGTGGCGGCGCCGCCGTCCGCTGCTCGTGCTGGCCGCGGTGGTGGCGCTGATCGTGCCGTACCACGCATTCGAGTACAACCACCTCGCGCCCACCCCGGCCGCCTACGTCGCCCTCTACACGGTCGCCGTCACGGGCCGCCCGCTGCGGACGATCCTGACGGGCGCCACCGTCCTCGTCGTCTCCACGAGCGTCATGCTCACCGTCAGCGCCCACCAGGCCGTCGAACTCCTGCGGACCTCCGGCTGGATCATCGCCGTCCTGTTCTGCGGCATCGACGTCCGCTACTACCGCCAGTACGTCGCCGCCATCGTCGAACGGGCCGTCCGTGCCGAACGCACCCGCGAGGAGGAGGCCCGCCGCCGGGTCGCCGAGGAACGCCTGCGCATCGCCCGCGACCTGCACGACCTGCTCGCCCACACCATCACCCTGATCGGCGTCCAGACCTCCGTCGCAGCGCACGTCCTGGCCGCCGACCCCGATCGCCTAGACCGGCAGGCGGTCGCCGCCTCTCTCGACGACATCGCCGAGACCTGCCGGACCGCGCGCGGCGAACTGCGTACGACCCTGGAGGTGCTGCGCGAACACGGCTCACCGGACGCGCGCGGCCCGCTGCCCGGCCTCGACGGCCTGCCCGACCTCGTCGCTGCGGCACGGCTCGCGGGCGCCCGCGTCGAACAGGACCTGCGCATCCGCACCGAGCCGCCACCCGCCGTCGGCGCCGCCGCCTACCGGATCGTCCAGGAGGCGCTCACCAACGCCGTCCGGCACGCGGGACCCGCACCCGCCGTACGGCTGAGGCTGTACGACGAACCGGGCGCCCTGCGCCTCGCCGTGAGCGACGACGGCACCGGGCCCACCCCCGGCGGCACCCCCGGGTTCGGGCTGGTCGGCATGCGGGAGCGGGCCCGCAGCGTCGGTGGCACACTCGACGCCGGGCCACGCCCCGACGGTGGCTTCGAGGTGACGGCGGCGCTGCCGCTCACCATGGGGGAGGGAACCGTATGACCATCCGCGTACTGCTCGCCGACGACCAGACGCTGGTGCGGGCCGCGTTCGCCATGCTCGTCGAGTCGGCGCGGGACATGCAGGTCGTGGGCGAGGCGGGCAGCGGGCGGGAGGCCGTGGGGGCGGCCCGCGCAGTGCGGCCCGACCTGGTGGTGATGGACATCCGCATGCCCGACCTGGACGGCATCGAGGCGACCCGGCTCATCGCGGCCGACGAGGAACTCGCCGGGGTGCGGGTGCTGGTCCTCACCACGTACGACACCGACGAGAACATCGTCGAGGCGCTGCGCGCGGGGGCCTCCGGCTTCCTGGTCAAGGACACCCGGCCGGCCGAACTCCTCGACGCCATCCGGACGGTCGCGGCCGGTGAGGCGCTGCTGTCCCCGGGCCCCACGGCACGGCTGATCGAACGGTTCCTGCGCAGCCCGTCGATGCCGGTCCCCGGGGCGGGCAACGGCCCCGAGTGCCTGTCCGACCGGGAGCGCGAGGTGCTGGCCCTGGTCGCGCGGGGCCTCAACAACACGGAGATCGCGCAGGCGTTGGGCCTCAGCCCGCTCACCGCGAAGACCCACGTCAGCCGGATCATGGGGAAGCTCGAGGTGCGGGACCGGGCGCAACTGGTGATCGTGGCCTACGAGTCGGGCATGGTGACGCCGGGGACCCCGTGACGGGCGGGTCGTCCCGGCATGTCCGTCGGAAGGGGGCGCCGACCCCTGTACGGCGCCCCCTCCTCGACGGGTCCCGCGGCTACATCGTCTGCTGGTACGTCGTGTCCTCGTCGGAGTCGTAGATCAGCTTGCCGCCCTTGTCGTAGCCCTTGACGTGCGGGTTCTTGGTGACCTGTTCCGTCAGGGTGCCGGAGGCGACGAACCAGCCGTGGTCGAGGACGGCTTGGCTGACGACGCCGCCGTAGGAGACGGTCACCTTGGCCACCGTCGGATCGACCGAGCCGATGAAGCCCCAGCTGAACGGCAGCTTCCACTTGCCCTTGTTCATGAACGACTGCTGGTAGAGCTTGTTGGCGTTCACGTCGACCAGCACGGGCGGAGAGTCCGGCTGCCGCTCGTTGCCGATGACGGTGTTGAGGCCGGAGCCCACGCCGCCCTTGACGTTGCAGACCAGCCGGACCCGCGTCGCCTTCTCCTTCACGGCGACCACGAAGACGCCGTCACCGGGCGAGTTGAGGTCGCCGGTGCTGTCGAGCGCCAGGATGATCCGGTAGTCGTCCGCCGTGCCCAGGTTCATCTTGCCGGAGCCCTGGGCCTCGTTGTGGCGTTGCCACGCCAGGCACTTGCCCAGCCCGTCCACGGACTGCTCCAGCGTGATCCCGTCCCGCAACTGCCCGGCCGTGGCCGGCCCGGCGGGCCCACTCGGGGTGGGGGAGGGGGTGGAGGTGGGAGCCCGGGTGGCGCTCGCGGACGCCGTCGGTGTCGTCGCCGTGTCCGCCACCCCCGTTCCCCCGCCGTCCAGCGCGAACGCCCCCACCGGCACCGCGGCCAGCGTCACCAGGACCGCGCCGGCCACCGCCACCCGGCGGCGCCGCTCGACCACGCCCTGACGGCGGATCTGCGGATACGGCACCGGCGACGGCCGGATCGTGTACGCGTCCTCGGCGAGCAGCTCCCGCAGTTGCTCCTCGAAGTCCCGCTCCTGTTCGCTCACTTCGTGCCTCCCTGCGGGGCGCGGTCCATGACCTGCGCGAGCCCCGGATACGTACGCAACTTCGCCAGCCCCTTGGACGCCTGGCTCTTGACCGTGCCCTGGGAGCAGCCGAGCACCTCGGCGACCTCCAGCTCCGACAGGTCCTCCCAGTAGCGCATCACGACCACCGCCCGCTGTCTGGGCGGCAGCCCGGCCAACGCGCCCAGCAGCACCCCGCGTTCGTCGACCCGCGCCACGGCCTCGTCCCGGCCCGCCCGCTCCGGCGGCGCGTCGGTCAGCGACTCCTTGACGCGCCGCTTGCGGAAGCGGTCGCTGTTGCACGTGACGAGCATCCGCCGGACGTACGCCTCGGGGTTGTCGCTGCCCGACACGCGCCGCCAGGAGCGGTACGCCTTCGCCAGCGCCGTCTGCGTCAGATCCTCGGCGAGATGGGCGTCACCGGTGAGCAGATAGGCGGTCCGCACGAGGTGCGACCACCTGGCTCTGACGAATTCCTGGAACCGATCCTCTTGTTCGGCCTGCATCAAGCACCCTCCCTCGCCCACCAGACCACGGTGGGGACGGATTCGGTTGCCCGGGAGTCGATGACGGGTTCGAATGGGGTCATGAAGGTGTGGGACGAACAGGACGCGGGTGTCCTCCGGTTGCCGTCCGGCCGCCTGGTCCGGGGCCGGGGCCTGCGGCACCCGCTGGATCCGGACGCGCCGACACCGTCGTACGGCGTCTATCTGCTCGGCGGCAGCCCGCCGGAGGTCCCCTGGGCCTCCCGCCGGCTCCACTGGCCGGACTTCCGGCTGCCGACGGACCGGGAGGAGGCCCGCGGTGTCCTGACCGACGCCTGGGAGCGGTCGGCCACCGAACGGGTCGAGATCGCCTGCGGGGGCGGCCGGGGCCGCACCGGAACGGCCCTGGCCTGTCTGGCGGTTCTGGACGGCGTACGGCCCGAGGAGGCCGTGGCGTACGTACGCGAGCACTACGACCGGCGCGCGGTGGAGACACCGTGGCAGCGCCGGTACGTACGCCGGTTCCGACCGGTCAGGTGAGGGTGTCGGCGACCGCCCGTGCCGCGTCGGCGACCAGGGCGTCGTCCCGTACGGCGTCCGGCGCGGGCATGGTCGACAGCACCGACAGGACGATCGGGTCGCCGTCTTCGGTCCAGGTGACGCCCACGTCGTTGGCCGTGCCGTAGGAGCCGCTGCCCGTCTTGTCGGCGATCGTCCACGTCTTCGGCAGGCCCGCGTGGAACCGGTTCACGCTGGTCGTGTTGTTCAGCAGCCAGTGCGTGAGCAGCCCACGGTCCCGGCGGTTCAGCGCGTCGCCGAGGACCAGCCGGCCGTAGGTGCGACCGACGGCGTACGGGCTCGTCGTGTCCGTGCGCCGCCACGGCTCGGCGGTGTTCAGCTCGGGCTCCCAGCGGTCGAGGCGGGTGACCCCGTCACCGAGGGAGCGGGCGAAGCGGGTGATGGCGGTGGGACCGCCGAGTTCGCGCAGGAGGAGGTTGCCGGCCGTGTTGTCGCTGTAGGTGATGGCCACCTCGGCGAGCTCGGCGATCGTCATGCCCTCCGCCAGGTGCTCGGCCGTCCGGTCCGAGCCCGGGATCACCAGGTCGTCCTCGGTGTAGTGGATCCGGCGGGTGAGCACCTCGCCGTGCCGGTCGAGGTCGCGCAGGACGGCGGCGGCCGCGAGGGTCTTGAACACGGAGCACATGGGGAAGCGCTCGTCGGCGCGGTACCGGACGGACCGCCCGGTAGCGAGGTGGAGCGCGAAGACACCCAGCCGCGCGTCGTACCGCTCTTCCAGCGCGCGCAGACGGGTGGTGACGTCGTCGTCGGCGGCATACGCGGTCGTGCCGGTCAGGAAGGTGGCCGTACCGGCGGCCAGGAGGGTGCGTCGGGACAGGTTTCCGGAGCCCAAGATCTCGTTCTCCTTCGCTCGGGGACAGCAGCCGATCTCTTCAATGATCGACGCCGGGGCTCATCCCTCGGTTGCACCGCCGTAGACCATCGGCGGACGGACAGGCCCGCCCGTGGCCGACACAGTGGCGGCATGGAGAAGACAGCGGGGATCGACCGGGCACGGTTTCTGGCGGGGGTCGCAGGGGCCGGGGCTGCTTTGCTCCTGCCGGCGGCCCGGGCGGAAGGGAACGCGCGCAAGCCCGGACTCAGGCGCCACGGAGTCGTCTACACCGTCGGAGCGGGCGAGACGCCCGGCACCGCCTTCAGCACCGCCCGGATGCGCGGCGACATCCGGGCCATCCACGACGACCTGCACGCCGACACCGTCGACGTCACCGGCGACGGCGTCGAACGCCTCACCGCCACCGCCGCCGAGGCGGCCGAACGCGGACTGCACGTGTGGCTCCAGCCGACCCTCGGGGACGTCCCGCAGCGGGACATCCTCGACCACCTCGCGGAGTGCGGCCGGTTCGCGGAGCGGCTGCGCCGACAGGGTGCGAGCGTGGAGTTCAGCGTGGGCTGCGAGTTCTGGCTGTTCGTGCCCGGGATCCTGCCGGGGGACACGGTCCTGGAGCGGGTCGAGAACCGGATGAAGGGTCACTACGACCCGGTACGGATGCAGCGCGAACTGGACCGCTTCACCGCCAAGGCAGCCAGGGTGGGCCGCTCGGTCTTCCACGGCCGCCTCAGCTACGCCGCCGCCCAGGACGACCGGGTCGACTGGAACCTGTTCGACGTGGTCGGCATCGACTACTACTCGTACTTCCGTCAACCGCGTGACTACGTACGCGAGTTGCGGCAGTACCTGCGCTGGGGCAAACCCGTCGCCATCACCGAGTTCGGCACCTGCACCTTCGTCGGCGCCCCCGAGGCCGGCGGCATGGGCTGGGACATCGTCGACTACGACAAGAACCCGCCGGAGATCAAGGGCAACGTCGTCCGCAGCGAGCACACCCAGGCGGTCTACCTCACCCAACTCCTGGACGTCTTCGAGTCGATGGGCCTCTACGCCGCGATGGCCTTCGAGTTCCTCACCGCGGACGCCCCCCACCGCCCCGACGACCCGCGCCACGACCTCGACATGGCGAGCTACGGCATCGCCAAGGCGATCAAGGACCGACCCGACGACCCGGGTTCGGACTGGCACTGGGAACCGAAGGAGGCGTTCCACGCCCTGGCCCGCCGGTACGGAAGGTGCGCTCACCCGCAGTAGAGGTCCGCGGCGGGCCGCTTGCCGGTGGCCAGGAAGCGGGACACCGTCGCGTCGCCGCACGCGGTGCCGTTGCCCAGGTACGCGTCGTGGCCGGTGGAGTCGTTGGTGACCATGACGGCACGCCGGCCGAGGGCCTCGCGGAGCTTGAGGGCGCCGCTGAGCGGGGTGGCCGGGTCCCGTTCGTTCTGCACCATCAGGATGGTGGAGGGGCCGCGGCCGGTGACGTGCACCGGCGCCTCCTTCGGCTCCCACGGCCAGGCGGCGCACGGCATGGCGTTCCTCGGCATGCCCCCGGTCAGCGGGTACCGGGCGCGGCTCTCGGCCACACCCTTGCGGTACACCTCCGGGTCGCCCGGCCAGTCGGCGTCGTTGCAGATGGTGGCGGCGGCGACCGCGGTGACGTTCTGGAGGACGGCCTCGGGCGGACCCGCCGGCGCGGGCGGCACCGTGCCCTTCTCGGCGGCGAGGATCAGCTTGGCGAGGGCCGGGTAGTCGTCGGGGTCGTAGAAGGAGTCGAGCATCGACTGGCGCAGGACGTTGCCGTTCAGCTCCTCGGGGTTGGCGCCCGGCCAGGGGATCGGCTCGCGGTCGAGGCGGGCGGCGAGGCGCAGGAAGAGCGGACGCACCTCGGCGGCCGTGCCGGTCAGACGGTCCGGATTGCCGGGTGCGGACGCCCATGTGGCGAACTCCGGGAAGTTGTCCTCGGCGCCCCGCTCGAACGCGGCGAGCCAGGCGCGCTCCGCGAGGACGGGGTCCGGGTTGTCGCTGCTGTCCAGGACGACACGGTCGGTGCGCTGCGGGAACAACTGGAGGTAGGCGGCGCCCACGTAGGTGCCGTACGACACGCCCCACGCGGACACCTTGCGCTCGCCGAGCGCGGCGCGGACACGGTCCAGGTCGCGGGCCTCGTTGAGGGTGCTGATGTGCCGGATCAGTTCGCCGCCGTTGCGTGCGCAGGCATCGGAGATGCGCTTGCCCGCGGCCATGGTCGTGTCGACCGAGCCGTTCACGGCGGGCCAGGGAAGCAGGGTCGTCCGGGCCAGGTCCCGGTGTTCGAGACCGCAGTCGACGGCCGTCGAGGGCGCCATGCCGCGCGGCGCGAACCCGATCAGGTCGTAGGCGTCCCGCACCTTCTGCGGCAGCTTCTGCCCCTTCTCCGAGGGATCGTTCATGCTGTCCCCGCCGGGCCCGCCCGGGATCAGCAGCAGGGCACCGCGCCGGGCGTCCGGACGCTCACTGGGAATACGGGAGACGGCGATCTCGATCCTCGGGCCGTGCGGGTCGGCGTAGTCCATGGGCACGGAGACGGTCGCGCACCGCTGACGCGGATCGAGGCCGCTGCCCTCGCACTTGGTCCATTTCAGCGCCGTCGGTTCGGAGGCGGCGGAGGCGGACAGCGGGGTCAGGCCACCGAATACGACCCCCGAGGCGGCCGCGATCAGGGCGAGGCTTTTCGTCATCTGCTTCATGGCCATGAGCCTCGCGGACCCCACGCGCCCACCCCATCCGGGCAACTGCCTTGTCCGTAGGGGGGTTTACCCCAGGCCACCGGCTCCGGAAGCCCCATGGCCCTTCGGGGCGCCGCCACCGTACCCGGCCGACGGCGCCCGCCCGCGCCCGCGGGGAAGGGCCCTCGCCGTGATCCCCCGTGCGGGCCCGAGCCGACCACAACCACGGACACCGGCATCCCCGGTGCCCGCGTAGGCGACAATGGATCCCATGAGTCTGTTCCGCGACGACGGCATCGTGCTGCGCACCCAGAAGCTGGGCGAGGCGGACCGGATCATGCTGTGTTGTCCCGGGGGACGACCCCCGGACCCCCGGCCGAATGCCCGCGGGGGTGTGCGGTGAGTCTGTTCCGTGACGACGGCATCGTGCTGCGCACCCAGAAGCTGGGCGAGGCGGACCGGATCATGCTGTGTTGTCCCGGGGGACGACCCCCGGACCCCCGGCCGAATGCCCGCGGGGGTGTGCGATGAGCCTCTTCCGCGACGACGGCATCGTGCTGCGCACCCAGAAGCTGGGCGAGGCGGACCGGATCATGCTGTGTTGTCCCGGGGGACGACCCCCGGAAGCCCGGCCGAATGCTCGCGGGGGTGTGCGGTGAGCCTCTTCCGTGACGACGGCATCGTGCTGCGCACCCAGAAGCTCGGAGAAGCGGACCGGATCATCACGTTGCTCACCCGTGGGCACGGGCGGGTGCGGGCCGTGGCCCGTGGGGTGCGGCGGACCAAGTCGAAGTTCGGGGCGCGGCTGGAGCCGTTCTCGCACGTCGACGTGCAGTTCTTCGCGCGCGGGAGCGAGCTGATCGGGCGCGGGCTGCCGTTGTGCACGCAGAGCGAGACCATCGCTCCGTACGGTGGCGGGATCGTCTCCGACTACGCGCGCTACACCGCCGGGACGGCCATGCTGGAGACCGCCGAGCGGTTCACGGACCACGAGGGGGAGCCCGCCGTGCAGCAGTATCTGCTGCTCGTCGGGGCGCTCAGGACCCTCGCCCGGGGTGAGCACGCGTCGCATCTCGTGCTCGACGCCTTCCTGCTGCGCTCCCTCGCCGTCAACGGCTACGCCCCCAGCTTCAGCGACTGCGCGAAGTGCGGCATGCCCGGCCCGAACCGTTTCTTCTCCGTGGCCGCCGGAGGCTCGGTGTGCGTGGACTGCCGGGTGCCCGGCAGCGTCGTACCGTCGCCGCAGACCCTGGAGCTCCTCGCCGCGCTGCTTACGGGAGACTGGGAGACCGCGGACTCCAGCGAGCCGCGGCACGTCCGGGAGGGCAGCGGGCTGGTGTCCGCCTACCTGCACTGGCATCTGGAACGCGGGCTCAGATCCCTGCGTTACGTAGAGAAGCAACCCTGAGAGGGAGACGAGAACCAGCATGGTCGTTAACGGGATCCTTGGGCGCCGGCGGCGCGAGTACAGGAAGCCGGAGCCGCACCCGTCCGGCGCTCGCGCGCCGAAGCTGCCCGGTGAGCTGATCCCCGAGCATGTGGCGATCGTCATGGACGGGAACGGCCGGTGGGCCAAGCAGCGCGGGCTGCCGCGCACCGAGGGGCACAAGGTCGGCGCCGAGCAGGTCCTCGACGTGCTCCAGGGCGCGGTCGAGATGGGCGTGCGCAACATCTCGCTGTACGCGTTCTCCACCGAGAACTGGAAGCGCTCGCCCGACGAGGTCCGCTTCCTCATGAACTTCAACCGCGACTTCATCCGCAAGAGCCGCGACCAGCTCGACGCGCTCGGCATCCGGGTGCGCTGGGTGGGCCGGATGCCCAAGTTGTGGAAGTCCGTCGCCAAGGAGCTCCAGGTCGCCCAGGAGCAGACCAAGGACAACGACAAGCTCACCCTGTACTTCTGCATGAACTACGGCGGCCGGGCCGAGATCGCCGACGCCGCGCAGGCCCTCGCCGAGGACGTGAAGGCGGGCCGTCTCGACCCGTCCAAGGTCAACGAGAAGACCCTCGCGAAGTACCTGTACTACCCGGACATGCCCGACGTGGACCTCTTCCTGCGGCCCAGCGGCGAGCAGCGCACCTCCAACTACCTGCTCTGGCAGAGCGCCTACGCCGAGATGGTCTTCCAGGACGTCCTGTGGCCCGACTTCGACCGCCGTGACCTGTGGCGGGCGTGCGTCGAGTTCGCGTCCCGGGACCGGCGGTTCGGCGGGGCCGTACCCAACGAGGAGCTGCTCGCCATGGAGGAAGCGATGAAGGGCGAGCCGGAGGACTGACCTCCGACCCGCCCCTGCGGTTCCCCCGTGGCTCAGCCGGTGGTGACCGCCGTGTCGTCGATCACGAAGCTGGTCTGGAGCGAGGAGTCCTCGACGCCGGAGAACTTCAGGGCGACCGTGGTCCCCGCGAAGGCCGACAGGCTGAAGGACTTCTGGACGTAACCGCTGGCCGCGTTGAGGTTGGAGTACGTGGCCAGGGTCGTCGAACCGGCGGTGACCGTCAGCTTGTCGTACTGGCTGCTGGTGGTGGTCTCCGCCGTGTCGACGTGCAGGTAGAAGGTGAACGTGGTCTTCGTGCAGCCGCTCGGCACGGTCACCGACTGGGAGAGCGTGTCGGTGTGGGTGGAGCCGTAGCCGTCCAGCCAGGCCTTGTACGAGCCGGTGCGGGCGGCCTGGCTGGTGGAGTTGGTGATGACCCCGCTGGACGCGGTCCAGGTCGTGTTGCCCGACTCGAAGCCCTGGTTGCCGAGCAGCTGCGTGACGGTGCAGGTGCCGCCACCGCCGGACGTGCTGACCGTCCAGGTGAAGGCCGCCGTGCCGGTGGCTCCCGTGCTGTCGGTGACCGTGACCGTGGTGCTGTAGCTGCCGGCCGTGGTCGGGGTGCCGGAGATCACGCCCGTGGAGCTGCTGATCGACAGGCCGGTGGGCAGACCGGTCGCGGCGTACGTCAGTGAGCCGCTGTTGGTCGAGCTCGCGCTGACCTGAAGGCTGACGGCCGTCCCGACGGTCGCGGACTGGCTGCCCGGGTTGGTCACCGTCACGCCGGTCGACGGCACGGTGATGTGGCTGCCGACGTTGATGCCCGCGAAGGCGTTGCCGACCCCGGCGTACTGGGCGGAGCTGGTGCCGTAGAGGGCGGCCGCCGCGTTCAGGGCGGCGGTGCGGGCGCCCGCGTAGTTGGTGCTGGACGTCATGTACGTCGTCAGCGCCTTGTACCAGATCTGCAGGGCGGCGGCCCGGCCGATGCCCGCGACGGCGACCCCGTCGGAGGTGGAGCTGTTGTAGGTGACACCGTTGATGGTCTTGCTGCCGCTGCCCTCGGAGAGCAGGTAGAACATGTGGTTCGCCGGGCCCGAGGAGTAGTGCACGTCGAGGTTGCCGACGCCCGAGTACCAACTGTCCGCGGAGCCCCCGTCCTTGCTCGGCTTGTCCATGTAACGCAGCGGCGTGCCGTCGCCGTTGATGTCGATCTTCTCGCCGATGAGGTAGTCGCCGACGTCGGTGGAGTTGGCCGCGTAGAACTCCACACCGGTGCCGAAGATGTCGGAGGTCGCCTCGTTCAACCCGCCTGATTCACCGGAGTAGTCGAGGCCCGCGGTGTTGGACGTGACACCGTGGCTCATCTCGTGACCGGCCACGTCCAGCGAGGTCAGCGCGTGGGTGCTGCTGGTGCCGTCGCCGTACGTCATGCAGAAGCAGTCGTCGTCCCAGAAGGCGTTGACGTACGCCGAGCTGTAGTGGACGCGGCTGTAGGCGGCGACTCCGTCGTTCTTGATGCCGCTGCGGCCGAAGGTGTTCTTGTAGAAGTCCCAGGTGGTCTGGGCGCCGTAGTGGGCGTCGACGCCGGCGGTCTGGGTGTTGGAGCCGGAGCCGGTGCCCCAGACGTCGTCGGCGTCCGTCATCAGGGTGCCGGTGCCCGACGTGCCGTTGTTGAGGCTGTACGTCTTGTGGCCGCCGCGCGTGGTGTCGTACAGCTGGTACGTCGAGCCGGACAGCGTGGTGTTCATGGTGACCGTGCCGCTGTACTGGCTGTTGCCGGTGCCGGTCTCGACGCCCTCGAAGCGGGAGAGCTCGGCGCCGGTCGTGGCGTCGGTGATGACGTGCAGCTTGCTGGGCGTGCCGTCGTCCTGGAACCCGGAGACCACCGTCTCCCAGGCGAGCTTCGGTGTGCCGGTGCCGGCCCAGATCACCTTGCGGGGGCTCTGCGCGGCCGGCTTCTCGGCGTCGAGCGCCTTGGCGGTGCTGAGCGCCTTCGTCTCGGCGGCCGATTTGCCGAACGTGGCGGTCGTGGACTTGACCGAGACGGTACGGCGGTTGTTGTTGAAGGTCGTGCTCACGGTGCCGGCGGCCAGCGAGGCCGGGGGCGTGTGCACGACCAGGTCGCCGCCGAGGACGGGCAGACCGGCGAAGGTCCGCTCGTAACGGGTGTGGAGGGTGCCGTCGTTGTCCTTGACGACGTCCTTGACGACCAGTTTCTCCTTGGCGCCGAGGCCGAGGGACTGGGCGGTGGCCGCGGTTCGGCCGGCCGCGTTCTTGAGCAGCGTGGCGCGCTGGGCCGGGGTGACCTTCGCCTCCTGGCCTCCGGTGCGCAGGGGGCTGGGGTGGGGGGCCGCGGGCTTCGCAGTCGCGGGGACCGACTGGATGCCCACAGCGAGCAGAGATGCGGCGGCGACCAGGGAGGCGGCGGCGGCCGATCTTCGGGGGGAACGTCTCACTCGTGACTCCTACTGCGACGTGGGGTGGAGGTGCCGTGCGGGAACTGCGTGAGAACAGGACGGAGAGTCGCACGGTTGACCTGGCCATGTCATTCACGAGCGGGTGACTCAAGGGTTAACCCTCGACAAGACTGTGAGGAGGCCATGAAAGAACCCCACCCGTCGCTCCATGGGTGGGGTCCGTGTCGCCCTGACGTCAGATCAGGTCAGATCAGGTCACTCCAGGTCAGGTCAGTCCTTGGCCGCCGCGCAGTCCGCGCAGGTCCCGAAGATCTCCACGGTGTGGGCCACGTTGACGTATCCGTGCTCGGCCGCGATGGCGTCCGCCCACTTCTCCACGGCCGGGCCCTCGACCTCCACCGCCTTGCCGCAGATCCGGCAGACGAGGTGGTGGTGGTGCTCGCCGGTGGAGCAGCGCCGGTAGACGGACTCGCCGTCGGAGGTGCGCAGGACGTCGACCTCGCCCGCGTCGGCGAGGTTCTGGAGCGTGCGGTAGACCGTGGTCAGACCGACGGCGTCGCCCTTGTGCTTGAGCATGTCGTGCAGTTCCTGCGCGCTGCGGAACTCGTCGACCTCGTCGAGCGCCGCCGCCACTGCGGCCCGCTGCCGGGTGGCGCGGCCCTTCACGGGCGGTCCTGCGGTCGTCACGGGTTCCTCCTTCACCTGGCGTGATCGCCTACGGGGCTCCGGTGCCGGGGCCGAGACCGGGCTCGGCCCTCCGGGCCGCGCCGCGCCCCTTCGGCTCTCACACGTCTTGCATCGGCGCCTGCCGGGCCATTGTGCCAGCCCCGCCCGTGCCGGGTCGGACGCCGACCGTGCCGTCCGCCTCCCGACTGGCCGGAATCACGCACTCCGCCGGATCGCCGGCCGGCTGCCGGGCTGCCACCGCGCGGGCGCGACGACGGGCCAGCGGGGTTGCCAGGACGGTCAGCAGGACGAAGGCCGCGATGGTCAGCAGCACGATCGTCGCACCGGGCGGCACGTCCTGGTAGTACGAGGTCACGGTGCCGCCGATGGTCACCGTCACCCCGATGGCCACGGCGATCGCGAACGTCGCCGCGAAGCTCCGGGTGAGCTGCTGCGCCGCCGCCACCGGAACCACCATCAACGCGCTGACCAGCAGCAGTCCGACCACGCGCATCGCGACGGTCACCGTCACCGCGGCCGTGACCGCCGTCAGCAGGTTCAGTGCGCGCACCGGCAGCCCGGTGACCCGGGCGAACTCCTCGTCCTGGCTGACCGCGAAGAGCTGGCGGCGCAGACCGAGGGTGACGAGGACCACGAACGCGGCCAGCACACAGATCGCGGTGACGTCCGACTCGGAGACCGTGGAGAGCGAACCGAACAGGTACGACGTCAGGTTGGCGTTCGAGCCGCCGGGCGCGAGGTTGATGAACATCACGCCGCCGGCCATGCCGCCGTAGAAGAGCATCGCGAGGGCGATGTCACCGCGCGTCTTGCCGTACCAGCGGATCAGCTCCATGAGGACCGCGCCGAGCACCGAGACGACGGTCGCCATCCACACCGGCGACCAGGAGAGCAGGAAGCCGAGGCCGACGCCGGTCATCGCGACATGGCCGATTCCGTCGCCCATGAGGGCCTGGCGGCGCTGGACGAGGTAGATGCCGACGGCGGGGGCGGTGATGCCGACCAGGACGGCGGCGAGCAGGGCCCGCTGCATGAAGGCGTAGTCGAGGAAATCCATCAGCTCAGCAGTCCCGTGCGGATCGGTTCGTGTTCGTGGGGATGGACGTGGTCGTGGCCGGGGAGCGCGTGCTGGCCGACCGCACGCGGAGGGGGTCCGTCGTGCTGCACACAGCCGTCGCGCAGGACGACCGCCCGGTCGATCAGGGGCTCCAGGGGGCCCAGTTCGTGCAGCACGAGCAGGACGGTGGCGCCCTCGGCGACCTGTCGGGTGAGGGTCTGTGCGAGCACCTCCTGGCTGGCCAGGTCCACGCCCGCCATCGGCTCGTCCATGATCAGCAGTTCGGGTTCGGCGGCGAGCGCGCGGGCGATCAGCACCCGCTGGTGCTGGCCGCCGGACAGGGCGTTCACGGAGTCCTTCGCGCGGTCCGCCATGCCGACCAGCTCCAGGGCCCGGCGCACGGCCTCGTGGTCTGCCCTGCGGAGCACGCCGAAGCGGGCGCGCGACAGGCGCCCGGAGGAGACGATCTCGGTGACGGTCGCGGGGACGCCGCCCGCGGCGGTGGTGCGCTGCGGGACGTACCCGACCCGCGCCCAGTCCCTGAACCGCGCGCGCGGGGTGCCGAAGAGCTCGATCTCCCCTGCGGACGTGGGCACTTGGCCGATGATCGTGCGGATCGCTGTGGACTTGCCGGAGCCGTTGGCGCCGAGCAGCGCGACGACCTCACCGCGGTTCACGGTGAGGTCGATGCCGCGCAGGACGGGGCGCGAGCCCAGGTCGGCGCGGACACCGCGCAGCGATACGACGGACTCGCTCATACCGTCCTCCGGTTCGTGCTCACTTGGCCCCCAACGCGGACTGGAGGGCCTTGAGGTTGGCTTCCTGGACCGAGAAGTAGTCCTTGCCGCGGGACTTGGCGGTGATGCCCTCGATCGGGTCGAGGACGTCCGTCTTCAGCCCGGCGTCGGAGGCGATGGTCTTCGCGGTCTTGTCGCTGACGAGCGTCTCGTAGAACACGGTGGTGACGCCGTCGGCCTTCGCCATCTTCTCAAGGTCCTTGACGCGGTTGGCGCTGGGCTCCGACTCGGGGTCGAGGCCGTTGATGGCCTCCTCGGTCAGGCCGTAGCGCTCGGCGAGGTAGCCGAAGGCGGCGTGGGTGGTGATGAAGACCTTGGTCCCGGTGCCCTTGAGGCCCGTCGCGAACTGCGTGTTCAGGGCGCCGAGTTTCCTCACGAGCGCCGCGGTGTTGGCCTTGTAGGCGGCCGCGTTGTCCGGGTCGGCCTTCTCGAAGGCCTTGCCGACGCCCTCGGCGACCTGGGCGTAGCGCACCGGGTCGAGCCAGATGTGCGGGTCCAGGCCCGCGAGCTCCTCGTTCTCGTGGTCGTCGTGGTCGGCCGCGTGGCCGCCGACCTCGTTGCCGTGCTTCTCCAGCGAGGTGAGGGAGGCGGCGTCGATCTTGGTCTTGATACCCGACTGGGACACCGCGTCGTCGACGGAGGGCTGGAGGTTCTTGAGGTAGAGCACCGCGTCGGACTCCTGGAGCGCGGCGGTCTGCTTGGCGCTGATCTCCAGGTCGTGCGGCTCCTGGCCGGGCTGGGTCAGCGTGGTGACGTGCACGTGGTCCCCGCCGATCTGCTCGGCGAGGAAGGCCATCGGGTAGAAGGACGCGACGACGTCGAACCGGTCGGTGTTGCCCGCGGCGGCACTGTCGGTGGAGCAGGCGGAGAGGGTGGTCAGGCCGAGTGCGGCGGCCGCGGCGGTCACTGCGACGGGTATGGAGCGTCGTCGTACGTTCATGACAGTCATTTTCATCAAATATGGAAACCGTTGTCAACAAAGCTGGTGAGCGGCCCGTAAGCGGCCCACAAGCCGAACCGATTTGATTGAGAGGGCGGCCCCGCCGGTAACCTGAGGCATTCGCTCTGAAGCACTGCTCCGTTGAGACTGCTTCGTCGCCCGTCGTCGTAATGAAGAGAGCACCGTGGCCGCCGACAAGATCGACACCATCGTCAGCCTGAGCAAGCGCCGTGGCTTCGTATTCCCCTGCAGTGAGATCTACGGCGGTCAGAAGGCCGCCTGGGACTACGGACCGCTGGGTGTCGAGCTCAAGGAGAACCTGAAGCGTCAGTGGTGGCGCTACATGGTGACGTCGCGCGAGGACGTGGTCGGTCTCGACTCGTCCGTCATCCTGGCCCCCGAGGTCTGGGTCGCCTCCGGTCACGTCGCCACCTTCTCCGACCCGCTCACCGAGTGCACCTCCTGCCACAAGCGGTACCGCGCGGACCACTTGGAAGAGGCGTACGAGGCCAAGAAGGGGCACGCCCCGGAGAACGGCCTCCTCGACATCAACTGCCCCAACTGCGGCAACAAGGGCCAGTTCACCGAGCCCAAGCAGTTCTCGGGCCTCCTCTCCACCCACCTCGGCCCGACCCAGGACTCCGGCTCCGTGGCCTACCTGCGCCCCGAGACCGCGCAGGGAATCTTCACCAACTTCGCCCAGGTGCAGGTCGCTTCGCGCAAGAAGCCGCCGTTCGGCATCGCGCAGATGGGCAAGTCCTTCCGCAACGAGATCACGCCCGGCAACTTCATCTTCCGCACCCGCGAGTTCGAGCAGATGGAGATGGAGTTCTTCGTCAAGCCGGGCGAGGACGAGAAGTGGCAGGAGTACTGGATGGAGCAGCGCTGGAACTGGTACACCGGCCTCGGTCTCCGTGAGGAGAACATGCGCTGGTACGACCACCCGGCCGAGAAGCTCTCCCACTACTCCAAGCGCACCGCCGACATCGAGTACCGCTTCCAGTTCGGCGGCAACGAGTGGGGTGAGCTGGAGGGTGTGGCCAACCGCACCGACTACGACCTCACCGCCCACTCCAAGGCCTCCGGCCAGGACCTCTTCTATTACGACCAGGAGGCCCAGGAGCGCTGGACGCCGTACGTCATCGAGCCCGCGGCCGGTGTCGGCCGCGCGATGCTGGCGTTCCTCCTCGACGCGTACATCGAGGACGAGGCCCCCAACGCCAAGGGCAAGCTGGAGAAGCGCACGGTGCTGCGCCTCGACCACCGCCTGGCCCCGGTGAAGGTCGCGGTGCTCCCGCTCTCCCGCAACCCCGAGCTGTCCCCGAAGGCCAAGGGCCTCGCCCAGGCGCTGCGCCAGAACTGGAACATCGAGTTCGACGACGCCGGCGCGATCGGCCGCCGTTACCGCCGCCAGGACGAGATCGGTACGCCGTACTGCGTCACGGTCGACTTCGACACCCTTGAGGACAACGCGGTGACGGTCCGCGAGCGTGACTCGATGAAGCAGGAGCGCGTGTCGCTGGACCAGATCGAGGGCTACCTGGCCGGGCGGCTCGTCGGCTGCTAGTCCGTCGTGGCTGGTCGCGGCCACGCGGCGAAGCCGCAGATCGATGCAGCCCTGCACCCCTGGGTGGGTGCGGGGCTGCGTTTTTTTGACCTCGACTGACAGATATTGAAATCTGTCAGCTGTCATGCCAAGGTGGGTGCATGACGATGCGAACCCGAACCCTCGGAACGTCCGGCCCCCGGGTCTCCGCCCTCGGCCTCGGCTGCATGGGCATGTCCGCGCTGTACGGCGAGGCCGACCGGGCGGAGTCGATCGCGACGATCCACGCCGCCCTGGAGGCCGGAGTCACCCTGCTCGACACCGGCGACTTCTACGCCATGGGGCACAACGAGATGCTGATCGGCGAGGCGCTGCGCACCGCCCCCGCCGCCCGGCGCGAACAGGCCCTGCTGAGCGTGAAGTTCGGCGCCCTGCGCACCCCCGACGGCCAGTGGTCCGGCTACGACGGCCGCCCCGCCGCCGTGAAGAACTTCGCCGCCTACTCGCTCCAGCGCCTCGGCGCCGACCACATCGACGTGTACCGGATCGCCCGGCTCGACCCGGACGTACCGATCGAGGAGACCGTCGGCGCGATCGCGGAACTCGTCGAGCAGGGGTACGTCCGGCACGTGGGCCTCAGCGAGGTCGGCGCCGAGACGATCCGCCGGGCCGCCGCCACCACGCCGATCGCCGACCTCCAGATCGAGTACTCCCTCATCTCGCGCGGCATCGAGGACCGGATCCTGCCGGTCACCCGGGAGCTGGGGATCTCCGTCACGGCGTACGGCGTCCTGTCCCGCGGCCTGATCTCCGGCCACTTCACCCACGACCGGCAGCTCTCCGCGACCGACTTCCGCGCGCACTCCCCCCGCTTCCAGGGCGACAACCTCCAGCACAACCTCAACCTGGTGGAGGCGCTGCGGAAGATCGCGGAACAGAAGGGCGTCAGCGTGGCCCAGATCGCGATCGCCTGGGTGCTCTCCCGCGGCGACGACATCGTGCCGCTCGTCGGCGCCCGCACCCGCGAGCGGCTCACGGAGTCCCTGGGCGCGCTCGACGTCACCCTGGACACCGCCGAGCTCGCGGCCATCGAGGAGGCGGTGCCGGCCGGTGCCGCCGCGGGCGAGCGCTACGCGGCGGCGCAACTGGCACAGGTCGAGCGGTGATCGGCCGGACCGGTACGGTCTGACCCATGGCACCGCCCCCGCAGCCCCTGACCGCCGAGCGCATCCTCGAAGCCACCGAGGAGGTGTTGCGCCGCTACGGCCCGGCCAAGGCCACCGTGGTCGACGTGGCCCGAGCGCTCGGCGTCAGCCACGGCAGCGTCTACCGGCACTTCGGGACGAAGGCCGAGTTGCGCGGCGCCGTGACCAAGCGGTGGCTGGACCGCACCACGGGGGTCCTCGCCGGCATCGTCGCCGAGGACGGGGACCCGGAGACCCGGTTGCGGGACTGGTTCACCGCCCTGTTCGCGGCCAAGCGCCGCAAGGCGGGCGCCGACCCGGAGCTGTTCGCCACGTACACGGTGCTCACGGCCGAGAACGGCGGTGTGGTCGCCGAGCACATCGCCGAGCTGACCGACCAGGTGACGCAGCTGGTCCGGGCCGGCGCCGACGCGGGCGCCTTCGCGGTCACCGACCCCGCCACCACGGCCCGCGCCCTCTTCCAGGCCACCGGCCGCTTCCACGACCCGGCCTACGCCAGGGAGTGGGAGGAGCCGGGCGCGGAACGGGATTTCGAGGCCCTCGTGGACCTGCTGCTCAAGGGGCTGCGGTACCGGCCCGGCGCCGGGGCGGTACCGTCCGACTGACAGCGCCCCGAGAGAGAGCCGAGAGACCCGATGCCCCCGACCATCCGCAGGGCTGTGATCCCCGCCGCCGGACTCGGCTCCCGACTGCTGCCCCTGACCAAGGCGACGCCGAAGGAAATGCTCCCGGTCGGCGACAAACCGGTGATCGAACACACCGTGCGGGAGCTGGTGGACTCCGGCATCACCGACATCACCATCGTCGTCTCCGGCGGCAAGTCCCTGATCCAGGACCACTTCCGCCCCAACCCCGCCCTGGTCGGACAGCTGCGCGCCGACGGCAAGACGGCCTACGCGGACGCCGTCGAGGAGATCGCCGAGCTGGCCCGCAGGGGCCACATCACCTACCTCGACCAGCACGGCCCCTACGGCAACGGCACCCCGGTGCTGAACGCCGCCCGTTCCTTCGGCGAGGAGCCCGTCCTGGTGCTGTGGCCGGACGACGTGTTCGTGGCCGAGGTGCCGCGCGCCCAGCAGCTGATCCGGGCCTACGAGCAGACCGGCTGCCCCGTCCTCGCCCTGCTGCCCATGGACCCCACCGAATCACGCCGCTACGGCGTGCCCCTCGTCAAGGAGGACCTCGGCGGCGGCACCCTGCGCATCACCGGCCTGGTCGAGAAGCCCGACCCGGCAGCCGCCCCCTCGTCGTACGCGGCCATCGGTGGCTACGTCATCACCCCGGGCATCATCGACGAACTGCGGGAGCGGACCCGCCGCTGGTACGAGCACCGCACCGGCGAGATCTACCTGACCGACGCCATCAACGCCTACGCCGCCACCCGGGCGGTGTACGGCCAGGTCATCCAGGGCCGCTGGTACGACACCGGGAATCCGGCCGACTACCTGGTCGCCCAGATGGCCCACGCCCTGGCCCACCCCGAGTACGGCCCGCTGCTGCGGCGCCTGGTCGGCGACCTGGACACCCCGGAGCATCCCGCGGGCTCCGAGGGTCCCTGAAGGTCAGCCCGCCGACGGATCCACCGTCGCCTGATGCTCCTCCGCCAGGTGCTCCTCCGCCTTCAGCCACGGCAGGAACTGCGCGTCCCTGCGCCAGCCGCAGGTGTCGCAGCTGATCGTGCGCCGGGCGCCTGTGCGCAGCACCTGGACGACGTGTTCGCGGCCGCGCCCGTCCCAGCGGCTCACCTTGCTCGTGTTGGCCTGCACCATGCACCTCGCCTCCGGCTAGGAGTGTGCAGCAAGAACAACATCAACAGCAGTATCTTCACGGGGCGTTCGCCAAGTCGCGGGTGTCGGGCATGGGGTCAGACCGGGGTGTCGCCGGCCGCCGACGGCACGGCGTGCGGGCGCAGGACCATGAGCGGGCCCTCCGGGGCCGCCACCATGGCGAAGGGGAACCGGTCGAGTTCGAGACAGAGCGCGACGTCATCGGGGTGTACTCCTTGGCGTACCCCCTGCGCCAGCTCGGCGGCGGCACGGGACGCGCCGGCACGGCGCAGGAACGGGGCGGCGTCCGTCCCGGCCCCTGCGGCTCGGCCGGCGATGTACTGGGCGCACGCCAGATCCTCGTCGCCCTGCCCGTCCTCGCCGGTGACCACGAACGTGACGCGGTCGCTCCCGTGCGCCCGCAGGAGCCGACCCGTAGCCTCCGCCACCACGAAGGAGGCGCACAGCACCAGTTGGGACTTCTTGACCGCGAGCGCGCCGACCGTCCCCGCGGTGGTCTTCTGTACGACGGTCCGCCCGCCGAGGTCGGCGGTCCGCAGCAGACCCGGCGAGTTGACGGTGTCGAACCCGGGCGCGGGCGCACCGTCCTTGAGCGCCACCCAGTCCGGGTGGCGGGCCTTGAGGGCCAGGGCCTCGTCCGGCGACTCGGCGAGAACGATCTTCTCCGCGCCCCGGGCGAACGCCCAGGCGGCCACGGTGAAAGCGCGCATGACGTCGACCACGACCGCCACGGCCGGGACTTCGGTCAGCTCGGAGATGCCAAGGAAATGGGCGTCCATTCCGGTCATGATCGTGCATGGCGACGCCCCGGCGGACGGGTGTGAGCGAGATCTCAACTACCTTTTCCGCACGGCCGAGTTCCTCTGTTCAGTACGCGCGAGGCCGTCGACCGGTCACGCGACGACCCCCGCCGCCTCGCGCACCTCGGCCGACTCCAGCCGCTCGGCCGTCCGCTCGGCGGTTCCGCGAGCCCACCGTCCGCTGGTCACCGCTCCGAGCACCAGCACCGCGAGCCCGCACCCGGCGAGAATCCACCACCCCGGCACGGCGGCGGACACGAACGTCTCCTTGTACGACGACGAGCCCACCCCGGAAGCCAGGACCGCGCCGATCACCGCGACCCCGAGCGTCATACCGAGCTGACGGCTCGTGGACGCGACGGCGGCGGCGACCCCGGCCTGGGCCCGCGGCATCCCCGACACCGCCGTGTTCGTGATCGGCGCGTTGACCAGCCCGAACCCGATCCCGAACAGCACGTACCCGAGGAACAGTGTCCCGTCGGACGTCTCCGCGTCGAAGGCCGCGAACAGCACCCCGCTGGCGGTGATCATGACTCCCGCGGCGACCAACGGCAGCCTCGGCCCCCGGCTGCCCACCAGCCGGCCGGCCAGCGGCGCGCACAGGAACATCGGCACGGCCATCGGCAGCATCCACAGGCCCGCGTGCAGCGCGTCCAGCCCCCGGATGTTCTGCAGATACAGCGTCGAAAGGAACAGGAACCCGCCCAGCCCCGCGAACGCGCTGATCGCGATCACTGTGGCCCCGCTGAACGGAGCGGACCGGAAGAACCGCAGGTCGATGAGGGGTTCGTCGCGGCGGGGCTCGTACCAGAGGAGCCCGGCCAGCGCGGCGACCGCCACGAGGGCGAAGGGCAGGACGTACGAGAACCCCGACGCCGGCGCCTCGATGATCGCGTACGTCAGCGAGCCGAACAGCGCGATCACCAGCAGCTGCCCGACCGGGTCCGGGCGGCGGGCCTTGGGCGCTCGGGACTCGGGGACGTATCGCAGGGTGAGCAGCAGGGCCGCGATGCCGACCGGGATGTTGACCCAGAAGATCGAGCGCCAGCCGACCGAGTCCACGAGCGCTCCGCCCACCAGCGGCCCCGCCGCCATGGAGATGCCGACGACCGCGCCCCACACACCGATCGCGCGGGCCCGCTCACGCGGGTCCGTGAAGGTGTTGGTGATGATCGACATGGCGACCGGGTTGAGCATCGAGCCGCCGACCGCCTGCACCATGCGGAAGCCGACCAGGGCCTCCAGGTTCGGCGCGAGGGAGCACAGCGCGGAGCCGATCGTGAAGACGACCAGGCCGGCCATGAAGACGCGCCTGCGGCCGATCCGGTCGGCCGTGGAGCCGGCGAGCATCAGCAGCGAGGCGAGGACCAGCGTGTACGCGTCGATCGTCCACTGGAGTCCGGCCGTGCTCGCGTCCAGGTCCCGCTGCATGGCGGGCAGGGCGACGTTGAGCGCGGTGGTGTCGAGACTCACGATCAGCAGGCTCATGCAGCAGATCGCGAGCACCAGCATGCGTCGGCGTTGGCTGAGCTCGGGCATGCGCGCCATCGTACGCCGAGTTCGATAGTGCGTCTAACTAATGGTCTCTACATGATCGCTGGACGGGGGCGGTGGACAGGGGACGGGGGGCCCGGAGGGATGCGTGACAATGGGGGAATGCAGATCGGTCCTCACCTCGTCCAGCCTCCCGTCGTCCTGGCCCCCATGGCCGGGATCACCAACGCGCCCTTCCGCACGTTGTGCAGGGAGTTCAGTGGCGGCAAGGGCCTGTTCGTGAGCGAGATGATCACGACCCGGGCGCTGGTCGAGCGCAACGAGAAGACCATGCAGCTGATCCACTTCGACGCGACCGAGAAGCCGCGCTCGATCCAGCTGTACGGCGTCGACCCGGCCACCGTCGGCAAGGCCGTCCGCATGATCGCGGAGGAGGACCTCGCCGACCACATCGACCTGAACTTCGGCTGCCCGGTCCCCAAGGTGACGCGGAAGGGCGGCGGTTCCGCGCTGCCGTTCAAGCGTCCGCTGCTCCGGGCGATCCTGCGCGAGGCGGTGAGCGGGGCGGGTGATCTGCCGGTCACGATGAAGATGCGCAAGGGCATCGACGACGACCACATCACCTATCTGGACGCCGGGCGCATCGCGGTCGAGGAGGGTGTGACCTCCATCGCCCTGCACGGCCGTACCGCCGCCCAGCACTACGGCGGCACCGCCGACTGGGACGCCATAGCCCGCCTCAAGGAGCATGTGCCGGAGATTCCGGTGCTCGGCAACGGCGACATCTGGTCGGCCGAGGACGCGCTGCGGATGGTGCGGGCCACCGGGTGCGACGGGGTGGTTGTGGGGCGGGGGTGCCTGGGGCGGCCGTGGCTGTTCGCGGACCTGGTGGCCGCGTTCGAGGGGCGCCCGGACGACATCGCCCGGCCCGCGCTGCGGGAGGTCGCCGATGTCATGGTCCGGCACGCCACGCTCCTCGGTGAGTGGATCGGCGACGAGGCGCGCGGGGTCGTCGACTTCCGCAAGCACGTGGCCTGGTACCTCAAGGGGTTCGCGGTCGGCAGCGAGATGCGTAAGCGGCTCGCGATCACGTCCTCGCTGGAGGAACTCCGGTCCGGGTTGGACGAGTTGGATCTCGACCAGGCCTGGCCGGCCGGCGCCGACGGGCCCCGCGGGCGTACCTCCGGCAACAACAGGGTTGTCCTGCCGGACGGTTGGTTGAAGGACCCGTACGACTGTGCGGGGATCGGGGAGGACGCGGAGCTGGACACGTCTGGAGGGTGACGGGTTCGGTGGGGGCGGGCGTTTTTTGCGCAGTTCCCCGCGCCCCTAATCGCTTCGGGTTCGGTGGGTGGGTCGGGTGCGGGGTGGGGGGTGTC
>NZ_JBVIHJ010000008.1:102969-341346 GCF_055570355.1 Streptomyces sp. NPDC031225 | reverse complement strand
ACGTCGACGCTGACGTTGTCGCGCGTGATGATCCCCTGCGACTGAATGGGCATCGTGACGATCCGCAGCGAGACCCGGTGCAGCACGTCGACGAATGGAACGATGAACCGCAGACCGGGAGAGCGAGGCCCGACCAGTCGGCCGAACCGGAACAGCACCCCCTTCTCGAACTGCTTGACGACCTTGATGGCCATGGCGATCACCACGACGACCAGCACGGCCACCACGATGATCAGGAAAATGAGTAGTTCCATGGTGCTGCTCCTCAGCTGGGGCACGAGACCTCTGGCTTCTTCGTGCTCCAGCCGGAGCCTGAAGGAAGACCAGAAGCTGGACCGGGCTCATGCGCCAGGAAGGGGAAAACCCCTTGGTGGCGGGCCAGGCCGGGTTCCGCAGTTCGTGCCGTGTTCCGAGCATGGCTCGCTGCCTGCGGCATCGGCAGGGGCCAACCGGTCCGCAATCGCGTTCCTCTCGGCCCGGATACAGGTGGGCTCTACAGAGAGGGCCATGCGGCCCTGGAGGTAGGGCCGGTTGGCCCGCCATGCGTTCGGCGGGGGTGCGTAGCGTGAAGCCGTCTGTCCGGTCTCCCAGTGACGGCCGGCACATCTGTCCAGGCGCCTCCACCGAAGTCCCGGCGGCGCGAGCCTGCGCTGCCGGCCGCGCAAGCCGGCTCTGTACGCAACCGACCGGCAGGAGAACGACATGACCCAGCACACCGACGAGAAGCCCTGGCCCGTCGTCGTGGGTGTAGACGGCTCGCCCTGCTCACAGGCGGCACTGCGGTGGGGCCTGGCGCAGGCCGAGTTGACCGGCAGCACCATCGAAGCGGTCGCCGCGTGGCAGTACCCCGAGGTGTACGGGTACAGCTATGGCTGGGTCCCGTCGATGCCCGAAGGAGGCGACTTCGCCAAGATCGCCGAACAAGCCCTGCAGGAAACCGTGGCCACGGTGCTCGCCCAACTGGACCATCCGGCCGAGGTGACGATGCGCGTGGCCGAGGGCCATCCCGTGCGGATACTGATGGACGCGGGCCGCAACGCCCAGCTTCTGGTCTTGGGCAGCCGGGGCCACGGCACCTTCACCGGCATCCTGCTCGGCTCGGTCAGCCAGCACTGCGTGCAGCACGCGCCCTGCCCCGTCGTCGTCATCCCCGAGCCGTGACCCGCACGACACAAAGCCGGCCAGCCAAGGTCAACGACCGCCCGCACGAGGTGCGTTGGCACTGACAGGCGACGGCCACGCGACGCGTCCGCACCATCTCAGGCACGTTCCTTCCCGGGAGAGCCCCTCATGACCCGGTCATCACATACCGCCGAGCGAGAAGCCCAACCGGCCGATGACCCCGACAACGCCGAGCAGACCGACGAACGGCGGCAACCGGCGGAACTCTTCCGCGACCTGCGCACCTCCCCCTCGGGCCTCACCAGCCGGGAGGCGGCCCGCAGACAACTGGTCTACGGCCCGAACGTGCTGACCCGGTCCGGCGGCAGGCGCTGGCCGGGCGAGCTGCTCTCCCAGTTCACCCAACCCCTGGCGATCCTGCTGGCCCTCGCGGCCGTTCTGGCCTGGGCCGGAGGAACACCCGCACTCTCCATCGCCGTTGTGGCCGTGATCCTCCTCAACGCCGGATTCGCCTTCGTCCAGGAGATGCAGGCCGAGCGAGCCGTGGAGGCACTGGCCGCGTTCCTGCCGCCCACCGCCCGGGTCGTACGCGACAAGGTGCGGTGCGAGATCGCGGCCAAGGACCTCGTGCCCGGCGACATCCTCGTCGTCTCCGAGGGCGACCGGGTCTGCGCCGACGCGCGGATCATCGAGGGCACCCTCACACTCGACCTGTCCTCACTGACCGGCGAATCCCTTCCGGTGACCCGCTCGCCCGAACCGTCCGAGCTCGAAGTCCACGTCCACCACGCCCTCGACAGCACGCACCAGCCGGGCGGTCACGGGGATCAAGAACGTTTCCCGGACGTGGCCGGCGAGCTTCACCCTCCGTCGTGCACATCGACGCAGATCGCTGAGCCCGGTGTCGGGAAGGGGTGGACGACCACCTCGCGACGGACCTCCTCCGCGATTTCCTCGTCTCCGTGCACGAACACCTTGGGCAGATCGGCCCTGCTGACGATGCCCCCCAGCATGCCCAGCTCGTCGATCAGTGGGAGGCGCTCGACCTTACGGTGCGCCACGGTCCGGGCAGCCTGGGCGAGCGTGGTGTTGGCGTGGATGGTGAGGACCAGCGCGGTCATCAGTTCTTCTGCGGTGGTCGCGTCAGCCTTCGCCAGGTCGGACAGGCGCCGCAATTGCGCGTACCGGTCGGGGTCCCTGTCGCGGAACTCCTCCTCGGGCAGCGGATCGGCCTCCGGCACAAACGCCGACGACGCGACCGCACCTCCTGTTGGCGCTTCGGCTCGCGCGGCGGGGCGCGCTCAGCCCCGGCTGCCGGCGCCGTACGGGGCGTACAGGTCCAGCAGCCGGGTCCGGGCGGAGCGGAGGCGGTGGGCGAGCACGCCGCCGACCCATTGGGCGATGGTGCTGCCGATGGCCGGGTCCTCCCGGCACATCAGGCGGACGGCCGTGGCGTCGAACTCGTACGCCCGCACCGGGGTCGTCGCCTCGGCGCCCAGGTGCCAGGAGTGCGGGGTGAACAGCCAGGACCAGCCGACGAGTTCGTTGTGCCGCAGGGTCTCGATGACGGCCGCGCGGCGACCCGGCACATGCATGTCGAGCTGGACCGCTCCCGAGCGGATGATCCAGAACCGGTCGGCCCGGCTCCCTTCCTCGAACAGGCGCGCCCCTTGCGGGAAGGAGACCTCGTGGGCGAAGCCCATGAGCCGCTGCTGGTGCTCGACCGGCAGCGCGCGCGGCATGCTGGTCGTGGGGGTGGTGATCATGGCGTGCCTCCCGACGAGACGGGGAACTGTCATGTCCAGCGTGTGCCCGAGGCCCGGCGGTCGACCATGGGCCACCCGGTCCACCGGCCGGGCCACTCGGCTCTGAGCAGGGGACTTCCGGCATGCTGTGGCGCCACCGCCTGGGTTGTTCCATGAGTACGTGAGACGACCCGCTGGGTGGAGGGGCGAGCTGGGGTACCTCATTCCCTCCAGGCCTCTGAAGGGTGGCGGCGGATCGGGCTGTTCGTCTTGTACCGGGTCGGTGAGGAGATGCCGGCCGCTACCGGAAACTCCGACGTCGAGTTCATTGCAATGTCTGTCGGCCCTGCCCGAACCGGAAGTCGTCGACGGCGTGTTCTCCTCACCCGCACCAATCGTCTCGCTCAGTCGGAGAACCGCCTGCACGCCATCGAAGCCGTACGCGTCGCCCCTCTGGAGGACTGAGCCATGCGCATCGTCATCGCCCTCGGCGGCAACGCCCTGCTGCGCCGCGGTGATCGCCCCGACGCGGTCGTTGAGGAGGCGAACATCGACCGGGTGACCACCGCGATCGCCGCCCTCGCCCACGATCACGAGATCGTCATCACCCACGGCAACGGCCCCCAGATCGACGTGCTCGCCGCGGAGAGCGCGGCCGACCCCGCCCTGAGCGCCCCCTACCCGCTGGACCTGCTCGGCGCGCAGACCCAGGGCATGATCGGCTCCCTGCTGGCCCGCACCCTGTACGACGCCCTGCCCGGACGCCGGATCGCCGCGCTGGTCACCCACACCCTTGTCCGGGCCGACGACCCGGCCTTCGAGCACCCCGCGAAGTTCGTCGGCCAGGTGTACCCCCACGGCATCGCGTCCGCGCTCGCCCGTGAACGCGGCTGGCACATCGCCGCCGACACCACCGGCCGGCGCCGGGTCGTCCCCTCCCCGGCACCCGTACGCGTCCTGGAGACCGACACCATCCATGACCTGCTGGGCAGCGGCACGCTCGTCATCTGCGCGGGCGGCGGAGGCGTCCCCGTCACCGCCGACCCCGACACCGGCGCGCTCACCGGGGCGGAGGCCGTCCTCGACAAGGACCTCACGGCGGCGCTGCTCGCCGAGCACCTGAAGGCCGACTTCCTGCTCATCCTCACCGACGTGCCCTGTGTCTACTCCGGCTACGGAACCCCCGACCAGCAGCCTGTCCTCGGCGCCACTCCCGCCGATCTGCGCCGAGGAGGCTTCCCCGAGGATTCGATGGGACCGAAGACCGAGGCCGCCGCCCGGTTCGTCGAACGCACCGGGGGACTGGCCGCGATAGGGGCCCTGGACGCGGCGTACGAGATCGTCCACGGCAGGTCCGGCACGCTTGTGCGCCCGGACCTGCCCGCCGGGTGACGGTCGCCGACCGGAGGGCCGTCCGGCCCTGGCAGGAGGGGGCCGGACGGCCGAGTCCACGCCCCTGTCCGGCCCTCCTGACCGCCAGCACGTCACACGAGCATGGAGTCAGGGAGACATCCCCGTGCGAAGCAAGGGAGAGAACCGGCGATGACAGCGACAGTGACAGCGGGAACGTGCGCAACCGAGGCATGGCACGGTTTCGTCGGCACTCCGTGGCGCGAGCGCGTCGACGTGCGCGACTTCATCCAGGCCAACTACACGCCGTACGGAGGCGACGCCACCTTCCTGACCGGTCCCACCGACCGCACGCGCGCCGTCTGGGAGAAGGTCAGTTCCCTGTTCCCGGAGGAGCGCCGCAAGGGCGTCCTCGACATCGACACGGCGACCCCGTCGACGATCACCTCGCACGCGCCCGGATACATCGACCGGGAACGGGAGTTGATCGTCGGCCTGCAGACCGACGCCCCGCTGAAGCGCGCGATCATGCCCAACGGCGGCCTGCGCATGGTCGAGAACAGCCTCAGGGCCTACGGCTATGAGGCCGATCCGTTCGTCACGCGCGTTTTCGGCACCTACCGCAAGACCCACAACGACGGTGTCTTCGACGCGTACACCCCCGAAATGCGCGCCGCCCGCAAGGCCGGCATCATCACCGGACTGCCCGACGCCTACGGCCGCGGCCGGATCATCGGCGACTACCGGCGCGTGGCGCTCTACGGCACGGACCGGCTGATCGAGGCCAAGAAGGCCGAGCGGGCCCTGCTGGACGCCTGCGCGTCCAGTGCCGAGGTCATCCGCGACCGGGAGGAACTCGCCGAGCAGACACGGGCGTTGGGCGAACTGGCGCGGATGGCGGCCACATACGGCTGTGACGTCTCGCGCCCCGCCGCGACCGCCCACGAGGCTGTGCAGTGGGTATACCTCGCCTACCTGGCCGCCGTGAAGGAGCAGAACGGCGCCGCGATGTCACTCGGCCGCACCTCCACCTTTCTCGACGTCTACCTCCAACGCGACCTGAACGAAGGCGTGTTGGACGAGTCCCGCGCCCAGGAACTGATCGACGACTTCGTGATCAAGCTGCGGATCGTACGGTTCCTGCGCACCCCCGAGTACGACGCCCTGTTCTCCGGCGACCCGACCTGGGTGACGGAGTCCATCGGCGGCATGGGCGAGGACGGCCGTACCCTCGTCACCCGCACCTCCTACCGCTTCCTCCAGACCCTCTACAACCTCGGCCCCGCCCCCGAACCCAACCTGACGGTCCTGTGGTCGCCCCAACTGCCCTGTGCCTTCAAGGAGTTCTGCGCCCAGGTCTCGATCGACACCAGCGCCGTCCAGTACGAGTCCGACGAGCTGCTGCGCCCGTGCACCGGCGACGACACCGCGATCGCCTGCTGTGTGTCGGCGATGCAGGTCGGCAGGCAGATGCAGTTCTTCGGCGCCCGGGTCAACCTCGCGAAGGCGCTGCTGTACGCGGTCAACGGCGGCCGGGACGAGATGACCGGCGAACAGGTGGCGTCGCCGACGCCCCCGCTGACCGGCGAGTACCTGGACTACGAGGAACTGTCCAAGGCCTACGACCACGTCCTGGACTGGCTTGCGCGGACGTACGTCAACGCGCTGAACGTCATCCACTACATGCACGACAAGTACGCCTACGAGCGCATCGAGATGGCGCTGCACGACTACCCGGTGCACCGTTTCATGGCCTGCGGCATCGCAGGTCTGTCGGTCGCCGCCGACAGCCTGTCCGCCGTCAAGTACGCCCGGGTGAAGGTGTTCCGGGACGCCACCGGCCTCGCCGTCGACTTCCGTACCGAGGGCGACTTTCCCGCGTACGGCAACAATGACGACCGCGCCGACAGCATCGCCGTAGGACTCGTCGAGTCCTTCATGGAGAAGGTGCGCCGGTACCCCACCTACCGGGGCGCCGAGCACACCCAGTCGGTGCTGACGATCACCTCGAACGTCGTCTACGGCAAGCACACCGGCAACACCCCCGACGGCCGGCTCGCCGGAGCGCCCTTCGCCCCCGGCGCCAACCCGATGAACGGCCGCGACCGGCACGGGGTCGCCGCCTCGATGCTCTCGGTGGCAAAGCTGCCGTACGAACAGGCCCGTGACGGCATCTCGCTGACGACGAACATCACCCCGGAGGGACTCGGTCACCGCCCCGAGGAACGTGCCGGGCACCTGGTCGGCATCCTCGACGCCCATATGGCGGCGGGCGGCTTCCACATGAACGTGAACGTACTTGACCGCTCCACGCTGCAAGACGCCATGGAACACCCGGACAAGTACCCGGACTTGACCATTCGCGTCTCCGGTTACGCCGTCAACTTCGTTCGGCTGACCCGCGAGCAGCAGCTCGACGTGATCAGCCGTACCTTCCACGGATCGCTGTGAGCGCCGTCCGGGCCGTGACGACCGGCCGGATCCACTCCTGGGACCTGTCCACCGGCGTGGACGGCCCCGGGACCCGGTTCGTGCTCTTCGTCTCCGGCTGTCCGCTGCGGTGCCTGTACTGCGCCAACCCCGATACCTGGCACATGCGTGACGGGCAGGAGGCGACGGTCGACGAGGTGATGGCGGAGATCGAGAAGTACCACGCCTTCATCACCATCGCCGGCGGCGGTGTGACCCTCACAGGCGGCGAGCCGCTGCTGCAGACCGCCTTCACCGGCGAGATCCTGCGCCGCTGCAAGGAGGCCGGACTGCACACCGCCCTCGACGCCTCCGGGTTCCTCGGCGCCCGCGCTTCGGACGAACTCCTCGCCGACACCGACCTGGTGCTCCTGGACATCAAGTCCTTCGACCTCACGGCCTACCGCCACCTGACGGGTGGGGAACTCGCCCCCACCCTGAACTTCGCCACCCGCCTCGACCGACTCGGCATCCCGATGTGGATCAGGTACGTCCTGGTCCCCGGCTGGACGGACGACGCGGAATCCGTGGACGGCCTTGCCGCCTTCGTCGCGGGACTGGGCACGGTCGACCGCGTGGACATCCTGTCGTTCCACAAACTGGGCGCCGCGAAGTACGAGGCCCTCGACGTTCCGTTCCCGCTGCGCGACAGTCCCGTCCCCACTCCCGAACTGGTCGAACGTGTCCGTCAACAGTTCCGGGCGCACGGTCTGTCGGCCTACTGATCGCGGCACCCCAACGGCCCCTGGAGACAGGGCCGTTCATCCCCGCGGCCACGGACCTTCGGCCTCGGCTACGCCACCCCCTCCGGCAAGGGCTGGATCGATGGCGGCTCGCCGACCAAGGGCTTCCTGAGCTCCGTAGCCGGCGGTCCGATGGAGTCCACGTTCCACTCCTGGGCCGGGGCAGCCTCGGTCAACTGGCTGTTCATGCTCGGCCTGTTCGGCCTGTTCGGCATCGGGGTCGCGCTCATCGCCGGCGTCGCACTGCGCTTCGCGGCCGTTGCGGGCACCTTGATGATGGCGTTCATGGCTGGCCGAGTGGCCGCCCGCCCAGCACCTCTCCGACGGCTCGCCGAGCATGTCGTCGAACCCGTTCGTGGACTACCACCTCATCCCCGCCGTCGTCCTGATCGCCCTGGCCGCCGTCTCCGCCGGCGGCACCCTCGGCCTCGGCAGGCTCTGGGTGAAGCTCCCGCTGGTCCGCCGTAGCCACTGGCTGCGGTGATCGCGGGAGGGGCAGCGGGCTCGTCGGTGGGCCCGCCGCGCCGAACACCGGCCAGGGCCGTTCGGTCCCTTGCAGGGACCTGCGGCCCCTGCCGGGCGCCTCATCCGAGGACCAGGCTCGAATCAGGACCCCCCGATCCAGAAGGTGGACATCATGACCCGCACCGTCACCGTCGGCCTCGACGGCTCCGCCGAGAGCCGGGCGGCGGCCGAGTGGGCCGCCCGAGAGGCACGGCTGCTCGGCCTGCCGCTGAAGCTGGTCCAGGTCTGGGAGCCCGTACCGGCGCCCATGGCGCAGGGACCGCTGCTCGGAGCCGAGACGCAGCAATACTGGACCGAGAGGATTCCCCGCGAGACGGGCGAGGGCGTTCGGCTGCGCCACCCCGGCCTCGACGTGACCACTGAACAGGTGTCCGGCCCGCCCGCTGACGTACTGGCGAGCGCCGCGAAGGACGCGGAGCTGCTCGTTCTCGGCTCCCGTGGGCTGAGCGGGATCGGCGGGTTCATGGTCGGCTCGGTCGGGCTGTCCGTCGTGGCACATGCAGACCGGCCGGTCGTGTTCGTCCGGGCTGGCGAGCAGGCTGCCGACGAGCACGTGATGGACCCGGTCGGCATCCCGTCCGCAACCACTCCCTTCCGGCCCGTCGTCCTCGGCCTCGACATCGAGAGCCCCGACGACGGACTGATCGGGTTCGCGTTCGCCGCGGCCGCCCGCCGTGGCGCCTCCCTGCGGGTCGTTCACGGCTGGAACCCGCCCGCCTACTACGCCTACGGCCTGCCCGTGGACCTCGAAGTGCAGGATTCCCTGGTACTGCGCGAATCCACCGCCCTCACCGAGGTCCTGCGCCCGTGGACCGAGAAGTTCCCGGAGGCCGAGGTCACCGAGGAGTGCCGCTACGGCAGCCCCGGCATCCACCTCGTCGATGCCTCCCGTGAGGCATCTCTGGTCGTCGTCGGCCGCCGTATCCGCCGCGGCCCGCTCGGAGCCCACATCGGCTCCGTCGCCCACGCCGTCCTGCACCACTCCACCGCCCCCGTCGCCGTCGTCCCGCACGACTGACCCACACCGAGGAGCAGCGATCATGAAGGCAGCGGTCGTACGAGCCTTCGGCGAACCCCTCGTCATCGAGGACCGCCCCGACCCCGAGCCCGGCCCCGGCCAGGTCCGCGTGCGCGTCGAGGCGTCCGGGTTGTGCCACACCGACATCCACGCCGCCCACGGCGACTGGCCGGTCAAGCCGAACCCGCCCTTCGTGCCCGGCCATGAGGGCGTCGGCCTCGTCGAGAAGCTCGGCGACGGCGTCACCCATCTGTCCGTCGAGCAGCGGGTGGCCGTGCCGTGGCTTGGCTGGGCCTGCGGGCGGTGCGAGCCTTGCCTGTCCGGTTGGGAGACGCTGTGCGAGCAGCAGATCAACACCGGGTACGGCTGCGACGGCGGGTACGCCGAGAAGATGGCGGCCTGGGCCGACTTCGCCCAGCCGGTGCCCGACGGCGTGAGTGCCGTGGACGCCGCCCCGCTGAGCTGCGCCGGCGTCACCACGTACAAGGCCGTCAAGGTCGCCGGCGCGCGGTCCGCGCAACTCGTCGCGATCTCCGGTGTCGGCGGGCTCGGGCACCTGGCGGTGCAGTACGCGAAGATCGCCGGGGCCACCGTCGCGGCGATCGACGTCACCGACGAGAAGCTCGAACTCGCCACCGCGCTCGGCGCCGACCTCGTCATCGACGCCCGCAAGGAGAACGTCGGAGAGGTCCTCAAGCGGCACGGCGGCGCGCACGCGGCGATCGCCCTCGCCGTGAACGAGTCCGCGTTCGCCGCAGTCAACTCCGGTCTGCGGCGCGGCGGGAAGCTCGTCATGGTCGCCGTGCCCGCGCACGGCAGCATCCAGGTCCCGATCTTCGACACCGTGCTGAACGGCACCTCGGTCATCGGCTCGATCGTCGGCACCCGGCAGGACCTCACCGAGGTCTTCCAGCTGCACGCGGCCGGCCGGACCAGGGTGATCAGCGAGACGCGCCTGCTGGACTCCGTCAACGAGTCCATCGACGACGTGCTGCGCGGCGACGTCAAAGCCCGGATCGTCTTCGACCTCGGTACGGGACGGTGAGGACGATGCACCTCCCGATCATCGTCGGCGTCGACGGCTCCGAGCCCGGCCTGCGCGCCGTCGACTGGGCCGCCGACGAGGCCGTACTGCGCGGGGCACCGCTACGGCTGGTGTACGCGTCGCTGTGGGAACGATACGAGGGCACCTCGCTCGCCACGGACCTGAACAAACCGTCTGAGCAGGTACGAGCCGAGGACATCGTCGATACGGCCGCCCGGCGCGCTGGTCACCGACAGCCCGATGTGAAGGTCTCCACCGACGTACTGCCCGAGGAACCCGAGTACGCGCTGGTGCGGGAGAGCCGGACCGCCTCGCTCCTGGTGACGGGCACGCGTGGCCGCAGCGGGCTCGCCGAGACACTGCTGGGCTCGGTGAGCCTGATCGTGGCCGGGCACGCGCAGTGCCCGATGGTCGTCGTGCGCGGCAACCACGATGACCAGGCCCCGACCGGCACGCACGGCCGTGTCGTCGTGGGTGTCGGAGAGAAGCCGACGGGCTCGGCGGCGGTGCGCTTCGCCTACGAGGAGGCGCGGCGACGCGGGGTGCCGGTGGACGCCGTACGCGCCTGGCGGTGGCCCGCGCGCGAGAGCACCGATTTTCCACTGCTCGTCGGAGAACTCACCCGACTGCACGAGCAGCAGGCGGTGGAAGCCCTGGAAGCGGCGCTCCAGGACGCTCCCGCCGATGTCGCGTCACACCGCCGTGTCGTCGAGGGCCGCACCCGGACCGTGCTCGTGGACGCCTCGCGGGACGCGGACCTTCTGGTCATCGGAGCCAAGCGCCGCCCTGGGCACTACGGGATCCAACTGGGCCGGGTGGCCCACGGGGTGCTGCACCACTCCGCCTGCCCTGTCGTGATCGTGCCCGAACGGGTGTGACCGCCGGAGGTCCAGGCACGGCGGCTTCTCGCACCCGGACGCCGGCTCCGTCGACCAGGTTCCTGGACCAGCGCCCTGAGGCCGTACGCACTGCCTGGCCTCACTGCGTCGATCTGCGCGAGGTCGTGGACCAGCCCTGGAACGCCTCAACCGACCACTCACCAAAGGAGTTCACCGTCATGACCGTACGCGTCGGCATCAACGGCTTCGGCCGCATAGGCCGCACCTATCTGCGCGCGGCACTCGACCGCGCCGAGGCGGGCACCCAGGACGTCGAGGTGGTCGCGATCAACGACATCACCTCGCCCGCCACCCTGGCCCACCTGCTGGAGTACGACTCGACGTTCGGCCGTATCGGCCGCGACGTCCAGCACGACGACAGCTCGATCACGGTCGACGGGCGACGCATCGCCGTCAGCGCCGAACGTGACCCGGCCGCCCTGCATTGGTCCGACTACGGCGCCGGCGTTGTCGTCGAGTGCACGGGCCGCTTCCGCGACCGTGACTCCGCGGCCCTGCACCTTAAGAGCGGCGCCCACACCGTGCTGCTGTCGGCGCCGGGCAAGGACGTGGACGCCACCATCGTCCTGGGCGTCAACCACGACACGTACGACCGCCATCGCGACCGGATCGTCTCCGCCGCCTCCTGCACCACCAACTGCGTCGCACCGATGATGAAGGTGCTCCACGACGCCTTCGGTGTCGAGCGCGGCATGATGACCACCATTCACGCCTACACCAACGACCAGTCCCTGCTCGACGGCCCGCACAAGGACCTGCGCCGGGCCCGCTCGGCCGCGCTGAACATCATCCCGACCAGCACCGGAGCCGCCCGCGCGGTCGGCCTCGTCATACCGGAGACGGCAGGGGCGTTGGACGGCATCGCCGTCCGAGTCCCCGTCGAGGACGGCTCGCTCACCGACCTCGCCGTGGTCCTGAACCGCGAGGCGACCGCGGACGAGGTCAACGAGGCGTTCACCGTGGCCGCCGACGGACCGCTCAACGGCATCCTCCGGGTGTCGAAGGCGCCCATCGTGTCCCGTGACGTCATCGGCGACCCCGCCTCGTGCATCTTCGACCCGGCCCTCACCCAGGCCAACGGCACGCTCGTCAAGGTCTTCGGCTGGTACGACAACGAGTGGGGCTACACCAACCGGCTCCTCGACCTCACGGCCCTCGTCGCCGACGACTGACATGTCCCGGAGGGGACCGGCGCCGTGGGACGCCGGTCCCCTCCGCATGTCACGGACGACCGGCGGAGAAGGTTGGCCCGACCGGCCCCCGGTACACCCCGGACAGCCCATGGGCCCCCTCGCCGATCCGCTCGATGCTCGAAGTGCCGAGACAAAGCCCTGGAGGAGATCCCTGATGACGGACGACGTGCTCAACCGATCCCCGGTCCACGCGCTGCTCGCGGACGGCACCACTGTGTGCGTCCGCCCCGTGGCGCCAGGAGACCACGGTCAACTGGAACGGTTCTACAAGGAGTTGTCCCCGGAGAACCTGCGGCTCAGGTTCTTCGCGGCGAGCCGGCGGTCGGGAGCCCTGGCCGCCGACCGGGCCAGCGCCCAGCCTCACCCGGGCTATCGCGCCCTGCTGGCTGAGACTCATGGCCGCGTCATCGGCCTCGCCGAGTACGACACGGGGGCCGACGACAAGGACTCCGCGGAGATCTCCGTCGCCGTCGCCGACGGCCTGCACCACCGTGGTGTCGGCACCCTGCTCGTCGAGCACCTTGTCTCCGCGGCCCGCGCCGAGGGCATCGTCACCTTCACCGTCGACGCGCTCAGCGAGAACCACGAGGTGCTCCGCCTCTTCGCCGACTTGGGGCTGCGCACGGAGCGCCGCTTCGACGGCCCGGAGATGCGCTGCACCATCCGGCTCACCGAGGACGACACCTACCTCTCCGCCGTGGAGACCCGAGGCCGGGCAGCCGACGTGGCCAGCCTTACGCCCCTGTTCCGGCCGGGCGTCGTCGCGGTCGTCGGTGCCGGACGCCGGCCTGGCTCGATCGGCCGCGCGATCCTCCACCACCTGCGCTCCGGCGGCTTCACCGGGCGCCTCTTCGCGGTGAACCCGAGTGCCACCTCCATCCTGGGCATCTCGTCCCACTCTTCCGTCAGCGCCCTGCCCATGACGCCGGACCTGGTGGTCGTCGCCGTACCCGCCGCCGCGGTCCCGGCCACCGCCGTGGAGTGCGGCAAGGCCGGTGTGCGGGCACTGCTCGTGGTGACCGCCGGTCTCGACGGCCACCAGTCGCAGGCGCTGCTGACCGCCTGCCGCACCTACGGCATGCGCCTGGTGGGCCCCAACTGCCTGGGTATCTCCAACACCGATCCGGAACTGCGGCTCGACGCCACGTTCGCCGCCAACCACCCGAGCCCCGGCACGGCGGGCGTCGCCGTGCAGTCCGGGGGCGTCGGGATCGCCCTGCTCGAAGGCCTGTCCCGACTGGGCATCGGCGTCTCGACCTTCGCCTCCCTCGGCGACAAGTACGACGTCAGCGGCAACGACATACTCCAGTGGTGGGAGAGCGACGGCACCACCGACCTCGCCCTGCTGCACCTGGAGTCCTTCGGGAACCCGCAGGCCTTCTCCCGGACCGCCCGCCGGGTGACCCGCCGCATGCCGGTGCTCACCGTCGATGCGGGCCGCACCGACGCCGGCCGCCGAGTCGCCGCCTCGCACACCGCGGCCGCCGCCACTCGCACCATGACCCGCCAGGCCCTGTTCACCCAGGCCGGTATCACCGCGACCCGCTCGATCGGTGAACTTCTGGAAACCGCGGCCCTGTTGCACTCCCAGCCGTTGCCCGAGGGTTCCCGGGTCGCGATCGTCACCAACGCGGGCGCCGTGGGCGTCCTGGCAGCGGACGCCTGCGCCGAGGCAGGGCTCACCCTGCCGCCGCTCAGCCCCGAGACGGTCGCCGACCTGGTCGCCGTACTGCCCGAGGGGGCCGTGGTCGGAAACCCGGTCGACGCCACCGCCGCGGTGAGCGAGGAACAACTCGGCGCGTGCCTGGACCGGCTCGTGAAGTGTCCGGGCATCGACTCGGTGCTGGTGGCCCTCGTCCCCACCGCGGCCGCCGAGGCGACCGGCGACGACCTGGTCCGGGCGCTCACCCGGGCATCCGCACGCCGGGCCCGACCGGTCGCCGTCGTACGCCTGGAACAAGCCCTGCAGGTCGAGCTGTTGCCCGCCGACGGCGGCACGATCCCCTCCTACGCCGAACCGCACACGGCGGCCCGCGCACTCGCCCACGCGGCCCACCGCGCGGCCTGGCTCGCCCGTGTCGCAGGCACCGTCCTGGAACTCCCGGACGTCGACACCCAACGCGCCCACACGATCGTCGAGGACCATCTGCGGGCGCATCCCGACGGCGGCCTGCTCGACCCGCGCACCTGCGCCGACCTGCTGGCCTGCTACGGCATCCCGCAGATCCCGTGGGCCTGGGCCGAGACCGAGGACGACGCCGTCCTGGCCGCGGACCGGCTGCGCGGCTTCGACGGACGAGTGGTCATGAAGGCGCACTGGCCCGGCCTTGTACACAAGACGCAGCAGCACGCGGTCCACCTCGACCTGCAGGGCGACTCCCAAGTCCGGTCCGCGTTCCGGGACCTGGAGACACGGTTCGCGGGCCTGATGACCGGAGTGGTCGTACAGCCGCTCGCCGCCCGCGGCACCGAACTGTTCGCCGGCGTCGTCCAGGACGAGGTCTTCGGGCCGCTCGTCCTGTTCGGACTCGGCGGTACGGCCACCGAGGTACTCGCCGACCACGCGGCCCGGCTCGCCCCGCTCACCGACCACGACGTGCACGACCTGATCACGTCCCCGCGCTGCGCCCCACTGCTGTTCGGCGCGGACGGCAGCGGCCCCGTGGACCTACAAGCCCTGGAACAACTGCTGCTGCGCCTGTCCCGGATGGCGAGCGACCTGCCGCAGCTCGCCGAGGCCGACTTCAACCCGGTCCTCGCGGCACCGGACCAGGTCACCGTGCTCGACGCACACCTCCGCCTGCTGCCGCGCCAGCCCCACGACCCCTACCTGCGTCGACTCCGCTGAGGAGGATCAGCCATGAAGCACAACAAGGTCGGCTCCGTGATGACCAGTGACGTCGTCCGAGCCGAATACGGTACGCCGTCCAAGGAGGTGGCGCGACTGCTCGTCGCCCACCGGATCAGCGGACTGCCCGTCGTCGACGAGGACGACAAGGTGATCGGCGTCATCTCCGAGACGGACCTCGTGGTCCGCCAGGCGACGACCCCCGACCCCTACGAACCCCCGCGCCGTCGGCGGTTCGCCGCGTTCACACGCGGCGGCCGGCAGCAGACCGCGAAGACCGAGGCCCGTACAGCCGGTCAACTGATGACCGGGCCGCCGGTCACCGTGCACGCCGACGACACCATCGTCGAGGCCGCCCGGACCATGGCCCAGCATCGCGTCGAGCGCCTGCCGATTCTCGACGAGGCGGACCGGCTCGTCGGCATCGTCACCCGCCGCGACCTGCTCCAGGTTTTCCTGCGGCCAGACACGGAGATCCATGAAGAGGTCGTCCAGGACGTGCTCGGGCGCACCCTGTGGGCGCCGCCCCACGGCATCGACGTCTCCGTGGAGTCGTCACCCTCACCGGCCGGCTGGAGCGCAGGAGCGAGACGGATATCGCCGTCTCGATGACCCGCCAGATCGACGGCGTGGTCGGCGTGGTCGACAAACTCACCCACCGGCTGGACGACGCACGGGTGCGGGCCGACGAGCACGCTCTGCACGGCGTGAGCGACGACTGGCTGCGCGGGCTGTGAGACGAGGCGGACCATCTTGACCGGCAGGGCGCTGGTGGCAGACGGAACGACGAACGGATCGAGCGCGTGGATGGCCTGGACGAATCTGCGCTCAGGGAAGGGCGGGGAGTTCCGAGGGCAGACCCCGGTACGTGCCGCACCCAGCAGGGCCCGTCCGGTCGGGACGATGGCCCGACCGGCCCAAGCGGTCCGCTCGTGCACAGGTCACGCTGGATGTGCGGGGCGAACCGGCGCGATGGGACGCCGGACTCGTATTGGCAGCCGAGATCCCGCCCCTGACCATCAGCAAGCCGAGAGACGTGACGACCATGCCCGAACAGACACGGACCAACACCGATACGCCGGCGGAACGACCTCTGGGTGACCTGGGCCGCCGCCTCGCCACCCGCCGCGTGCAACTGGGCCTGCCCCTCCCGGAGGCGGCCACCCGGGCGGACATGGCGCCCAGCTACCTGAAGTACTTGGAGGAGCATCCTGGTGCCGCGCCGAGCAGGGGCGCCCTCCTCTGCCTGGCCGACGTCTTGGAGACCACGGTGTCGGAACTCGCCGGCGGAGCCGTCGATCTGCCGCCCGGGCTTGAACAGGCCGCTGGCAGACCCGAGTTCACGGAGCTGAGCACGGGCGAGTGCACGGCCCTGCTCGGCACGCACGGCGTTGGGAGAATCGCGGTGGCAACCGATTCGGGACCTGTCGTCGTGCCGGTCAACTACAGCTTCATCGAAGGCGCGATCGTGTTCCGGACAGCCCCCGGTGCGACGCCTTCGCTGGCCGTCGACCATCGGGTGGCCTTCGAGGTCGACCGCATCGACGACGCGTTCAGCCGGGGTTGGAGTGTGCTCGTGCGCGGGCGTGGCCGAGCGGTGACGGACCCCGACGAGGTACGTCGGCTCGCGGACGTTGCCCACAGCAGGCCGTGGTCGGGAGGCGAGCGCGAACTGTGGGTGCGGGTTGACATGCAGGCGGTCACGGGACGGCGGATCACCGTGTGACGCAGACATCGCCGTCCGGCATGGTCCGGGTGGGCGCCCCTTTCCCCTCCCTGCGTCGCAAGCCGAACGGCCCTGTTCCAGGGGCCGTTCGGCGTTCTGACGGGTACTCATGGCTCCTGCCCCGCGGGCCGGCGGACGACGAGCATCGTCGGTGGAGGCACTCCGGCCCGGGTCGTCGGGGCGGCGCCCCTGGCCCGCCGCGAACCCGCCTTCGGCGCCTCCCGTGCCCAGGAACACGTCCCGGGCACACCCTGAGCACGCAGAAGGGAAGCAGGTCCATGACTCTCCCACACGTGGTCGTCGGAGTGGACGGCTCACTGGTCTCCGTACGGGCGTTGGACCAGGCCGCGGAAGAAGCGGCACGGCGCGGCATCGCGCTGCGCGTGGTGTATGCCGTGCTCGACCGCGACGAAGCCGGCCCGGTTCTCGCGTCCGCCGCCTCGCGCGTGCGGGAACGGCACCCCGACCTGCCCGTGGACACCAGGGCCGTAGCGGACGGCGTCGTGCGAACGCTGGCCCGGGAGAGCGCGGACGCGGTGCTCACAGTCGTCGGCCCTCGGGGACTCGGCGGACTGGCCGGTCTCGTGTGCGGTGCGGTGAGTTCACGGCTGGCCGCGCAGGCGCACGGTCCACTGCTGGTCGTACGCGGGGAATGCCCGCACGACGACCGCCGCGATGTACTGCTCGGTCTGGAGACCGACACGGACACGGAGGCAGCCCTCTACGCCCTTGAGGAGGCGGAGTCGCGCGGCGTGCAACTGCGCGTCCTGCACTCCTGGACGCACCGGCACACGAATCCCGAACTGCCCTCGCTGATACCGGCGACGAGTCCGGGACAGCAGAGCCGCCCGAGGGTGGCGGTGGAGAGCCGGACGGTTCACACCGCCCCGGCGAAGGCCATGGTGGAGGCCACCCGGGACGCCGTCGTCGTGGTCATCGGATCGCACCGGCCGGGCAGCCGGCACGGCGGCCACCTGGGGCCGGCCGCGCGCACCCTCCTGCATCACTCGCACTGCCCCGTGGTCGTCGTCCCCAGCGGATGCCGGTGACCACGTCAGGGCGGATACGGATCGTCTGTTCGTTCCACGGCCGTTGCCACCCAGGCCGCAACATCGCCCGGCAGCACGCCAGTTCTCCGGGATCAGTCACGAGCTGGACGGACCCCTCGTGGATACGGATGACGATGTCCCGTAGTACACAACACGGTTGACCAGGCGCACGGTCGGCACCGCGTGCCGGGTGAGGACGCTGGTCCTCGCCGACACGCTGCCCAACTGCCGCAGCGCCTCGGCGATTTCGCGCTCTACACGGCGGCCAGGGCCTGCGGTGACCGGACGGAACGGGGTGAGGGGGCCGTACGGCGTGCTTGAGGGGCCCATCCGGCCCCTGTCGGGGGTGCGGCGCAGAGGGCGAGGCTCGAGGCCTGGGAAGCAGGACCGAGGCCGCCGAGCCCGACGCCGCAAGGTTGCGGATCCGGCAGCACGCGGTCGCCCGTCGGTGAACCGCTGAGCGAGGCCCCCAGGTTCTGAGACTGCGCAAGGGAAAGGGAGAACCGACATGAGCGGCCCGGTCGTAGTAGGAGTCGATGGCTCGCAGTCGGGCATGGCCGCGGTGGAGGCCGCGGCGCACGAGGCTGACCGAATCGGGGTGGAACTCCGGTTGGCGCACGCCATTGAGTGGTCGTCGGCCCATGTGCCGTCCGGTGTTCCACCCTGGGACCAGGGTGGGGCCGGGGCGTGCCGTGTGGTGAGGGGCGCGTTGACCGAGGCCGGGGGATGGGCCCTTCGCGCCGCGCCCCATGTCCGTGTGACGCACGAAGTCCTCATGGGTTCCCCCGTGGCGGTGCTGGAGTCCGGATCCCGTGAGGCGTCTCTAGTGGTGGTGGGCAGCCGTCCGCCGGGCAGGTCCGGCTCACTGCGAGGTGGCTCGGTGGCCGGGCAGTTGGCAGCCCATGGACGTTCTCCGGTGCTGGTGGTGCGAGGCAGGCCCGACCCGACCGGCCCCGTCGTTTTGGTCGGCGGCCACACACAGGAGGCACTGACAGCGGCGGAGTTCGCCTACGCCGAGGCGTCGTCCCGTGGCGCGAACCTGGTCGTGCTGGACAGGACGGCCACGTGGAACAGCCGGTCGCACAACGGCTTCGCCGACGCTCTGTCCGTGCTGGGCGAGAAGTACCCGGACGTCACCGTGCACCGTGCCCGCGTCCGAGGCGGGCTCTGCCGGGCGCTCGTGGAGGCGAGCTCCCGAGCACAGCTCGTCGTGGTCGGCTCGCGAAACCGGGACCGCCTCGCGGGCGCACTGCTGGGCCCGGTCAGCCGGGCGGCACTGCACCACGCGGACTGCCCCGTTGCCGTGATCCGTCCGGGCAAAGGGTGATCAGGCGGCGATGTTGCTCGTGGCGTCTCTCAGCCTGTTTGCTCGCTGACGGAGCTGAGCTTTCTCCCGACGTAGGCGGGGGAGAGGAAGTGGGCTCCCGACCTTCCGCACAGTCCGCCGGGGCTCCCGCAATCGGCAGTGCCGACAGCAGGGAGGGACAGCGCCCGTACCGTCGGCATCCATATGTCGACCGACCACATCTTCGGACGGACGAATCGCGCAAGCAGCGTCGCGTGTCCGGAAATGGACCGGCCTCTCAACTACACCGGTCCCCTTCAATGCGCGTCTGGGTGAGGCAATCGGCGTATTCGCTGATGCATTGAAGGAAGCGGAGTCCGGCTCCTCTGCGGTTGCAGGGGGTCTGCAACCGCCCGATGGCGGATACCAAGAGCTTGGTACTTTGCTGCGCATCGCGGAGCGCTTGCACCGATGGGCTGTGCAGGTGGTCGCCCTGCGTCACGCGAGCCCACACGAGTGCGGTCACCGCAGCCCGCGTCGAAGAAGACTCCACGTCGGTACGGCGGACCAGGCCTACCGTGAGTGCAGCAAGGTCCTACCTCGCCGGCATCTTCATCTGGTCAGCACGATGATCCAAATGAAACGCCCGAGTTGGATTGGATGCCCAAGTGCGGCGGCACCCCTTGTGACCTGCGCTGTACCAAAGTGCCAACCATCTCCCTGATCCGTGCCTCCAGCCGTTGAAGCCACTTGGCATCAGTGCAGGTCACGAAGGTTGCCTTGTGCCAACTACCGATCCTGGTCACACTGCGGGCATGGGTGATCCCGGACTGTTCACACCACAGTCGGTGACCTGGCAGCTGCACGGCGACCCGATGATGTGGGTCGCCGGTATCCGCGCGCTCTACCTCCAGGCACTGCACCCGCGCGCCGTACGCGGGGTCACGCAGAACTCCGGCTTCCGGCGCGACGCCTGGGGCCGGCTCATGGGCATCGCGAACTTCGTCGCCACCACGACCTACGGCACCGCCGAGGCCGCCGAGCAGGCCGGCGCCCAGGTCCGCAGGATCCACAAAGCGCTCGGTGCGACCGACCCCGACACCGGTGAGCGCTACGGCGTCGACGAACCGGAACTCCTGCTGTGGGTGCACTGCGCCGAGATCGACTCCTACCTCCAGGTCGCCCGCCGCTCCGGCTTCCGCCTCACGGAGGAGCAGGCGGACCGATACGTGTCCGAACACCGGGTCAGTGCCCGCCTGGTCGGCCTCGACCCCGAGGCCGTACCGGTGAAGCAGGACGAGATGGCCGCCTACTTCGAGAAGGTGCGCCCCGAGCTCGCCGCTACGCCCGAGGCCCGCGAAGTGGACGACTTCCTCCTCCGCCCCCCGACGCACCCCCTCCTCGTCCCGGCGCGCGAGGTGCTGTGGCGGCGCGTGGCGCAGCTGGCGTACGCCGCCCTGCCGCCGTACGCCCATGAGCTGTACGGCAGGAAAGCCCCCGAACCCACCACCGTCACCCGCCAGTTGCGCGCCACCGGAACCCTGCTGCGCTGCGTTCCCGCCCGGCTGCGCTGGCAGCTCCCGCCCAAGCACATCCTGCGGGCCATGGACCGGCTCGGCCCGGGCTCCCGACCCTCCCCGTACAAACTCGGACGATAGGTCGCCATACTGGTACGGGCCAGGGGAGGGCGGGGCGGACATGACGGGGGCGGTCGCAGGAGATGGGGGACAACAGGCTCATCCAGGGGCGGTACCGACTGCTCGATCTGATCGGGCGCGGGGGCATGGGCGAGGTGTGGCGGGCGCGCGACGAGTCGCTGGGCCGTCATGTCGCCGTGAAGTGCCTCAAGCCGATGGGCGCACACCACGACCAGACCTTCACCCGGGTCCTGCGGGAGCGGTTCCGGCGTGAGGCACGGGTGGCCGCGGCCCTCAGCCACCGCGGGGTGACCGTCGTCCACGACTTCGGCGAGTCCGACGGCGTGCTCTACCTGGTGATGGAACTCCTGGACGGCCGCAACCTCAGCCAGCTCCTGGAGGACAACAAGCAGCATCCGCTGCCCGTCGCCGACGTCGTCGAGATCGCCGACCAGGTCGCCGCCGCGCTCGCCTACACCCACCAGCAGGGCATCGTGCACCGGGACCTGAAGCCCGCGAACATCGTCCGCCTCACCGACGGCACGGTGAAGATCTGCGACTTCGGCATCGCCCGCCTCGGCCACGACATCGGCTTCACCTCCCGGCTGACCGGCACCGGCATCGCGATGGGCACCCCGCACTACATGTCGCCGGAGCAGATAGGGGGTTCCGAGGTCGACCTGCGCAGCGACCTGTACTCGCTGGGATGTGTGCTCTACGAAATCGCCACCGGCGCCCCGCCGTTCGACCTGGAGGACGCGTGGGCGATCCTCGTCGGCCACCGCGACACCCCGCCCCGCCCGCCGCGCAGCCACCGCGCCGAACTGCCCGAGTACCTCGACAAGGTCATCCTGGACCTGCTGGCCAAGCTCCCGGAGGAACGCCCGCACGACGCGCGTGAGCTGGGCCGCCGGATCACTCTGGGCCGTACCACCCCGGCGTACGTGCCCACCGTGGTGACCCAGCAGCCCGGCTTCCGGCCGCTGGAGTCGCCCGCGTCCGCCGGCCCCCGTGAGACCCGGCTGCCGTCCTGGACCCACGGCATGACCACCGGCCACAAGGCCACCGGCGCCGGCCTCGCCGTCACACCCCCGGACGCCGGCGCCGGCCTCACCGGCGAGTGGATCGCCCGCCCCGTCGACGGCCGCGCCGAGCAGTCCGTGCCCGACGAGCCGCCCGCGCCCTCCCCGCAGGCCGTCAGCGCACTCGCCGGACGGCACAACGCGGGGCTCAGTCTCGGCCGCCTGGGCCGCTGGGCCGAGGCCGGCGAGGTGCACCGCGCGGTCGCCGCCGAGCGCGCGCACCTGCTGGGACCCGATCACCCCGACACCCTGGCCAGCCGGTACGAGGTCGCCTTCTCGCTCAGCCGCACCGGCCGCGCAGCCGACGCCCTGCGCGAGTACAAGCACGTGGCCGCGACCAGGACCCGCGCGCTGGGCGCCGACCACCCCGACACCCTCGCCGCCCGCCAGGAAATGGCGTACGTCCTGGGCCAGTTGGGCCGGCACTTCGACGCCCACCAGGTCTACAACTCGGTGCTCGCCGCGCGGGAGAGCCGGATGGGCCCCGACCACCCCGACACCCTGCGCTGCCGCCACAACCTCGCCTTCAACCTCAGCAGACTGGGCCGACTGGAGGACTCGTACCGCATGGCCTGCGAGGTGGCCGCCGCCCGTGTGCGGGTCCTCGGTGCCCACCACCCCGACACGCTCGTCACTCGGTACGAAGTGGCCTACGCCCTCGGACAGTTGGGACGCTGGGAGGAAGCCCTGCGGACCTATCACGAGGTCGCCGAGGCCCGCGCGCAGGCCCTCGGCCCCGACCACCCCGACACCCTCGCGGCCCGCTACGAGGTCGGCATCAGCCTCGGCCGCCTCGGCCGCAGCGCGGAGGCCCTCCAGCTCTACCGCGAACTGATCGAGGACCGGACCCGCATCCACGGCTCCGCCCACCCCGAGACGCTGCGCGCCCGCCACGGCCTCGGCGTCAACCTCGGCCGCCTCGGCCGCTGGGAGGAGGCCCTCGCCGAGTCCCGCGACGTGTGCGCGATCCGCGAACGCGTCCTGGGTCCCGACCACCCGGACACCCTGGTGAGCCGCCGTGAGGTCGCCGTGGGCCTCGGCTGGCTCGGCCGCTGGACGGACGCCCTCACCGAGTACGGCAGGGTGGCCACCGCCCGCGAACGCGTCCTGGGCGCAGACCATCCCGACACCCTCGCCAGCCGCAACGACGAGGCCCACTGCCTGGAGCAGCTCGGCCGGGGCGCGGAGGCGGTGGAGCTCTACCGCAGAGTCGCGGTGCTACGGCAGCAACGGGCGTCGGGCACCCGGTGAGCCGGGTGCCGCCTCCCCCCTGGCCGAGCTAGATCACGACGTGTTACGAAGAACCATGCCTGCACACGAGGGACCCCAGCGGAGCTACGACGCCGTCATCGTCGGCGGCGGCCACAACGGCCTGGTCGCGGCCGCCTACCTGGCCCGGGCCGGACGCTCCGTACTGGTCCTCGAACGGCTCGGGCACACGGGAGGCGCCGCGGTCTCCACCCGGCCCTTCACCGGGGTGGACGCCCGGCTGTCCCGCTACTCGTACCTGGTCAGCCTGCTGCCCAAGAAGATCGTCCGGGACCTCGGTCTGGACTTCCGCGTCCGCACCCGCAACGTGTCGTCGTACACCCCGGTCGAACGCGACGGCAGGCCGACCGGCCTCCTCGTCGGGGGCGGCGAGCGGCGCACCAGGGAGGCCTTCGCCCATCTCACCGGCGGCGAGCGCGAGTACGAGCAGTGGCAGCGGTTCTACGGCATGACCGGCCGCGTAGCGCAGCGGGTGTTCCCCACGCTCACCGAACCGTTGCCCACGCGGGACGAACTGCGCCTGCGGGTGGACGACGAGGAGGCGTGGCGGGTCCTGTTCGAGGAGCCGATCGGGGTGGCCGTGGAGAACCGGTTCGCCGACGACCTGGTCCGGGGCGTGGTCCTGACGGACGCGCTGATCGGAACGTTCGCCGACGCCCACGAGCCCTCGCTCCAGCAGAACCGCTGCTTCCTCTACCACGTGATCGGCGGCGGGACCGGCGCCTGGGACGTGCCCGTCGGCGGCATGGGCGCCCTCACCGACGCGCTGGCGACGGCGGCGCGGCAGGCGGGCGCGGTCATCGCCACCGGGCACGAGGCCGTGCGGATCTCCACGGACGGGCACGCGGCGCAGATCACGTACCGCACCGCCGACGGCGAGGGGGCGGTCGACGCCCGGCACGTCCTGGTCAACGCGTCCCCGCAGGCCCTGGCCACCCTCACCGGCGACCAGGCGCCCCCGCCCGCCGAGGGCGCCCAGCTCAAGGTGAACATGCTTCTCAAGCGCCTGCCACGACTGCGCGACGACTCCGTCGACCCGCGCGAGGCGTTCGCGGGCACCTTCCACGTCGCCGAGGGTTACCGGCAGTTGGCCACCGCCCACGCCCAGGCCGCCGCCGGACACCTGCCCGCCGCCCCACCCTCCGAGATCTACTGCCACTCGCTCACCGACCCGTCGATCCTCGGCCCGGACCTGGCCGAGCAGGGTTTCCAGACGCTCACCCTGTTCGGCCTGCACACCCCGGCCCGGCTCTTCGACCGGGACAACGACGCCGTACGCGAGGAACTCCTGGCGGCGACCCTCGCCCAGCTCGACGCCCACCTCGCCGAACCGCTGGCCGACTGTCTGGCCACCGACGCGGACGGCCGGCCCTGCATCGAGGCCAGGACCCCGCTCGACCTGGAGCGGGACCTGCGGCTGCCCGGCGGCAACATCTTCCACCGCGAACTGTCCTGGCCGTACGCCCAGGCGGACACCGGCCGCTGGGGTGTGGAGACCCGGCACGCGAACGTGCTGCTGTGCGGGGCGGGCGCGGTGCGCGGCGGCGGGGTGAGCGGGGTGCCGGGGCACAACGCGGCCATGGCCGTGCTGGAGGGCTCCTCCTCCGACTAGGCCAGGCTGCCGCCGTCGACCCGCAGCACCGTCCCGGTCACGTAGGAGGCCCGGTCGCTGAGCAGCCAGGCGGCGGCCTCGGCGATCTCGTCCGGAGCGGCGGCCCGGCCCAGCGGGGTCCGGGCGGTGAGCTCGTCGACGATGCCGGGAGTGGCCGTCTCCCACTCGTCGATCATCTCGGTCAGCGTGGTGCCGGGGGCGATGGCGTTGACGCGGATGCCCTCCGGGCCGTACGTGGCGGCGGCCGACGCGGTGAGGCTGTTGACCGCCCGCTTGGCGGCGCCGTACGCGGGCAGCCACGGGTTGGCCATCAGGCTGCCCACACTGGAGTTGTTGACGATCGCGCCGGTCCCGGCGGTGGCCCGGATCGCGGCGATCTCGGCGTTCATCGCCAGCCAGGGGCCCTTGAGATTGACGGCGAATACATGGTCGAAGTCGGCTTCGGCCAGCTGGTCCATGGGCCCGGGCTGCTGGATGGTCGCCCCGTTGTTGAAGGCGACGTCGAGCCTGCCGTACAGCTCGACGGCCCGGTCCACGGCGGCGCGGACACTCGCGGGGTCGGCCAGGTCGCAGTGGACGTGGTCGGCCGTGCCGCCCGCGGCGCGGATCTCCTCGGTCACCGCCTTGAGCTGGCTCTCGGTGCGGGCCGCGAGCAGGACCCTGGCTCCCTCCCGGGCGAAGAGCCGCGCGGCGGCGGCGCCGATACCGCGTCCGGCACCGGTGACGAAGGCGACCTTGTCGGCGAGCAGGGCTGTGGTGGTGGTCTTGTCGGTCATGCCGACGAGCCTGCGCCCGGTGCCCGGACTCATCCAGGCACCGGTGGTACCTGGCTCGGCGGCCCGGTGCCCGCGCACACTGGGACCGTGGACCGACGAGAACTGGCCGACTTCCTGCGCATCCGACGCGAGCGCATCACCCCCGCCGACGTGGGACTGCCCGCCGGACCGCGCCGCCGTACCCCGGGACTGCGCCGCGAGGAGGTGGCACAGCTGGCGTACATCTCCACCGAGTACTACACCCGCCTCGAACAGGCCCGTGCGCCCCGCCCGTCCCGTGAGGTCCTGGCGCAGGTCGTCCGCGCCCTGCGGCTGTCGGACGCCGAACGCGACCACCTCCACCACCTCGCCGGCACCCCGCCGGGCCCGCCGCCCGGCCCCTCGCGCGAGGTGCGCCAGAGCATCGTCGACCTGCTGCACCGGCTGCCGCAGGCCGCCGCGATCGTCATCTCAGCGTCCCATGAGGTGATCGCCTGGAACGACCTGGCCGCGGCGCTCATGGAGGACTTCTCCGCCCTCTCCCGCCGCGACCGCAACCTCGTCCGCCGTTCGTTCCTCGGCCCGCACCCGCAGGGGCGCCGGCTCTACGGCGTGTCGGACGGTGAGGAGTTCGCGCGCTCCTCGGTCCAGCAACTGCGCGCCGCCTCCGCCCGCTATCCCGACGATCCCGAACTCACCGGCCTGGTCGCGGAACTCCTCGACGGGAGCGCGGAGTTCGCCCATATATGGGCCGCCCACGAGGTCACGGCCCGCCCCACCCTCTGCAAGACCTTCGACCACCCCCTGGTCGGCCCGGTCACGGTGAACTGCGACGTCCTGGACATCGCCGACCGCGACCAGCGCGTCGTGATCTACACGGCCACCCCGGGCTCGGCGTCCGAAGAGGCACTGCGGCTGCTGTCGGTCGTGGGCACCCAGCGGCTGGACGTGCCCGGCTGATCCGTCGGCCGCCGGGTGCGCAACAGCCGCGGGCCTTCACGCGGGTCGCGTTCGCCGGATGCGCCCGTCTGCTGCGGTGGTTGCCCGACGGTCGTCGTGGAGCTCTGAACGGAGATCCGGCGACCTGAATCTGACGGAGCATCAGAAAACCTCTTCCGTCGTCCGGAGGACTGCGGCATCCTGCGGCCATGCAGACGGAGCTGAGCAAGAAACTGGGACTGGAGCACGCCGTCTTCGGCTTCACGCCGTTCCCCGCCGTCGCCGCGGCCATCAGCCGGGCCGGCGGTTTCGGAGTGCTCGGCGCGGTCCGTTACACGGCACCCGACGACCTCAAACGCGACCTCGACTGGATCGAGGCCCACGTCGACGGCAAGCCGTACGGCCTGGACGTGGTCATGCCGGCCAGGAAGGTCGAGGGGGTGACCGAGGCCGACGTCGAGGCGATGATCCCCGAGGGGCACCGGCAGTTCGTCAACGACACCCTCGCCAAATACGGCGTACCCGAACTCGCCGAGGGCGAGGCGTCCGGGTGGCGCATCACGGGCTGGATGGAGCAGGTCGCCCGCAGTCAGCTGGACGTCGCCTTCGACTACCCGATCCGGCTGCTCGCCAACGCCCTCGGATCGCCGCCCGCCGACGTGGTGGACCGCGCCCACGAACAGGACGTGCTCGTCGCCGCCCTCGCGGGCAGTGCCCGGCACGCCGTCAAGCACCGGGAAGCCGGCATCGACATCGTGGTCGCACAGGGCTACGAGGCCGGCGGCCACACCGGTGACATCGCCTCCATGGTCCTCACCCCGGAGGTCGTCGACGCCGTGGACCCGCTGCCCGTCCTGGCGGCGGGCGGCATCGGCAGCGGGCAGCAGGTGGCGGCCGCACTGGCACTGGGGGCCCAGGGTGTGTGGCTGGGCTCCATATGGCTGACCACCACAGAGGCCGAACTGACCTCACCCAGGCTCATACAGAAACTCCTCGCCGCCGGTTCCGGCGACACCGTGCGCTCCCGTGCGCTGACCGGGAAGCCCGCACGTCAGCTGCGTACCGAATGGACCGACGCCTGGGACTCCGCCGACGGGCCCGGCACCCTCCCCATGCCCTTGCAGGGCCTGCTGGTCGCCGAGGCCGTCTCGCGCATCCAGAAGTACGAGGTCGAGCCGCTCCTCGGCACGCCCGTCGGCCAGATCGTGGGCCGGATGAACAGCGAACGCAGCGTCCAGGCCGTCTTCGACGACCTCACCCGCGGCTTCGAGAAAGCCGTCGATCGCATCAACCGCATCGCCGGAAGGAGCGGCCAGTGACGAGCACACCCCCCGCGGGCTTCTGGGCCCAGGCCGCCCAGGACCCCTCCCGTACGGTCCTCATCGCCCCCGACGGCGAGCCCTGGACCGCCGGCCGCCTCCACGCCGCCGCCAACCAGCTGGTCCACGGTCTGCGCGCCGCCGGTCTCGAACGCGGCGACGCCTTCGCGGTCGTCCTGCCCAACAGCGCGGAGTTCTTCACCGCGCACCTCGCCGCCAGCCAGGCCGGCCTCTACCTGGTGCCGGTCAACCACCACTTCGTCGCCCCCGAGATCGCCTGGATCGTCGCCGACTCGGGTGCCAAGGTGCTCATCGCTGACGAACGTTTCGGGGAGACCGCGCGCCGGGCCGCCGACGAGGCCGGCCTTCCCAAGGACCGGCGCTACGCCCTCGGCGAGGTCGATGGCTTCCGGCCGTACGCCGAACTCCTCGACGGGCAACCGGAGTCGGCGCCCGCGGACCGTGAGCTCGGCTGGGTCATGAACTACACCTCCGGCACCACGGGCCGCCCTCGCGGCATCCGGCGTCCGCTGCTCGGGAAGCTCCCGGAGGAGGCGTACCTCGGCGGGTTCCTCGGGATCTTCGGCATCCGGCCCTTCGGTGACGACGTCCACCTCGTCTGCTCGCCGCTGTACCACACGGCCGTCCTGCAGTTCGCGGCGGCGTCCCTGCACATCGGCCACCCGCTGGTGCTGATGGACAAGTGGACGCCCGAGGAGATGCTGCGGCTGATCGACGCGCATCGGTGCACCGACACCCACATGGTCCCGACCCAGTTCCACCGCCTGCTCGCCCTGCCCGAGGACGTCCGGGCGCGCTACGACGTCTCGTCCATGCGGCACGCCATCCACGGGGCCGCTCCCTGCCCCGACCACGTCAAGCGGGCGATGCTCGACTGGTGGGGGCCCTGCGTGGAGGAGTACTACGCGGCCAGCGAGGGGGGCGGTGCCTTCGCGACCGCCGAGGACTGGCTGAAGAAACCCGGCACGGTCGGCAAGGCCTGGCCCATCAGCGAACTCGCGATCTTCGACGACGACGGCAACCGGCTGCCGCCCGGTGAACTCGGCACCGTCTACCTGAAGATGAACACAGGCGGCTTCGCCTATCACAAGGACGAGGCCAAGACGAAGAAGAACCGCATCGGCGACTTCTTCACCGTCGGCGATCTCGGCCTCCTCGACGAGGACGGCTACCTCTTCCTGCGCGACCGCAAGATCGACATGATCATCTCGGGCGGGGTCAACATCTACCCGGCCGAGATCGAGTCCGTCCTGCTCCAGCACCCCGCCGTCGCCGACGCCGCCGCCTTCGGCATACCGCACGACGACTGGGGCGAGGAGGTCAAGGCCGTGGTGGAACCGGCGCCCGGCCAGGAACCGGGACCGGACCTCGCCGCCGCGATCCTCGACCACTGCGCGGAGCAGCTCGCCGGCTACAAACGGCCCAAGAGCGTCGACTTCATCACCGAGATGCCCCGCGACCCCAACGGCAAGCTGTACAAGCGGCGCCTGCGGGACCCGTACTGGGAGGGCCGTTCCCGGCCCGTGTGACCGGGGCTCGCTCCGCGTGGTGCTGTGGTCCCGCCACGTGTGTGGCGGGACCACAGGCTCAGTGTCCGCGCACCCGCACGATCTTCAGGGCGGGCGACGACAGGATGTCCTTCTCGCAGAACCGGGACGTCACCCACTTCTCCGCCGAGAACAGCCGCGTCTGGTCGCTGAAGTGCGGCGAGTTCGGGTTCGCGGACTGGGAGTACGTCAGCAGGGTCCGGGCCACCGGGCAGCGGCCGCCGTCCCAGCCCACCGCCTGGATGTAACTGGACCCGGTCGACACCTCCGTGTATCCACCGCCGGCCGGGTCCCACACCGGCTCGACCTTGTTCCACACGCCCAGCGACTCCGTACCGCCGGGAACGGCGATGCGTTTCCCGTTCCGTACGACGAACTGGTGCTCCCCGAGCCGGGAGTCCAGCGGGATGCCGGCCGACGTCAGCTCGGTGACCGTGTCCGCGAGAGCCGTCGCGAAGGCGGGTGAGCCGGTGTTGAGGGTGTTCGGGGTGTTCACCGGGTCGGCAGCCGAGAACGGCACCGTCCACAGCTGGGACACGGGCAGCTTCCGCCACAGCCGGTCGAAGAGCAGCGCGCCCCGGCTGTCGGTGTTCGCCGTGCGGTCCCACCCCGCGAGCACCCCGCAGGCCTCGGTGACGTCAACGACCTTGCCGCCGCTGCCCGTTGCCGTGCCGCCGGGCAGAGCCGCACACGCCTTCGCCGCGTCCGCCGCCACGAGGTCACCCGCGGGCACCCGGTTGGCGAACTGGTGCGCCTGCAGGTCCCGCACGGTCAACCGACCTCGCGCGGCCATCGCCGACACGTCCTGCACAGCACCGCGCGTGCGCAGCGAACGCTGGGTCCCCACGGTGCCGAAGACCCGCTCGTAACCGGTCAGCGGACGTTCGGCGTTGGCGAGCCAGGCACTGTCGTTGGAGTTCTCCGCGTAGGGCGCGTCCTTGAGGACCGGCATCCTCGACGGCCCGAAGATGCCCGGCTGCACGGCGTCCGGATCACTGCCCAGGGCACAGTCACCGCGTGACCCGTCGAGGATCGCCACCCCCGACGCCGGGTAGGTGACCCTGCCCAGGGGGGTGGAGCAGCGCTGGGCCAGCTCGTCGGTGATCCGGGGGAGCACCTGGGACTGGGTGAACAGGGTGTGGCCCCGCGAGTCGGCGGCGATCGTGTTGACCCACGGCAGCCCCTGCGTGCGCTTCAGTGCGCCGAGCACGTCGTCCGTGCTGCGCGCCTTGCTGAAGCCGAGGGCCGTGTCGGAGGCGCGCAGGTTGCCCGCGTTCGGGTCGCCGAGCGCGTACGCGGTCGTGGCCGTCCACGGCAGCGGCAGCGCGGCGCCGAGCGAGGTGACGACGGGGCCGTACCGCGTCCACCACTGGGTCCTCGTCACCGGTTCGCCGCCCTTGACGGCGACGGTCACCCGGCGCTGGGTCATCCGTTCCGGCCTGCCGTCCACGAGATACGTGGTCGGGTCGGCCGGGTCGAGGCTCAGCTGGTGCAGGTTGAGGGTGACGCCGGTGGCCACGGTGTGGCTCCACGCCACATGTGCGTTGTGACCTATGGAGACCGTCGCCGAACCGAGCAGCGAACCGCCCGCGATGTTCAGCTCACCGGGGATGGTCTGCTGCGACTGCCAGAAGCGGCGGCCGCCCTGCCAGGGGTAGTGCGGGTTGCCGAGCAGCAGCCCGCGGCCGTTGGCCGTCGTGGCCCCGCTGAAGGCCACGGCGTTGGAGCCCATGTCGGCGGAGTCGGCGGCGAAGAGGTCATGGGCGGCGCGGGCGGTGTCCTGGGCGTCGGGCGTTCTGGCCCCGGCCGTCGTGGAGGCGGGCGGCTGTGCGGCCGTGATGCCGTCCACGGCCCGGCCCTGTCCGCCGAGGACGGCCAGCGCGAAGTTGCGCGCCGCCACGTCCTGGACGGACACGGGACGCACCCAGTCGGCGCCCTCGCAGGCGGGATCGGTGATCCGGTTCTTCGCCAGCCAGGTGTTGTAGCCCGCCGCGAAGCCCCGCATCAGGTCCTTCACATCCCGGCTGGGGCCGCGCGGCGCGGGCGTGGCCAGCAGGTGCTCCACGGTGCCGGTCTCCCGCACCCCGCGGAAGTACAGATCGCTCGACAGGTTCTTCGTGGCCGAGGAGAGCGCGGAGTCGGAGGCCGCGTCGGCCCCGAAGAAACGGGAACGCTCGCCGCGCACGGTCACGAAACCGTCGGCGAGCGTGCACACCTGGTCGGCCGCCTGCGCCCAGCCGGTGCCGAAGCCGAGGTCGGCGTAGTTCTTGGCGAGGATGTGCGGGATGCCGTACTCGGTGTAGCGGATGGTGGCGGACAGACCGCCGTGGGACGGATGATCCTGTCCGTGCTGGTTCTGCGCGGCTGCGGACGGCAGCGTGGCGACGGCGGCGGACAGGGCCACGGCCGCGACGACGGCGCGTCTGAGGCGGGTGCGCATGGTGCCTCCCAACGTCGTTGAGGGAAGGAGCGGTTGAGCGTACCAACCGGTAGGTTGTCCCGTATGACGTCAGGACACGGCAGTACGGTTGACGGGGTGCTGCGCCGCAGCGCCGGGCGCACCCCGGCCCGGGTCGCGGTGGAGTACGCCGACCGCACGTGGACGTACTCGGAACTCGACGAGGCCGTCTCCCGCGCGGCGCGGCTGCTCCTCGACCAGGGCCTCGGCCCCGGTGACCGGGTCGGCGCCTACGGCCACAACTCCGACGCGTATCTCATCGGCTTCCTCGCCTGCGCCCGCGCGGGCCTGGTGCACGTGCCGGTGAACCAGAACCTCACCGGGGACGACCTCGCGTACATCGTCGGCCAGTCGGGCTGCACGCTCGTCCTCGCCGATCCGGACCTCGCGGACCGACTTCCGGACGGCGTGTGGACGTTGCCCCTGCGGGACGACGAGGAGTCCCTGCTCGCACGCCTGGGCGCGACACCGCCGTACGACGGACCCGAGCCGCAGGGCGAGGACCTCGTCCAGCTGCTGTACACGTCCGGGACGACGGCCCAGCCCAAGGGCGCGATGATGACCCACCGCGCCCTGGTGCACGAATACCTGAGCGCGATCACCGCCTGCGACCTGAGCGCCGGCGACCGGCCCGTCCACTCCTTGCCGCTGTACCACTCGGCGCAGATGCACGTCTTCCTGCTGCCCTACCTCGCGGTCGGCGCGACCAACGTCATCCTCGACGCACCCGACGGCGACCGCCTCTTCGACCTGATCGAAGAGGGCCGCGCGGACAGCCTGTTCGCCCCGCCCACCGTGTGGATCGGCCTGTCCAACCGGCCCGACTTCGCCACGCGTGACCTCAGCGGCCTGCGCAAGGCCTACTACGGCGCCTCGATCATGCCGGTGCCGGTCCTGGAACGGCTCCGTGAGCGGCTGCCGAAGCTGGCCTTCTACAACTGCTTCGGCCAGAGCGAGATCGGCCCGCTCGCCACCGTCCTCGCGCCCGACGAGCACAAGGGGCGGATGGACTCCTGCGGCCGTACTGTGCTGTTCGTCGACGCGCGGGTCGTGGACGAGGACGGCAAGGACGTGCCCGACGGCACACCCGGCGAGATCGTCTACAGGTCACCGCAGTTGTGCGAGGGGTACTGGGACAAGCCCGAGGAGACCGAAGCGGCCTTCAGGAACGGCTGGTTCCACTCCGGCGACCTCGCGGTGCGGGACGCGCACGGCTACTTCACGATCGTCGACCGGGTGAAGGACGTCATCAACTCCGGCGGTGTGCTGGTCGCTTCACGCCAGGTCGAGGACGCCCTGTACACGCACGAGGCGGTCGCCGAGGTCGCGGTGATCGGCCTGCCCGACGAGCGGTGGATCGAGGCCGTCACGGCGGTCGTCGTCCCGCGCGGCGAGGTCACCGAGGCCGAACTCCTCGACCACGCGCGCGAGAAGCTCGCCCACTTCAAGGCACCGAAACGGGTCCTGTTCGTGGACGAGCTGCCGCGGAACGCCAGCGGGAAGATCCTGAAGCGGGAGTTGAGGGACCGGTTCGCCGGTTAGCGGGGACGCAGGTCGACGATCCGGCGGATCTTTCCGACGGACCGCTCCAAGGACTCGGGCTCGACGATCTCCACGGTGACCGAGACCCCGATGCCGTTCTTCACGGCCGCCGCGATGGCGTGCGCGGCCGCGTCGCGGGACCCGGAGTCGGCGCCAGGCCGGGCTTCGGCCCGCACGGTGAGGGCGTCGAGACGGCCCTCACGGGTGAGACGGAGCTGGAAATGGGGTGCGACACCCGGAGTGCGCAGGACGATCTCCTCGATCTGGGTGGGGAAGAGATTCACTCCGCGCAGGATGACCATGTCGTCGCTGCGGCCGGTGATCTTCTCGATCCGCCGGAACACACGGGCGGTGCCCGGCAGCAACCGGGTCAGATCCCGCGTCCGGTACCGGATGACGGGCATCGCCTCCTTGGTGAGCGAGGTGAACACCAGCTCACCGCTCTCACCGTCCGGCAGCACTTCCCCGGTGATCGGATCGACGACCTCGGGGAGGAAGTGGTCCTCCCACACATGGAGCCCGTCCTTGGTCTCCACACACTCCTGCGCGACACCCGGGCCCATCACCTCCGACAGTCCGTAGATGTCGACGGCGTCGATCGCGAACCGCTCCTCGATCTCGCGGCGCATCTCCTCGGTCCAGGGCTCGGCGCCGAAGACACCCACCCGCAGGGAGGTGCCGCGCGGATCGACGCCCTGCCGTTCGAACTCGTCGAGGAGGGTCAGCATGTACGACGGGGTCACCATGATGACCCCGGGTTCCAGGTCCTGGATGAGCTGGACCTGGCGGGCCGTCATGCCACCGGACGCGGGGACGACCGTACAGCCGAGCCGCTCGGCCCCGTAGTGTGCGCCGAGCCCACCGGTGAACAGCCCATAGCCGTACGCCACATGCACGACGTCCCCGGGCCGCCCGCCCGCCGCCCTGATGGAGCGCGCCACCATGTCGGCCCACACAGAGAGGTCGTTGTCGGTGTAGCCGACGACTGTGGGGCGTCCGGTGGTCCCGCTGGAGGCATGGATGCGACGCACCTGGTCCCGGGGCACGGCGAACATCCCGTACGGATAGTTCTCGCGCAGGTCGGCCTTGGTGGTGAAGGGGAAGTGAGCCAGGTCGGTCAGGGACCGGCAGTCCTCCGGCCGGACACCCGCCTTGTCGAAGGACTCCCGGTAGAACGGCACCTTCTCGTACGCGTGCCGAAGCGAGTGCCGCAAGCGCTCCAACTGCAACGTCCGCAACGCCTCGGCATCCAGTCGTTCCCCCGAGTCCAGCAGCTCCGCCGCATCAGCCATCGGAACGTCCCTTTCGCCCATCGCCGCATTCCGGGCGACCGATCATTCGGTCGTGGTGCTGTGGATCAGTAATCCAGGCGATTCGCGCGGAGGCAAGGGGTCGGCGCACATTGCGGACGGTGCCGGCCGCGCATCGGCACCTCGCGCGCATGGAACCACCGGAAACGGCGCGCTGCCTCGGCCGCAGGAGGCGCGCCGCCGGTCACCACTCCGACGGGTCCCCCGCCTGGACACCGTCGGGACGAACGGCATCACCCCGGGCGCGGGACGTCACTTCGCGAACGCCGTCATGAAGCGGTCGCGGAACTTGTCCATGCCCCACTCGGGCGCGTCGTCGGCGGGCTTGAGGCCCTCGGTCCAGTGCCAGTCGGCGACCCGGTCCAGCACCTTCGGATCCTTGGCGACGATCGTGATCGGCACGTCCCTGCTGGTGGAGCCCTTGGTGACGGTCGGGACGGGCTGGTGGTCGCCGAGGAAGACGAGGACCGTGTTGTCGTCGCCGTAGCGCTGCATCCACTGGGTCAGGCTGTCCACGGAGTACTGGATGGCCTTGCGGTACTCGGTGCGCACGCGGTCCTGGCTCTTCCAGACCTCCGTCGGGTTCGTGCCCTCCTTCTTGATCTGCTCGAAGATCGAACCGTCCCCGAGGTCGTTCCAGTCGATCGTGTGGGCGATCGGCGACCAGGGGTTGTGGCTGGACGCCAGGATGATCTCCGCCATGATCGGGTCACGGTTCTTCTTGCCGTGCTCCAGCTTCTGGAAGGCCTCCAGGCTGAACTGGTCCGGCACCGGCGTCCAACTGAAGTAAGGACCCTTGTAGCCGAGATGCGTGGAGTCGTAGATGTGGTCGAGGCCGAAGTACTTGCCCTCGGGCCAGGACTTGCGCACACCCGGCACGATGCCGACCGTGCGCCAGTCGCCGGTCTTCTGGAAGTAGCTGGTGAGGGTCGCGCGGTCACTGCCGGTGAGGTTCAGGTACCGCTGCTGGTTCTTGACCCACAGGCCGGACAGGAACGTCGAGTGCGCCATCCAGCTGCCGGCGCCGGTCACGGGGGACCTCAGCCAGCCGCTGCGCGACGCGAACCCGGCCGACTTGAGCGTCGCGTCGCCCTTCTTGAGCGTCGCGTCCATCTCCGGTGCCATCGCCGGGTCGTCGATCGCCACCCGGCCGTAGCTCTCGATGAACGTGAACAGGACGTCCTTGCCGTGCAGTCCGGTCAGGAGCTGGTCGGGCGGGGTGGCGGCGAAGGCGTCGACGGCGGACTGCTTCTCGAAGACCTGGGCGTCGCCCAGCCCGTTGCGCACCTGCTGCACACGGTTGGCGAGGAACTCGGTGTTGCCCTTGGTGGCGAACGGGACGCCGCCGAACTGCACGCCCACCGTGAAGCAGGTGACCCACACGGTGCCGAGGACGAGGATGGTGCCGACGGACCTGGAGCGGTGCCGGGACATCACGTTCGTCAGCCGTAGCGTCGCCCATGTGCACAGCGCGAGCAGGGCGATGAACAGGACGATCACCCCGGCCACCGCGAGGATCTCGCCGGTGCGGCCGAACGTCTCCTTGAGCCAGTCCGTCGCGTTGCCCAGCATGATCCAGTCGAAGACCAGGTCGAACGGCCGGGCCAGGGTCTGGTAGAAGCCCATGTCCATGAACTTCATGACCGCGAACAGTCCGAGGAACAGCCCCGAGACGACGGCGGCGATCCGGCGTGCCCTGGGCGGCAGCACGAGGAGGACGGCCACCAGGACGATCGCCTCGACGGGGAGACGGAAGAACGACCGCAGGTTCATGTGGTCGAGCCGGTTGGGGAAGAGCAGCACCAGCAGCACCAGCAGACCGGCCAGGACGCTCGCCCCCACGGACACCCCGCGTGCCGTACGGGGGTAGCGACGGCGCCAGCCGAACCAGCCGGGGCGCGGGGAGCCGGGCGGGTCGGGCGGGCCGGTCTCGCCACCGGCCTCGGAGATCACCGCATCCTCGGTGGACTCGGTGGACTCGGTGGACTCGGTGGACTCGGTGGACTCGGTGGACTCGGCAGGCCGAGTCGCCTCCACGGTCTCTCCCGTCACCTCTTCCCCCGTGGCACCCCCACCGTCCGCTCTCGCATCGTCCTCAGCGGTACCCGGCAGTTGGCGAGCGCGAGTGAAGAGTGACACCCGGTGGTCCTTCCGTGCTGTCTTGCGATGGTGGTGCGGTCCTGCCACGACGGCATGACGAACAGGGCCCGATGCCCGAGCCTGCCACCACCACTACGTTCGCACGTCACGTTCTGTTCAATCGCACGAGGTCGGGAGTCGACCGTCATTCGTCCGCCGACACCGCCACCTTCTGCGCCCACCGATAGTCCGCCTTGCCGCTCGGCGACCGGCGGATGGACTCTGCGAGCACCAGCTGACGCGGGACCTTGTATCCCGCGAGCCGCGGGCGGCAGTGCGTCTGGAGTTCGTCCAGGGACATCCGGGACGCGCCCTCACGCAGCTGCACCACCGCCGCCACATGGTGCCCCCACTTCACGTCCGGCACCCCGGCCACGAGCGCGTCGTACACGTCCGGATGTGCCTTGAGGGCCTGTTCGACCTCCTCCGGGTACACCTTCTCGCCACCCGTGTTGATGCACTGCGAGCCCCGTCCGAGAACGGTGACTACGCCCTCCTCGTCGACGGTGGCCATGTCACCGAGCAGGACCCACCGCTGACCGTCCTTCTCGAAGAAGGTCTCGGCGGTTTTCCGCGGGTCGTTGTAGTAGCCGAGCGGGACGTGTCCGCACTGCGCGACCCGCCCCACCTCGCCCGCAGTGACGGGTTCGTGCGTGGCCGGATCGACCACCTGGGTACGGGAGTTGACCCGGACGCGGAAGCCGCGCTCGGGCCCGGAGTCGTCGGTCGCCGTGCCGTTGAAGCCGGACTCGGAGGAGCCGAAGTTGTTGAGCAGCATGGCGTTCGGGACGAGCGCCCTGAACTGCCTGCTCACCGTGTCCGACATGATCGCGCCCGACGAGGACACGCTGAACACCGACGACATGTCGGTGCCCTTCATCGGACCCTCCAGTGCGTCGATGAGGGGCCGCAGCATCGCGTCGCCCACCAGCGAGATGGCGTTGACGCGTTCCGCCTCGATGGTCCGCAGCACCTCCACGGGCTCGAACTTGCGGTGCAGCACCACCCGTTGGCCGAAGTTGAAGCCGATGAGCGCCGTGAGCGTGGAGGTGCCGTGCATCAGCGGGGGAGTGGGGAAGAAGGTGATGCCCGAACCGCCCGCGGCGACCCGCTCGGCGAGTTCCTCAGGCCCTTCGACCGGCTCACCGGTCGGCGCACCTCCGCCCAACCCCGAGAAGAACAGGTCCTCCTGACGCCACATCACACCCTTGGGCATCCCCGTGGTGCCGCCGGTGTAGATGATGAACTGGTCGTCGCCCGAGCGCGCCGGGAACCCGCGCCGCGCCGACCCGGCGGCCTCCGCGTCGGCGAAGTCCACCGCCGGTGGCCCACTCGGCTCCGGGGCCCCGACCCGCACCAGGTGCCGCAGCCGTTCCGCGCGGGGCAGCGCGGCCGCCACCCGGCCGGAGAACTCCGTGTCGAAGACGAGCCCGACCAGATCGGCGTCCCGGTAGAGATAGACCAACTCGTCCTCGACATAACGGTAGTTGACGTTGACGGGGACGATCCGCGCCTTCATGCAGCCCAGCAGTGTCTGCACGTACTCCACGCCGTTGTACAGATGCAGCCCGACGTGCTCACCGGCCTGGATTCCACTGTCCAGCAGATGGTGGCCGATGCGATTGGCCGCGGCGTCCAGTTCCGCGTACGTCAGCCGACGCTCCGCACCCGTACCGGGAATGTCGAGGTACGCGAGCGCCTCACGTTCCGGCACCACGTCGACGACCGACTCGAACAGGTCGGCAAGGTTGTACTCCACCGTTCCTCCTGTGCTGGCGCGGTCCGGCTCTGTGGCGGTTCGCCGTCATCAGAGCAAAGGGTGGCTTGACTGTGAAGGGTTCGCGCGAAGAAATCTGACTGACTGTCAGAAAACTCTTGAAGTGCTTCGGCGCCTCCTGCAACCTGTTCTCGTTCTGGCAGAGGGGAGACGGGCGATGGGTGGGACCGAACATCTCGACATCCAGCGCGAGGGCGCCACACTGGTGCTCACGCTCAACAGGCCGGAGGCGAAGAACGCGCTCTCGTTGCCGATGCTGGTCGGCCTCTACGACGGCTGGTTGGAGGCGGACGCGGACGACTCGATCCGTTCGATCGTCTTCACCGGCGCCGGCGACTCGTTCTGCGCCGGCATGGACCTCAAGGCCCTCGCGGGCAAGGGCACCGGGGGCGAGCAGTACCGGGACCGGCTGACCGCCGACCCGGACCTCCACTGGAAGGCGATGCTGCGCCATCACCGACCCCGCAAGCCGGTGATCGCGGCGGTCGAGGGCTACTGCGTGGCAGGCGGCACGGAGATGCTCCAGGGCACCGACATCCGCGTCGCCGGCGAGTCCGCGACCTTCGGCCTCTTCGAGGTCAAGCGCGGTCTCTTCCCGATCGGCGGCTCCACGGTCCGCCTGCAGCGTCAGATCCCGCGGACCCACGCGCTGGAGATGCTGCTCACGGGGCGGCCGTACACCGCACAGGAGGCTGCCGGCATCGGCCTCGTCGGGCATGTCGTCCCGGACGGCACCGCGCTCGCCAAGGCCCTGGAGATCGCCGAACTGATCAACGCCTGCGGGCCGTTGGCCGTCGAGGCGGTGAAAGCGTCGGTGTACGAGACGGCCGCGATGACCGAGGCGGACGGACTCGCCGCCGAACTGAAGCGCGGCTGGCCGATCTTCGACACCGCTGATGCGAAGGAAGGCGCCCGTGCCTTCGCGGAGAAGAGGCCGGCCGTTTACAAGCGGGCGTAGCGCTGCGACGGCTTGGACCGGTCTACGGCTGCGGCTTCGTTGTGGCCGGTCGCGCCCACGCGGCGGAGCCCCAAATGTCACCGCCCGCGCCCCTGAACGGCGCCCCCCGCACCGATCTCCGAAGGAGACACGCCCCCTATGCCCGACGTGCTCAAAGCCCCCCTGGTCGTCGAATTTCCCTTCACCCGCTCTCTCAGCCCCGTCCAGAGCGCCTTCCTGACCGGTCTTCGTGAACGCGTGGTCCTCGGGGTCAAGACCCGCGACGGCCGCACCCTGGTCCCACCCGTCGAGTACGACCCCGTCACCGCCGAGGAGATCAGCGAACTCGTCCACGTCGGCATCACCGGCACCGTCACCACCTGGGCGTGGAACCACGAACCCCGCCGCGGCCAGCCGCTGGACACGCCCTTCGCCTGGGTCCTGGTCAAGCTCGACGGCGCCGACACCGCCCTGCTGCACGCCCTCGACGCCCCGGGCCCCGACGCCGTCCGCACCGGCATGCGCGTCCGCATCCGCTGGGCCGAGGAACCCACCGGCGCCATCACCGACATCGCCTGCTTCGAGCCGGACGACGGAGACGAATCCGCCGTCACCGTCCACGCCGGCGAGTTCGAGGACCCGGTGCACGGCATCGTCGCCCAGGCCCGTCTCGACTACACCTACTCACCGGGCCGCGCCCAGACCGCCTACATCAACGCCCTCGCCGAACGTCGCGCCGTCGGCGAGCGCTGCCCTTCCTGCCGCAAGGTGTACGTCCCGCCGAGGGGTGCGTGCCCCACATGTGGCGTGGCCACATCGGAACAGGTGGAAGTGGGGCCGGGCGGCACGGTCACCACGTTCTGCATCGTCAACATCAAGGCGAAGAACCTCGACATCGAGGTGCCGTACGTCTACGCCCACATCGCCCTCGACGGCGCCGACCTCGCCCTCCACGGCCGCATCGGAGGTATCCCCTACGACCAGGTGCGCATGGGTCTCAGGGTCGAGCCGGTGTGGAGCGAGGGCGGCAGCTACCCGGACCACTACCGGCCGACCGGCGAACCGGACGCGGACTACGAGACGTACAAGGAGCTTCTGTGACCAGCGAAGCAGCCCCGGGGCCCCGCGACATCGCCGTCGTGGCCTTCGCCCAGTCCGACACCCTGCGCACCACCTCGGACGTGTCCGAGGTGGAAATGCTGATGCCGGTCCTGCACGACGTCCGCGCGCAGACCGGCCTCAGGGCCGCCGACATCGGCTTCACCTGCTCCGGCTCCTGCGACTACCTCGCGGGCCGCGCATTCTCCTTCACCCTCGCCCTGGACGGCGTGGGCGCCTGGCCGCCGATCTCCGAGTCGCATGTCGAGATGGACGGCGCGTGGGCCCTGTACGAGGCGTGGATCAAGCTGCTGACCGGGGACGCCGACACCGCGCTCGTGTACTCCTACGGCAAGTCGTCGCCCGGCTCCCTGCGCGATGTGCTCACCCGCCAGCTCGACCCGTACTACGTCGCCCCCCTGTGGCCCGACTCCGTCGCCCTCGCCGCCCTCCAGGCCCAGGCACTCATCGACGCGGGCGACACGGACGAGCCGGAACTGGCGGCGATCGGCGCCCGCAGCCGTGCGACCGACAACCCGCGCGCCCAGCTCAAGGGCCCGGTTCCGCACGGCGACTACCTGGTGCGGCCGCTGCGTACCGGCGACTGCCCGCCCATCGGCGACGGGGCGGCCGCCGTGATACTCGCGGCGGGGGAGCGGGCCAGGCAGCTGTGCGAACGCCCCGCCTGGATCCGCGGGATCGACCACCGCATCGAGGCGCACTCGCTCGGTGTCCGCGACCTCACCGACTCGCCGTCCGCCCGCCTGGCCGCCGAGAAGGCGGGCGCCTTCGAACGGCCCGTGGACACCGCCGAGTTGCACGCGCCGTTCACCTCCCAGGAAGTCGTCCTGCGCAAGGCCCTCAGGCTCGGCGACGAGGTCGTCGTCAACCCGTCCGGCGGGGCCCTCGCCGCCAACCCCATGATGGCCGCCGGGCTCGCCCGCATCGGCGAGGCAGCCGCCCGCATCCACCGGGGCGAGTCCGACCGGGCCCTCGCCCACGCCACCTCCGGGCCCTGCCTGCAGCAGAACCTGGTCGCCGTACTCGAAGGGGATCCCCGATGAGCAAGGAGCCCGTGGCCGTCGTAGGAATCGGCCAGACCAAGCACGTCGCGGCCCGCCGGGACGTGTCGATCGCCGGGCTTGTCCGGGAGGCTGCCCGAAGGGCGCTCGACGACGCCGAGCTGACCTGGGCCGACGTCGACGCCGTGGTGATCGGCAAGGCGCCCGACTTCTTCGAGGGCGTCATGATGCCGGAGCTGTACCTGGCCGACGCGCTCGGGGCGGTGGGCAAGCCGATGCTGCGCGTGCACACGGCGGGCAGCGTCGGCGGCTCCACCGCACTGGTCGCCGCCAACCTGGTGGCCTCCCGCGCGCACTCCACGGTGCTCACCCTCGCCTTCGAGAAGCAGTCCGAGTCCAACGCCATGTGGGGCCTGTCCCTCCCGATCCCCTTCCAGCAACCCCTGCTGGCCGGCGCGGGCGGCTTCTTCGCGCCGCACGTGCGCGCGTACATGCGGCGCACCGGTGCCCCCGACACCGTCGGCTCGCTGGTGGCGTACAAGGACCGCCGCAACGCCCTCAAGAACCCGTACGCGCATCTGCACGAGCACGACATCACCCTGGAGAAGGTCCAGGCCTCGCCCATGCTCTGGGACCCGATCCGCTACTCGGAGACCTGCCCCTCCTCCGACGGCGCCTGCGCGATGGTGCTCACCGACCGGGCCGGTGCGGCGCGTGCTCCCAGGCCGCCGGCCTGGATGCTGGGCGGCGCCATGCGCAGCGAGCCCACCCTCTTCGCCGGCAAGGATGCGGTGTCGCCGCAGGCCGGCAAGGACTGCGCGGCCGACGTGTACCGGCAGGCCGGGATAGCCGACCCGCGCCGGGACATCGACGCCGTCGAGATGTACGTGCCGTTCTCCTGGTACGAGCCCATGTGGCTGGAGAACCTCGGTTTCGCCGACGAGGGCGAGGGCTGGAAGCTGACCGAGGCCGGGGTCACCGAGCTGGACGGCGACCTGCCCGTCAACATGTCGGGCGGCGTCCTGTCCACCAACCCGATCGGCGCCTCCGGCATGATCCGCTTCGCGGAGGCCGCGCTCCAGGCCCGCGGACAGGCCGGGGAACACCAGGTGGACGGTGCCCGCAGGGTGCTCGGGCACGCCTACGGCGGCGGATCCCAGTTCTTCTCCATGTGGCTCGTGGGGTCCGAACCCCCGGATGCGTGAAATGCCCGCGGAAAGGTCCCCCTCACGTGGCCTGTCGGCAGCCGAAGTGGATCGCTAGGCTGGCCGCGGACGACGCAATCGGGAGGAGCACGGACGTGGCCGAGACCACCATCCAGCAGCAGCCGCTCATGGGCTGGGACAAGCCGGAGCTGGACCTGAGCAACGCCGATTGGCACTCGAGCAGCCGCGGTCGGGGTGATGTCCAGATCGCCTTCGTCGAGGGGTTCATCGCGATGCGCAACAGCGGCCGCCCGGAGAGCCCCTCCTTGATCTTCACCCCCGCGGAGTGGGGCGCGTTCGTGTCAGGGGCGCGGGAAGGAGAGTTCGACCTCACCTGAGGGTGAACACAGGGGTGTGCCGCCCGGGACAGGACACCGACGTCGCACTCGCCGCGGCGAGTGCCGTCGGCGGGCTGACCTACGGGCTCGCCGTCCTGTACGAACTCGTCTTCTAGGCAGGTCCCGAGTGGGCCGACAAGGGCCCGTTCGGCACGTCGGAAGCGTACGCTGAGGTGCCTGTAGGTCACGGTGCGCGCTCGCTCCCCGCGCGGGTCCGCCATCGTGACGGGGGGTGCGCCATGGTGCAGCGCAGCGCGCGCAGCAGAAGGACTCTCCTGGAACGGGAGAGTGAACTCGCCGCCATCGACGAGGCGTTGGGAGAGCTCACCGGGCTGCGCACGGACGGCGCCGAACCCCGCACGGGCCCGCGCGGCGCCCTGCTCGCCGTCGCCGGCCGGGCCGGCATCGGCAAGACGACCCTGCTCGCCGAGGTCCGCCGCCGCGCCGCCGCCCGGGGCTGCACCGTACTGGCCGCCCGCGGCGGCGACCAGGAGCAGCGCGTCGCCTTCCATGTCGCCCGGCAACTCCTGCAACCCCAGTTCGCCGGCGCGGCCGAAACCGATCTCCGCGCACAGCTGGGCAGTTGGTACGACATCGTCGGTCCCGCACTCGGCCTGTGCGCCCCCACCGACGGAGCGCCGCCCGACCCGCAGGGCCTGCGCGACGGACTCGACTGGGTGCTCACCCACCTCGCCGTCCTGCGCGCCCCCATGGTGCTCGTGCTGGACGACGCCCACTGGGCCGACCCCGAATCGCTGCGCTGGCTGGCCGCGTTCGCACCCCGGGCCGAGGAACTCCCGATCCTGGTCGTCGTCGCCTACCGCCCCGACGAACTCCCCGACCACGCCGAACCGTTCAGGGCACTTCCCGGCCGGGCCGGCGGACGCCCGCTCGACCTGGAACCGTTCAGCGCCTTCGCCGTCGCGCGCATCGTGCGGGAGGCGCTCGGCGCGCACGCCGACGACGCGTTCTGCCGGGAGTGCTGGGCCGTCACCGCGGGCAACCCCTTCGAGACGGTCGAGCTGGCCGCCAAGGTGCGCGACCGCGGATTCGCCCCGACCGAGAGCGCGGCGCACCTGCTGCGCGATCTCGCGGCCGCGGTGAAGGGCAGCGGCCTGGTCGCCCGCCTGGAACGCCTCGGCGCCTCGACCGTCCGCTTCGCCTGGGCCTGCGCCGTCCTCGGCACCGAGATCCATCCGCTGCTCGCCGCCGCCGTCGCCGGGCTCGGCCACGAGGAGGCCGCCGACGCGGCCGACGCGCTGCGCGGCGCGCGCATCCTCACCGGCGTGGAGTCCCTGGAGTTCGTCCACCCGCTCATCGCGACCGCCGTGTACCGGGCCATCCCGGCCGGGTTCCGGGTCGCCCTGCACGGCCAGGCAGCCTGGTGCGTGGTCAACGAGGGCCGCGGCTCGGCCGCCGCCGCCCGCCACCTCCTGGAGACCCACCCCGACAGCGACCCCTGGGTCGTCCAGCAACTGCGCGCCGCCGCCGCCGAGACCCTCCGCTCCGGCGCACCCGACGCCGCCCGCAGCTATCTCGCCCGCGCCCTGCGCGAACCCCCTGCCTTCGAGGACCGGGCCGCCGTCCTGTGCGAACTGGGCAGCGCCTCCCTGCTCACCGAACCGGCCACCACGGTCAACCACCTGCGCGCCGCCCTCGAAGAGCCCATCGCCGCACCCGACCTGCGCCACCGCATCGTCTACCGGCTCTCGCAGGTCCTCGCCCACAGCGACCGCCTGGCCGAGGCGTCCGACACCCTCGCCCACGAGATCAAGGTCACCGGCGACGCCCGCGTCAAGCTGCGCATGGTCGCCGAACAGTTCATGTGGGACGCCTTCCGCGCCGACGAACACGACCACCCCGCGCGCTCCCGCCGCCTCACCAAACTCGCCGACCGCCTCACCGGCCGCGACCTCACCGAGCGGTACATCATCGGCCTGCGCACCTGGGACGCGGTCCTGCGCGGCGAGCCCGCGCACGTCGCCCTCCACCACGCCGAGCGCGCCCTCGCGGGCGGCCTGGGCTGGGCCGACCCCGACCGCGGCTTCGAGGTACCCGTCCTGGTTTCGCTCGCCTTCATGTACGCCGACCGCCCCGGCCGCACCGAGGAACTCTTCGCCGCCGGGATCGCCGACTTCGAACGGCAGGGCTGGCGCGGCGCCCACCTCTCCTTCGCCTACACCCTCCTCGCCTACGTCCGCTTCCGCCGCGGCCGTCTCGCCGAGGCCGAGGACTTCGTCCGCGCGGGACTGCGTCTCGCCGAGCGAGTCGGCCCGGGGACCCCGGCCCACTGGTACGCCGTGGGCATCCTCATCGAGGTCCTTCTCGCCCGCGGCCGGGTCGCCGAGGCCGCCCGGGTCGGCGAGGACTACTCCTTCAACGCCCCCTTCCCGGCCGTCGTGGTCTTCCCCGACGCCCAGACCGTGTACGGCGAGCTGCTGCTGGCCCGCGGCCTGCCCAAGGAGGCGGCCGCCGAGCTGGCCGCCGCGGGCCGCCGCCTGGAACCGCGCGGCGTGCGCAATCCCGCCTGGTGCCCCTGGCAGCTCCACCTGGCCCGCGCCGAGAGCCACGAGGCACCGGAGCGTGCCGTCGCCACCGCCCTCGAAGCGGTCGCCCGCGCCCGCCAGTTCGGCGCCCCGTCCGCCGTCGGCCAGGCACTGCGGCTGGCCGCGGAGGTCTCCTCGGGATCGGCCCGCGTGAAACTCCTGGAGGAGTCCGTCACCCACCTGGAACGCTCCCCGGCCGCATACGAGCTCGCCTGCGCACTGGTCGCCCTCGGCACCGAACTGCGCCGCACGGGCCGTGCCCGCGAGGCCGCGGAACACCTCTACCGGGGCCTCGACACCGCGGTGCAGTGCGGCGCCGACGGCCTGGTCGACACCGCGCGCGACGAACTGGCCGCCGCCGGTCTGCGCCCGCGCCGGCTGCACAGCACGGAGACGGACACCCTCACGGCACGCGAGCGCACGGCGGCGAACCTCGCCGCACAGGGGCGCACGGAGGTGGAGACGGCGAAGGAGATGCACGTCGACGAGGCGACAGCGGTACGCCTGCTGTCTGCGGTCTACCGGAAGCTGGGAACGGACAGGACCGGCCTGAGGGACGTGGCCGATCCCGCCTGAGGGGCGCGGGCCGTGGCGATTGAGCATGCGGGGGCGAGGGCCGTATCGGGGTGCGGCGGCGCCCGTGCGCGCGATCAACGTCCGCTCACCCGCGGTAGCCCGACCACCTGCGCGCCCCGTTACCATGGGCACATGTCGTTCCTCCGCCGTCGCGCCACTCCCGCCGGGCCAGACTTCGACGTACTGGCCATGGACCCGGGCGACTGGCCCGGCAATCTCGGCGCCGGGCTCCTGCCCGCCCCCGACGGCACCTGCCAGGGTGTCTTCCTGCGCTACGACCTCTTCGGCGGCCGCGGCCCCGCGATGATCATCGGCAACCTCCCCGAGGGCTCCCCGGCCCGCGAGGTCCCCGAGGGCCAGGTCCCCTTCGAGGTGGCCCAGCTGCTGATCGCCCTGGAGAACGACGAGGAGGTGACCGTCGTCAGCGGTGAGGACATGCCCGTGATGCAGGGCGACAACCTCCTGATCGTGCGCCGCCTCAAGCTCTCCGAGAGCCGGATCTCCTGCGTCCAGTTCGACCGCAGCGACAACGTCCAGGTGACCATCGCCGCCTGGGACCGCCCCATCACGGACGACCTCTACGCACTCCTCAAGCCCCTGCCGGCGGAGCTGTTCCAGCAGAGCTGACCCGCCGGGGGCGGTCCGTCGCCATCGGGGCGCCACCCCGCCCCAGGGCCAACCCGCCCCGCGCCACAGGCTGTCGGAGGGGCCGGCGACAGGCCGGCGGCCGCACCCGCGAGGGGTGGAGCCGCCACCTGCCGGACGTCCCCCACGGGGGAAACCGTCCCGATCAGTGCCGGACCGAACGCTTCACGTCGACGTCCGCCGCCCGCACGAACGCCACCCGGTGGCCGTACTGGATCTCGTAGTACAGGTCCTTCCCGACCACGACCCGGTGCGAGTCGGTCGTGAACGTCACCGCGTAGTAGTACTCGCCCGGCACCCTGGCGCCGACCACGTACCTCTGGCCCTTGAGCACCTTGTACGGCAGCGGCGACACCGCCTGCGCGGGCACCCCCGTCGGATACGCGGAGGCCTCGGGGTAGGCGCGGCCGTACACCGGGACGCTGTCGAGTCCTTCCTTCGGTGTCACGACGAGACCGGAGGCGTTGACGGCCGTCGGGTTCTTCCCCGGGTTCCTGAACCAGGCCTTCTGCCCCAGGTACCAGATCGCCGTCCAGTCGCCCGAACGGTCCGCGACCGCGTACTGCTGGCCGGTGGAGACCCGCGACGACAAATCGTTGACGTCGGTCGTGGGAGCCCTGCCGACACCGATGTCCGAGATGAGGGGAGCACTCTCGTCGGGTGCCGAGTAGAGCCGCACCTCGCTCGAACCGTGGGCCACACAGGGCTGACCCTTGGTGACGCAGCCCGTGTACTGGGGCTGGTTGGCCGCGTAGTCGGGCCGGATCGTCACCAGGCCGCCCCGCTTGCCGGCGGTGGCCTTGAACGGGTGGCCCAGCAGCTCGAAGTAGTGCCGCCAGTCCCAGTACGGGCCGGGGTCCGTGTGCATGCCCGAGACGGTCGACGTCGTCGGGCCCGGCACGTTGTCGTGACCGATGATGTGCTGCCGGTCCAGCGGGATGCGGTACTTCGCGGAGAGGTACTTCACCAGCCGCGCCGAGGACCGGTACATAGCCTCCGTGTACCAGGCGTCCGGATTCGCGAGGAAGCCCTCGTGCTCCAGGCCGATCGACTTGGCGTTGATGTACCAGTTGCCCGCGTGCCAGGCCACGTCCTTCGCCTTCACATGCTGGGCGATATGACCGTCGGTCGAGCGCAGGGTGTAGTTCCACGACACATAGGTCGGGTCCTGCACCAGGTTGAGGACACCCTCCCAGGCGCCCTCCGTGTCATGGATGACGATGTACTTGATGCTCTGCGACGCCGGGCGGTCGCCCAGGTCGTGGTTGCCGTAGTCGTTGTTCCCGAACTCCTCGTACGGCGCCGGGATCCACTCGCAGGACACCGTCTTCGGGCACTCGGTGTCGCCGCCGCCCGCCGTGCGCAGCCCCGTCCGGGCGAGCTGGGCTGTGTCGGGGGCGAGCTTCGGCTGGGCGGCCAGGGCGATCTGCTGGCCGGCGTCGGTGGTGCGTTCCTCGCCGGTGCGGAGCACCTCGTAGACGTCGTTCGCGTACGCCGCCGCCGTCGCGCTGTCGTCCGCGCCGGAGAAACGGGCCACCGCGCCGTACCAGTCGGCAGGGTCCTGGCTCAGCGGCTCGCCCAGCTCCTTCTGGGCGGCGGCCAGCAACGCGGCCCCGCCGGCGACGTTCGCCGCGGGATCGGTGCGCAGTTCCCCGGCGCTCAGACCGGTCAGTCCGGCCGCCTTCGGCAGGGTCTCCAGCCGGGCCGGGATGTCGGTACTCGCCGGAATTCTCGTCTCGGGCAGCAGGGCGGCGCGGGCGTTGTCACCGCGGGCGTCCTCCGTGCCCTCGCTGTGGTGCGGTGCCGAGGCGAGTGCGGTACGGGCGTCGGTGAGGTGCATCGGACCGTAGCCGCCGGTGACGCTCGGCGCCCCGGCGTGGCCGTCCCAGCGGGACTGGAGATAGGAGACGCCGAGCAGGACGCTCTGCGGCACGTGGTACTCGGCGGCGGCCGAGGCGAAGGCCCGCTGGAGGCCCGCCGAGGAGCCCGCGGACACGGACGGGCCCGCCTCGGACGGGGCGGCGCCGAGCAGGGGCAGCAGCAGCGCCGCGCCGGCCAGCGTGCCGACCACTCTCCTGGCGGGGCCGGGGGCTCTGTTGGGGTCGGGCGTGGATCCTCGCAATGCAGCCTCCTGGGACGGTCGGGCTCGATGAGCCGTGCGGGGCCGGGCGTGCGTCAGTGGTACCGGCTTGCCGACGATCCGTCAATCATGCCCAGGGGCAGGCGATTTCCCATGTCAATGAGGGGTGGCGGGAGTTTCGTGGCGGCTGCTTCCAGGCCTGCGGGGCGTCAGTGGTGTACACCAATGTCCCGCTGTCGGGAACCGCGCGGAGGAGCCGCACAGCCGAAGGTCCGCGGTGCGCCGTTCCACCGGGCGCTCCGCGGACCTTCGTCCCCGTCAGCGAGTGCCGACCGCCGCACGCACGGCCCGACGGGCCAGCTGGCAGTCGTCGTGCAGCCGCCTCAGCAGCAGCCGCTGTTCCTCGCCGGACGGCGCGGCACCCGGGTGGGCCGGGCCCGGTGCCACCGGGGCCGAGTCGTGCATCGAACGCTGCACGGCCATCTCGTAGGTGCGGATCTCACGGGTCAGGACGAGCATCAGGTTCACCAGGAACGCGTCCCGCGAGGCAGGGCCCGCCGTCTGGGCGATCTGACTGATCTGACGGCGGGCCACCGGGGCGTCGCCGAGCACCGACCACAGGGTCGCCAGGTCGTACCCCGGCAGATACCAGCCCGCGTGCTCCCAGTCCACCAGCACTGGACCGGCCGGTGAGAGCAGGATGTTCGAGAGCAGAGCGTCGCCGTGGCAGAACTGACCCATGCCCTGCCGGCCCGCCGAGTGCGCGATGCCGTGCAGCAGCTTCTGCAGGTCGCCCATGTCCCGGTCGGTCAGCAGACCCAGCTCGTGGTAGCGGGAGATCCGGGCCGCGTAGTCGAGCGGGGCGTCGAAGGTGCCCGCCGGCGGTCGCCAGGCGTTGAGCCGGCAGACCGCGCCGAGCGCGGCCCGGATGTCCGCCCGCGGCGGAGCCTCTGCGGGGTGCCGGTGCAGTGCCGCCACCCGGCCGGGCATCCGCTCGATGACCAGGGTGCAGTTCTCCGGGTCCGCCGCGATCAGCCGGGGCACGCGCACCGGGGGCCGGTGCCGGACGAACGAGCGGTATGCCGCTATCTCGTGCCGGATCCGCTCCGCCCATGCTGGTGAGTGGTCGAGTAAACACTTGGCGACGGCCGTGCTGCGTCCCGTCGTGCCGACCAGGAGCACGGAGCGTCCGCTGCGGCGCAGCACCTGCACCGGGGCGAACTCCGGGCAGATCCGATGCACCGACGCGATCGCCGTGCGCAGCTGGGCGCCCTGAGGGCCGGACAAGTCGAGTCTCCCGCTGAGCGGTTGGGTGCCGAGCCCCGGAAGCCGCCGTGCCCTGCCCGTACCCGGTACGGGGGCCGTCGGCCGCGCGGGGTCGAGGTAGGGGCCGCCGCCCGCCGGACGGAGATGCGGCGACCGGGGCGGGGCGGACACGGAGGACGATGCTGCGTACATGGGCGAGACAGATCCCTTCGTGTGCCTGCTGTGCCTGGAGAAGCAGTGCGCTGCCCGGCCCGGTCGCCCGGCCGCATCCTGGGGAATGCGTCCGCCTTGTCAGGACGGCGACCGGGTCGGGGTGGCGCGTTCCTACCTGACACCAGATGTGCAGTGGCACACCATCTGGCGCACCCTGGCGAACCCTGGCGAATAGTCCCGGAGCAACTGACACGGGGCTACTGTCAACTCAGCCGAGAACCTGGGGGCTTGACGTGAGCGGACAACCCAACACCCGACTTTCGGACCTGTTCGGCCTGGCCGGCTGGTCCAAGGGTGAACTCGCGAGGCTGGTCAACCGGCAGGCGGCGGCCATGGGCCACCCCCAGCTCTCGACCGACACCTCCCGGGTGCGGCGTTGGATCGACATGGGGGAGATCCCACGCGATCCGGTGCCGCGGGTGTTGGCGGCTCTGTTCACCGAGCGTCTCGGCCGTGTCGTGACCATGGAGGACCTCGGTCTGGTCCGGCACGGGCGTACGGGAAAACGGCAGGGCGACGGGAGTGCTGAACATCCCGACGGTGTGCCGTGGGCGCCCGAACGGACCGCCGCGGTCCTCACCGAATTCACGGGAATGGACCTCATGCTCAACCGACGCGGCTTGGTGGGTGCGGGCGTCGCACTCACCGCGGGATCAGCACTCAGCAGCGCCATGCACGACTGGCTGCACACCGACCCGGCCCTCACCGCCGATGCCCCCCAGTTCCACGACCCCCTGCACGCCGACCCCGCCGGGTACGACCGTTACGAGGCCGCCCCCATCGGGTCGCAGGAGATCGAGGAACTGGAGCGCTCGGTCGAGGTGTTCCGGGCCTGGGACGCGGCCCGCGGCGGCGGCCTTCAGCGCAAGGCGGTCGTGGGCCAGCTCAACGAGGTGGGCGGCATGCTCGCCTACCGACACCCCGACCATCTCCAGCGGCGCCTGTGGGGCGTCGCCGCCAACCTGGCCGTCCTCGCGGGCTGGATGTCCCACGACGTAGGCCTCGAACCCACGGCCCAGAAGTACTTCGTCATCGCCGCCCATGCCGCGCGAGAGGGCGGTGACCGGCCCCGCGCCGGCGAGGCGCTCTCCAGGGCGGCCCGTCAGATGGTGCACCTGGGCCGCCCCGACGACGCCCTCGACCTGATGAAGCTCGCCCGGTCCGGCTCCGGCGAACAGGTGCTGCCGCGCACCAGGGCGATGCTCTACACCATCGAGGCCTGGGCACAGGCCTCCATGGGCAAGGGCCAGGCCATGCGCCGCACCCTCGGACAGGCGGAGGACCTCTTCGTCTCCGACCGGGGCGACGTCCCGCCGCCGAGCTGGATGCAGACCTTCAAGGAGGAGGACCTGTACGGCATGCAGGCCCTGGCCTACCGCACTCTGGCGGAGCACGATCCCGGCGCCGCCGCGCACGCCCAGCACTACGCGGAGAAGGCCCTCGCCCTGCGGGTCGACGGCCGTCAGCGGTCGAAGATCTTCGACTTCCTGTCGATGGCCTCGGCCTGCTTCATCGCCGACGACCCCGAACAGGCGGACCGGTACGCGCGGTTGGCGCTGATCTCGATGGGCTCCAACTCCTCCCACCGCACCTGGGACAGGCTGCGCCAGATGTACCGGCTCACCGCCGAGTTCTCCGGCTACCCGAAGATCAACGAGCTGCGCGAGGAGATCAGGCTGGCGCTGCCGAAGCCGAAGGGAAGGGGCGGCAACAGCGCACGGACGTGAGCACGGGTACAGGGGGACCGTGCCGAGACACGGCTCTTGCCGGTGCGGGGCTTCGCACGCCCGGTTCCTGTGCCGTACCCCTCTATGAAGCCACCCTGGCGATGAGCACGCATGCGTCGTCCGCGCGTTCGGTCTCACCGAACTCCTCCACGACTGTCCGCACACAGTCCTGGGCGGTGCGCGCCCCGCCGAAACGGGGGGCCAGGTCCAGGAGTCGGCTCACGGCAGCGGCGTCGCTGTGCCCGGGCACCAGTCCGTCCGTGTGCAGCAGGAGTACGTCGCCCGGTTCGAGGGTCTCCTCGGCCTGCGCGTAGACGGCTCCGGAGGTGGCGCCGAGGAGGACGCCGTCGGGGGAGTTCAGCCTGCGCCCCGTCCCGCCCCGGAACAGCAGCGGGGCGGGGTGCCCGGCCTGCGCCCAGACCAGGGTGCGGGTCTCGGGCCGGTAGCGGCAGCAAACGGCGCTGCCGAGGGCCGGCTGCACGGTGGCGTCGAGCAACTGGTTGAGCAGGGCCATCAACTGGCCGGGCTGGGTGCCGGCCATCGCCATGCCGCGTACGGCGCCCAGCAGGGTCGCCATGCCCGAGGCCACGGCGACTCCGTGTCCGGTGAGGTCGCCGACGCTGAGAAGGGTCTCGCCGTCGGCCAGTTCGAGGGCGTCGTACCAGTCGCCGCCGATCAGGGCGCTCGTCGACGACGGCAGGTAGTGGGCGGCCAGGTCCAGGGTCTCGGGGCCCTGGTGCGGGAGCCGCAGGGAACCGCGCCACGGCGGCAGCACGGCCTCCTGCAGCTCGACCGCGAGCCGGTGTTCGCTCTGCGCGCGCTGCCTGTGGCGTTGTAACGAGTCACGGGTCTCGCCCACGACCCGCTCGCTGCGCCGCAGTTCGCTGACGTCCCGCAGTACGGCCCACATCGAGGCGGTGCTGCCGTCGGCGGCCAGCACGGGCTCGCCCATCATGTGGACGGTGCGCACCGCGCCGTCCGGGCGCACGACACGGAACTCGCCGTCCATGCGCTGGGCGTCGACCAGGCAGCCCGTGACCATGGCCGTCAGCTTCGGCCGGTCCTCGTCGAGCACGAGGGAGGGGAGTTCGTCGAGGGTGAGCGGGGGAGCGGTGCGGTCGCGGCCAAGGATCTGGTACAGCTCCCCGGACCAACTCGCCTCGTCCGTCAGCAGGTTCCACTCCGCGCTGCCGACCCGGCTGAGCAACGAGCCTCGCCGGGGAGCGGGCGGCGCGGCTCGCTCGACGGGCTCCGCCCTCGACGGCACGGGTGGCGGCCCGTCCCGCAGCTGAGCCAAGTGGCCGTCCAGATCGCTGAGTTGATGGAGCGCGAGGTCGTACAGTGCGCGCTGCCAGCGCTCCTGGGGGTCCGAACCGTCGCCGGGTGCGTCCCGTCGCACGGCGTCCACGTTGCCCTTGAGCCGTCGCGCCTGCGATATGAGCGCGTCGACCGAGCCGCGTCCTGGCGGCTGGGCGGCTGGGCGGTCCGCGGAGAGGTGGGACGACATGACGCACTCCGATGCGGGGACGGTTCGACCAAGGCGGGACGGAGGGACCGTTACGACTGTGGCACAGGCCGCGACGCGCTGTAAGGGATTTGGCAGCACACGATACGGTGGTGCTTCTGGCATATGCCACAGTCTTCACGGAGCGGTCGTACCGGGCATGTCGTCTACGGCGTTCGATATCTCAAGTCGTAGGCGCAGTACGTGACTTGACGGGTCGTGGGGGTGGTCGGCCCGGTGTTCATTTGTGTGTTCGACGGTCCTGTGTTCTAAGGAGTTTGGCATAGGCGGATCGGGCCGTGCCAGAGGGTGTGGATCGCGGTCGCGGCGGTGAGGGGTGGGGTCACGGCGACCGGCGTGGTGTTGCGTGGTGGTGGATGTGTACGGGTTGGTGATCGCCGAAGGGTGACGGCACCCCATGCTGTGACGCAGGTCACATAAATTCACCCCCGCTCCGGCGTAATGCAAACGGCACCTGCGAGGTCGTACCTACACATCGGCACAACCGGCCGACTTCTCGCCCGCAGTGGAGACCGCTATGGACACGACCTTCGAGCAGCCGGCCCGCGCCCGTCTGATCACCGCGGAGAACCAGGAACTGCCTGTCCCTGCCACCCTGCGCTACAGCTCAACCGACCCGCTGGCGGTGTGCGTCGACTTTCCGCCCGAAGTCTCCCTGGACGGGCGGGGGGTGACCTGGACCTTCGCCCGAGCCCTGCTGGAGCAGGGGCTGAGCGGCCCGGCGGGTGGCGGAGACGTGCACCTGTGGCCGTGGGGCGGGGCCACCACCGTCGTCGAGTTCCACTCCCCGTTCGGCCTCGCCCTCCTCCAGTTCGACACACCCACCCTGCGCCGCTTCCTGCTGCGGACCTACGCCGTGGTCGGCGACGGCGAGGAGGACCTCGGCGAGGCCGTCGAGCAGGGGCTCAGCGCGCTCTTCGGAAGCGTTTGAGCGCTGGGCGGCTGAGCATCGGGGCGGCGTTCGGCGCCCCGATGTCCGCCCTGCCACCGTTCAGTACCGCAGGACCCCCGCGATGCCGTCGGCGCCGCCGAGGGTGCCGTCCGGTACGAAGCGGACGTCGGCACCGGTCTCCAGGCACTGTTCGACGATCTCGTCCACGATGTCCTCGCGGGCATCGAGGTCACCGCTGTCGGCCGGCATCAGATGGTCGCCGCCCCCGTCGCGCACCGTCACCCGGTAGTTCTCCTCGACGGCAAGCAGTCGCAGTCGGCCCTCCCGGGCGCTCTGCCAGATCTCGTCGACGCCGGCCGCGAACGCCCGCCGTCCGCGCGCCGATTCGAGCTCCCGGGCCACGGCTTCGGTGCTCTTGCGGGCCTCCGCCGCGACCAGTGGCCGCACCGCCTGCCACACCGCGTCCGGGGTGCCGTGCGCGAGCCCGCCGTGCGGGACGTGCACCGCGTTCCTGGTGGCACTGCCGACATCGTCCAGCGCGGACAGCGCGGCGGTCTCGCCGGTGACGTACAGCGGGCGCGGATCCTCGTGCAGGAGCTTGCCCAGCGCGGAGTCCGCCTCGCGCAGGAAGTGCCGGGTGCCCTCGTCCCGGAAGGTGCTCGGCAGATCGCCGATCCGCTCCTGGCGCTCGGCGTCGAAGTTCTCGCGGCTCCTGGACAGCGGGAAGCCGCCGGCGCGGTGCTCGGAGACCCGGTCGACGCCGCCGTTCCACAGCGTGACGTGGTCCGCGGAGACCGACAGCACCCAGAACGGCCGCTCGGAGGCCTGTGCGGAGACGAGGTTGCGGGTGAGGAAGGTGTCCGAGAGCACCACCCGCTCCGGCACTTCGCGGGCCAGCGACCACACCTGGTGCTCGCCCGGCGCGGCGAAGATCACCAGTCCGTCCTCGACGTGTGCCAGGTCGATCTCGGCGAGCGCCTGGTCGAGCTGCCGGGAGACGTCGATGCGCCGCTCCCGCGGGACGGCCGGGTCGGCTTCGAGCTGCTTCTTGGCCTCGGCCACGACATTGCGCAGCCGGACCGGATCCTGGGCGTTCTCGGGTTCGCGGCGGTGTGTCGGCGTCAGTACGGACACCGCCGGATAGGCGCGCGGGCGGCGCAGTTCGGAGAGGGTCGCAGGGCTGAGTGCGTGCTCCATAAGAGCACCATAGAACTGATTCACCGATCAGGCATTTGGGGCAACTTGATCGGGCATTCGGTGTATTTCGTTGTTAATGTGGTGATCTCATGACGAAGAACGACGCGGAGACCGAGGCTCCCGCGGCCACCGCGAAGCTGAGCCTGCCGACCCTGACCATCATGGTCGTGGGTTCCATGGTCGGCGCCGGGGTCTTCTCGCTGCCCCGCCGGTTCGCCCAGGAGACGGGCGTGGCCGGGGCGCTCATCGCGTGGGCGGTCGCCGGTTTCGGCATGCTGATGCCGGCCTTCGTCTTCCAGAACCTGGCCGTCCGCCGCCCGGATCTCGACGCCGGTGTGTACGCGTACGCCAAGGCCGGACTGCGCGAGTCCGCCGTGACGGGACTGATCGGGCGGCTGACCGCGGCCGGCCTCGTCGCCAAGGACGCGCATCCGCACGAACACCGGGCCGTGGTGCTGGAGTTGACCGACGCGGGGGTCGGCGCCCTGCGGGCCGCCCAGCCGGAGATCGACCGCTTCAACGCCGAACTGCGGGTGGTGCTGGGCGAGGACGGCTTCACCGGGGCGGCCACGGCCATGCACCGGCTCGCGCACTGGGAGGGTTAGCGCCCGGCTCACCGGCCGGTGTCAGTCGTCGTGTCCGGGCCCGCAGGAACTGCCGTTCGGCGGCAGGCTGCCGTAGAGCAGGAAGTCGTCGACCTTGCGGTGCACGCACTTCGAGGAGCCGTAACCGGTGTGTCCCTCGCCCCTGTTGTCGAGGACCACGGCCGACCCGCCCAGACGCTTCGCGGTCTCCACGGTCCACCGGTACGGCGTCGCCGGGTCCCCGCGGGTGCCCACGAGAAGCATCTTCGGAGTGTGGACGTCGCGCACCTTCTCGCGGATGTAGTCGGTGCCCTTCGGGCGGCCGTAGCACATCAGGTACTCGGTGAGGCGGTAGCGGCCGAAGACCGGGGACGCCTGCTCGTACGCGGCCCGCAGCCGGGCCAGGTCCTTGCCGATCCGGTCGGCGCCGGGGCGGTCGGGGTCGTCCGCGCAGTTCACCGCCGTCATCGCCGCCACCAGGTTGTCGAGCGGCACGTCCTCCACGTCGGCCAGGGGGCTGTCCGTAGGGTCGTCGGACGGGGTACCGGTGGTGGGGGCGGCCGAACGCGCAGCGGCGAGGAACCCGGACCCGCCGCCCGCGAAGCCGAGGACGCCCGTCGTGTCGCCCTGCTCCACCAGTTCGGCGAGCGCCCGCTCCAGCGAGGGCCACAGATCCTCGCTGTAGAGGGCCTGGCCGATGGCGCCCACGAGATCCTGGCCGGTGAAGTCGGGGCCGAAGCCCGTCGGCACCGGATCCTCGTCCAGCGAGGCGACGAGTCGTACGACCTGCTCCCGGGCGCCACGCGCGTCGGTGCCGAACGGACAGGCGATGTCCTTCACGCACCAGTCGACGAAGTTCTCCAGGGCCGTCTGCTGCCCGGCGGCACCCGCCACACCCTGCTCGGCCAGCGGCTCGGTGAGTGTGTCGACGCCGTCGAGCACCATCCGGCCCACCTTCCCGGGGAACCGGGCCGCGTACACCGCGCCCAGCCTGGTGCCGTAGGAGAAGCCGAGGTAGGTGAGCTTCCTGTCGCCCAGGGCCTGGCGCATGATGTCCAGGTCGCGCGCGGCGTTCACCGTGCCGATGTGGGGGAGCACGGGCCCGGAGTGCTTGGCGCACTGGTCGGCCGCCTTCCGCAACCGACCCAGTACGGCCCGCGGATTGTCGGTGAGGGCCGTGTCGTCGTCCGTCGCCTCCAGTGCCGCGTCGGTGCCCTCGCCGCAGCTGACCGGGGAGGACCGGCCCACGCCTCGCGGATCGAAGGACACCACGTCGTACTCGTCCGTGAGGCCCATGAACTCGTCGCCTGCGGCCGCGAGCCCGGGCACGCCGGCGCCGCCCGGACCGCCGAAGTTCAGCAGTACCGAGCCCCTCTTGTGCCGGGTCGCCGCCCGGTAGCGGGCGAGGGCCAGGTCGAGGGTGCCCGCGCGGGGCTTCGCGTAGTCGAGGGGGACGGTGACCTTCGCGCACTGGAGGTCGTCGGGGGCCTCCATGCCCACGCACTTCGACCAGCTGATCCGCTGCCGGTAGAAGCGCGACAGGTCGGGCCCCGAGCCGTCCGCGGCCGTCGCGGGAAGTCCGGCGCCGAGCAGGGCGAGCCCCATGGCTCCGAAGAGAGCGCACTGCCCCCTCGACAGCTTGGCCGGCATGGATTCCTCCAGGGACGCCCCTAGCGGACCGGATCACCGGCGCCCTCGATCACGATAAGCGGCCCTCTGACGGCACGCCTCCGCGCGAGCGGGATCACGGAACGTGCCCTACTCTTCGCCCGCTCGGTGCCGATGAGTCTGTTTTGCCTGAAGTTCGACAACCATTTCGCTCGATGGGGTGAAAGGCCGATTAGCCATAACTCCGATGGTTCGCCCGCGTTTTACGCGGTGCGGGTGAGTGCCCGCGTCGATGTCTGGAAGGCAGGCAACCTATGAGAAGGGTTACCCGAAACGGTCTCCTCGCCGTCGTCGCCGCGTCCGGGGCGATGGCCGTGACGATGCCGGTGTCCGCCGCGTTCGCGGCCGGTGGGGGCAGTACGGCCGACGGTGTCGCGGCGGGTTCGCCCGGGCTGATCTCCGGCAACACCGTTCAGCTTCCGGTGCACGTTCCGGTGAACGTGTGCGGGAACACCGTCGACGTGGTGGGGCTCCTGAACCCCGCCGCGGGCAACACCTGCGTCAACGAGGACTCCGGCGGCCACGACCGGGCGGTGTCCGGTGAACGGGCCGCGAGCGGTGACACGGCGGCGCGTGCCGGGTCGGTGCATGGCGGGGCGAGCGCTGAGGGCCACGGGACGGACTCGCCAGGTCTGCTCTCAGGCAACGGGGTGCGGCTCCCGGTCCATCTGCCGGTCAATGTCAGCGGAAACTCCGTGAACGCGGTCGGCGTCGGCAACCCGTCCTTCGGCAACGACTCCGTGAACACCTCCGGGGACCTCCCCGACGCACCCACCACCCCCGACCGGCCGACGAACCCCACGCCCGGCACTCCGCCGAAGCACGGGCCTGGCCCCGAACAGGCCGTGCCCCTGCCGCCGGACCTCGGGGCCGCCCTCGCCCACACGGGTGCGGACCCCGTCCTGCCCGCCGCGCTGGGCAGTGCCGCGCTGGTCCTCGGCGGAGCGGCGGTCTACCGCCGCTCCCGCCCGCGGGCGATGCGCTGACGGACGACGGAAGGCCCTCCCGGACATCGGCCGGCGGGGCCTCCGCCGTACGACGCCCCGCCTCCCGGGAGAGCGGATGTCAGCGCCGGTGGAACCGGTGGTGCAACTGCCGTACGGCGTCCGTCAACCCGGGGACCGGGCCCTCCACGATCACCCCGGGGGCGACCTCGTTGACCGGCAGGGCCCGTACCGGTGGGGCCGGGACGCCCAACTGGCCCAGCCACTCGGTCAGTTGCTCGGACGAGGCGACGTACACGATGCGTCCCAGACCCACCCAGGCATGCGCGGCCGCGCACATCGGACAGTGCTCGCCGGAGGTGTACACCGTCGCCGCCGCGCGTTCCGGGGGTGTCATGTGCGCCGCCGCCCAGCGGGCCAACTCGAACTCGGGATGCCGGGTGCGGTCGCCGGAGGCCACACGGTTGTGGTCCTCGGCGAGGATCTCACCGCCCGCGTCCACCAGGACGGAACCGAACGGCTCGTCCCCGGCTTCCAGCGCCTCGGTCGCCAGCTCCACGCAGCGGCGCAGATACGGCAGTTCGGTGTCCTTCACGACCATGGGATACGTCCTCCTCGCAACGAGCCTGAGCGCTCCGCCGAGAGCGCCGCGATGTCCCGGCAACTGTTCACGGTGTCACCGAGCCCCCGCGTCGCATCGGGAACGCGTCACGGCGGGCGACCACGACCACGGCCAGGGCGAGCACGAGCAGTGGCAGCGCGGTCCACGGCAGCGCCCCGGCGCCTGCGTCCTCCAGCACGACACCGCCGGTCAGTGAACCCGCGGCGATCCCCGCGTTGTACACCGTGGTCTGCAACGACGTGGCCACGTCCGCCCGTTCAGGACCCGAGGCGTCCACCAACGCCGTCTGGATGAGCGTCGGCGCACCCCCGAAGGCGAGCCCCCAGAGGGCGACCGAGACCAGCAGGATCCCGGGTACCCCGGCAGCCAGGCCCAGCGCGAGCATCACGGCCGCGCACAGCCCCAGCGCGCCCAGAAGCGCCGCCCGCAGATGCCCGTCCACCAGCACCCCCGTGATCCAGATCCCCACCACCGTCGCCGCCCCGAACACCAGCAGCACAAGCCCCGTACGACCGAAGCCGGCATGCGCCGCGAACGGGGCCACGTAGGTGTACATCACCTGGTGCCCCACCAGCAGGAACAGCGTGACGGACAGGACGGCCGGAATCCCCGGCAGCGCGGCTACCCGGACGAGCGGCACGCGTGCCTCCGGCGCCTCACCGGGAAAGGCGGGCACCCGCCACCTCACCCAGCCCACCAGCAGCACCGCGAGCCCCGCCAGTACCCCGAACGCCGCCCGCCAGCCCACAGCCCCGGCCAGCAGCGTCCCGGCGGGGACACCCAGGGACAGTGCGAGGGTGATCCCGGCGAGCACGATCGCGATCGCCCGGCCGCGCCGGTCGGCCGGCACCATCCGCGCCGCGTACCCGGCGAGCATCGCCCAGAGCGTCCCGCCCATGCCCCCGGCCACCAGCCGTGCCGCGAACGTCAGGGCGTACGACGAGGACAGCGCCACCACCGCGTTGCTCAGCGCGAAGCCGAGCAGCGCGCCGACGAGCACCGTCCGGCGCGGCAGCCCGCGCAGCAACGCCGTGAGGGGTATCGCGGCGGCGAAGGACGCCCCCGCGTACCCGGTGACGAGGAAGCCCACCCGGGCCTCGGAGACACCCAGCGCCGGAGCCATGCGGGGCAGCAGCCCCGCGGGCAGCAGTTCGGTCAGCACGGCCGTGAAGGCCGCCGTCGACAGGGCCAGCAGGGCGGACCACGGCAGGGGTGCGGGCGTGGGCAGGGCTGTGCCCTCGGCCAGGGAAGTGGTGGACATGGGACCATGCTCGGACCTTCACACCAGTGTGAAGGCAAGGGCGACCCTGGAGCGTGTCATGAGGATCGGTGAACTGTCCCGTCGCACCGGAGTCCCCACCAGGCTGCTGCGCTACTACGAGGAGCAGGATCTCCTGCACCCCGAGCGGAACCACAACGGGTACCGCGACTACGGCGAGGCGACGGTCCGGGACGTCCAGCAGATCCGCGGGCTGCTGGACTCGGGCCTGACCACCGAGATGATCCGCGCGATCCTGCCGTACCTGTCCGGGCCGGAGGAGATCCTGCTGCCGCCCGAGCACCTGACACCCCGCACGGCCGCCCTCCTGGAGGCCCACGTCGACCGCATCCAGAGCAGGATCGACTGCCTGGCCCGCAACCGCGACCGGCTGAGCGCCTACCTGGCGGCGGTGCGCGCGGAGGCCGGACGGCCGTAAACGCCATTGCCGCGGAGGCGTCCGGGTGATGAAGTGAGCGCATGGATCATGTTGCGGTACTCGCTCTCTACGACCGGGACATGCGCGAAGGCGCACAACCGGACGGCCCAGGCGCCCGTGTCGAGCGAGTCGGCGGGGTGGTCCGTCAGATCGGTGCCGAGCACGGCTGGAACGGCGTCGTCTGGTCCGATCTCGACGAGGCGAGCGCCGACAAGGCCATCGCCGAGCAGATCGCCCACTACACGAACCTCGGCCGTGAGTTCGAGTGGAAGCTGTACGGCCATGATCTGCCCATCGATCTGGGACAGCGGCTCAGGGCGGCCGGGTTCACCCCCGGGCCCGAGGAGACCCTGATGATCGCCGAGGTCGCCGGACTCACCCTGGACGCCGAGGCGCCCGAGGGGATCCGCTTCCTTCCGGTCACCGACCGGGCGGCCGTCGACCTGGTGGCGGACGTGCACGAGAAGGCCTTCGGCACCGACAGCACCCGACTGCGGCACCAACTGCAGGCCCGGCTGCAGGACGATCCCGACACCGTCGTCGCGGTGGTCGCGCTCGCCGGTGACGTGCCGGTCAGCGCGGCTCGCATGGAACTGGTGCCCGGCACCCGCTTCGCCGGCCTGTGGGGCGGCGGCACCGTCGAGGGCTGGCGCGGCCGCGGCATCTACCGCGCCTTGGTCGCCCACCGCGCCCGCGCCGCCGTGGAGCGCGGCTACCGCTATCTCCAGGTCGACGCGATGCCCACAAGCCGCCCCATCCTGGAACGCCTCGGCTTCGAACCGCTGACGATCACGCAGCCGCACGTGTACCGGCCCTAGGGCCCGTCGTCACCCTCCCGCCTGCCTCGCGATGCCAGCTACGCCCGCTCGCCGCACCGCGCTACGGACTGCTGGACGCCCGTCCAGCCGTGACGCCCGGTGATCACAGGTCGAGCTGGTACTCCACGGCCGTGTGCGTCGGTACGTATCCGAGGGCGTCGTTGACAGCGCGCATCGGCGCGTTGCCGTCCGCGGTGTCGGTGCGCAACCCGGCGAGTTCAGGGTGCCGTTCACGGGCGTGGCGGATGCCTGCGGCCTTCATCCAGCGGGCCAGGCCGTGGCCCCGGTGTCCGGGGAGTACGGCGGTGCCGTAGTGCTGTCCGTCGCCCAAGCCGTCGCCGGGGAAGACCAGTTCGGAGAATCCGACCACGCTGCCGTCCGCCGCGTCCACGGCGGCCACGGTGTGCAGCAGCTCACCTCGCCGGGCGACAGCCTCGGCCGCCGCGACCACCCGGTCCACGTCCCAGACGACCGTGCCGAAGTCCGTGCCGTCCATCGGCATGTCGTCCATCGCGCGCCGTGAGTCGGCGAACGACCGCGCCAACTGTGGTGGCACGGTGCCCTCCCACTCGGTCAACCGGTAGCCGGGGTGCGGCAGTTCGGCCATGGTGTCGAGCGCGGCCCGGTCCAGGCCGGCCAGTGGGAGCCGGGCGTGGACGAGGGTCAGCACCTGCCGGAATCCCCGCGCGGCCAGGAACGGGTCGGCGGGGGCGCCCTGGACGGCCTGGGCGATCACCGACCGCCTGCGCTCCGCCTTCGCCGCGTCCACGGCGGCCTCCAGGAGCCGGGTCCCGACGCCCTGCCGACGCTCGGCGCTGTGCACGGCGAGTTCCAGCTCGGCGAGGTGCTCCTGGCCCTCCTTGGTGAACAGCCGCAGGAAGGCGGACCCGAGCGGTACCCCGTCGTCCCCGGAGGCCAGCCAGGCGAGGCGGCGGCTGGAGACGGCGGGTCCGGGATCGGCGAGCGGGGTGATGTGGAGCGACAAGCGGGTCTCCGTCGGGGAGGCGGGTCGGGCGGTGGTTGCAGCCTGCCGCCGCGCTCCGACGCCCGCAACGGGATTTGCGGCCTGGGCCCGGACGCGCGACGGTGCGCCGGAAATTCCGGCGCACCGCCCTCTTCGCCCCTGCCGGGGTCGCGCTGTTTACCGTTCGACCGTCAGCGACGAGCCTTCGCCCGGTCCAGAGCCACCACGCCTATCGCGGCGAGACCGATCTGGATGAGCCACTCGATCCAGTCGATGCCGTTGGTGTCGGCCACGTCAAGGGCACTGGCGATCGCCGCACCGATGAGCGCGGCCACGATGCCGACCGCGATGGTCCACAGGATCCCGATCCGCTGACGGCCGGGGACCACCAGCCGACCCAGGACACCGATGATGATGCCGATGACGATGGCACTGATGATGCCCGAGATCTCCATCTCCGCCCCTTCTTCGTTGACCTTCGTGTAGTGCTGGTGCCCGCTGGAGGCGGGGACAGTCCGACTCTTGTCCTGCTGTCGGTCAATACCCGGTCAATCCTCGGCGGGTGGACCGGAATGTTCTGTTCAGCTTTCTTGGTGTCATGTACCGTTCAAATTAGTCGTGTATCTATGCGCGTAGTTCCCGTCCCCGCATCACCCTTCCCCAACTCCTCACGGAGGTATGCCGGATGCTCGGATCTACCGGACCCCGCTGCAGATTCGGCGCGGTACTCGCCGGACTCACCCTGGCCGCCACGGGCGTCGCCGTGCAGGCCACCCCCGCCGCCGCTGCCACCCCGCACCGTGTCCTCTTCGACAACGCCCACGCCGAGACGGCCGGCAACGCGGACTGGATCATCTCGACCAGCCAGCCCGACCCCACCGGGCAGGACTCCTCGCCCTCCGCCGAGACCGACTGGACCGGCGCCCTCTCCTCCTGGGGCGTGGCCCTCCAGAAGACCGGCGCCTACAGCCTCAAGACCTCGACCAGCGCCCTTACGTACGGCGGCTCCTCGGCAACCGACCTGTCGAACTTCGACACCCTGGTCCTGCCCGAGCCCAACACGCTCTTCACGGCCGCCGAGAAGACGGCGATCATGACCTTCGTGAAGAACGGCGGCGGCCTCTTCATGGTCTCCGACCACACCGGCGCCGACCGCAACAACGACGGCGAGGACGCGGTCGAGATCCTCAACGACCTGATGACCAACAACAGCGTCGACTCCACCGACCCGTTCGGCTTCTCCATCGACTCGCTCGACATCAGTTCCGGCTATCCGGCCGCCATCAGCGACAGCAGCGACCCCGTGCTGCACGGCTCCTTCGGCACCGTCACCAAGAGCCTGATCGCCGACGGCACCACGGTCACCCTGAAGCCCGCCGACAACTCCAGTGTCAAGGGCCTGGTCTACCGCTCCGGTTACTCCGGCAACACCGGCGCCTTCTTCGCCACGAGCACCTTCGGCAGCGGCCGCGTCGCCTTCTGGGGCGACAGCTCACCCATCGACGACGGCACCGGCCAGTCCGGCAACACCCTCTACGACGGCTGGAACGACACCGGCGCCACCAACGCGGCTCTCGCCCTCAACGCCACCGAGTGGCTGACCGGCGGGAGCAGCAGCGGCGGTGGCGGGGGCGGCGGTTCCACCTGCACAGCCGCCCAGCTCCTCGGCAACAACGGCTTCGAGTCCGGCAGTTCGACCTGGGCCGCGAGCAGCGGGGTGATCACCAACTCCGGCAGCGAGTCCGCGCGCACCGGCTCCTACTACGCCTGGCTGGACGGCTACGGCTCCGCGCGCACCGACACCCTGTCCCAGTCGGTGACCGTGCCGTCGGCGTGCACCACGGCCACGCTCAGCTTCTACCTGCACGTCGACACCGCCGAGACCACCACCAGCACCGCCTACGACACCCTCAAGGTGCAGGTGCTCAACAGCTCGGGAACGGTCCTGGGCACCCTGGCGACGTACTCGAACCTCAACGCGGCCTCCGGCTACACCCAGCGCAGCTTCAGCCTGGCGAGCTACGCGGGGCAGGCCGTCACCCTCAAGTTCACCGGCACGGAGGGCTCCACCCTCCAGACGTCGTTCGTCATCGACGACACGGCCCTGAACGTCAGCTGAGCCGCACCGGGACCCGCCCGGTCGCGGCCGTCACCCCGTCCGCGACGTCGATCACCGAGCGCCCGTCGGTCACCACGCGCAGCGTGCCGGCGGGCGCACGCGCGTCCGCGGTCGTCCTGCCGACTCCGGCCCGTCCACCGATGAGCCGCGCCTCCGAGTGACCCATACGGCGATGGCGGCAGCCCAAGTCCTCTCCGGGCCACGGGGTTTCAGGCGCGCAGCTGCCACGTCCGCAGGACGGCCTCCCGGTCCCGTGACGCCCTCCTGACCTGCGGCTCGTCCGCGGGCTCGAAGGCGCAGGACCGGGCGACCGCCTCGCTCGCAGCGTTGGCTGCGTCGATGCGCAGCACCACACGGCGTGGCCGGATCTCCCGGACCGCGTACTCGGCCGCCAGCCGCACCGCCCTCCCGGCCAGCCCCTGTCCCCGGTGGGCGGAGCCGACACCGTAGGCGAGCTCCAGGTCCCGTTCGTCCGAGCCGCTGCGGAACATCAGGACCTCGCCCCGGGGCAGGACACCGTCCGTGGTGATGGCCAACTGGACCTTGTGGCCCTCGGCCTGCCCCTCCCGTGCCCCGGCGAGATAGCGGCGCGCCGCGTCCAGGTCGAACGGGGAGGGCACCGGGGTCCAGCGGGCCATCTCGGGATCGTCGTAGAGCGCCACCAGGTCGGCGAGGTCGGCGTCCTCCCACGCGCGGAGCCGGACGCCGTAGCCTTCGAGACGTACGGGCGGGACGAGGGCGAAGGTTCCGTCGATGTCCATGGGGCGATCCTGCCCCGGGAGGGCGGTCAGGTGACGGAGAGGGTCCTCGGCGGCGGCGCGGTCAACGAAGTCGTCCGGATCGGAGCGACCGTGCGGCGCACACCGACGCAGCGGTCGGCATTCGTGGGGGAGTTGCTCGCGCTGTTCGAGAGCGACGGCAGGCAGATCGCGCCCCGGGTCCTCGGCACGGACGAACAGGGCCGGGAGATCTTCCGCTACATCGAGGGACGGGCCGCCGTGACCGAACGGGAGCGCACCGCTGCCCGTTCCGACGAGGCTCTCGTGGAGGTCGCCCGGCTCGTCCGCGCCTTCCACGACCTGACGCACGGAACGCCCCTCGCCGGTGACCAGGACGTCGTCTGCCACAACGACCTCGCACCGAAGAACACCGTGTACAGGGTTGGCGAAGGCGGGTGGCGGCCCGTGGCCCTCATCGACTGGGACCTTGCCGCGCCGGGTGCACGGATCCACGACATCGCCCATGTGTGCTGGCAGTACCTCGGCCTGGGGCCGGACATCACCGACGTACCGGAGACCGCTCGCCGCATCCGGCTGATCTGCGACGCCTACGGCCTCGACGGGCGGGACGAGGTGCTGGACACCGTGCTGTGGTGGCAGGACCGGTGCTGGAGGGGGATCGAGGCGGCGGCGCTGCGGGGAGAACCGGCCATGGCCGCGCTGCGTGAGCAGGGGGCCGTCGACGAGGTGCGGGCCGCGTGGACGTGGGTCGCCGCGCGGCGGCGGGAACTGGGCGCCTTCCTGGACTGACCGGGCGGCCCCAGGAGTCCTGGCCGGTACCGGGCCGCTGACCATGCGCGAGGGCCGGTCCGCACGTGGTGGACCGGCCCTCGCGTCTCATGGTCGCGGGTTCTCCTACGGCTTGGGGGCGCTCCTCGCCGCCGTGACGGTGCACATCAGCCCCAGGACCAGAGCGAGGGCGCCGATGATGATGTTGTTCAGTGCCACACCGGCGTCGGGGCTGTCGCCGACGACCCAGGGGGCGATGATCATCCAGATCCCGACGGCGCAGAAGGCCCAGCTGAGGCCGTACATGCGCTCCGGGGTCTGGGTGAACCCGAGGGCCAGCAGTCCGATCGCGATGCCCACGATGAGGTTGTGGGTCACGAGGGCGGGCTGGCTCGTCGTGTAGTGGAGTATCCAGGGGGACACCGCGCAGTACAGACCGAGCAGGAACACCGGTCCGTCCACGAGCGCCACATCGCGACCGCCGAGCATGCGGGCGTAGCGTTCCCGCATTTCCGAGGCGTCGGGGTGGCTGGTGATGTCACCTCTGGTGGGCGAGACGTTGGCCATGGGTCGTCTCCTTTGACTTACAGGCCTGACCGCGTCTGGTGCGGTTTGCGGTAAGCGCCGCCTCTGTACAGTGTGCTCTTATTTTCCCTTTATGTGTAGCTGGGTGGATGTCCGTCCCGCTGGGAGCGTCGCGGTCTCGGAGCGCTCAACGCGGCGTTTCTGCGTCGAAAGCGACTTCGAGGCCGCGCCGCAGTCTGTACAGGCCGCGCCGCGCATGGCTCTTGACCGTGCCCAACGGCCACCCCGTGCACTCGGCGATCTGGGTCTGGCTCAGATCCTCGTAGAACGTCAGACGCAGCACCCGCTGCTGGGCGGAGGGGAGTTTGGCGAGTTCGGCGCCGACCACGACCCGGTCCAGGGCCGCGTCCGTCCGGTCGCCGGTGTGTCCGTCGAGCGCGAAACGGGCACCCGCCGCGGCGACCAGATCGGACCGGCGGGTCCGCGCGAGCAGGGCGTCGGCGATCTTGCGCCGGGTGATGCCCACGATCCACCCGGTGAGTGTGCCGCGCTCGGGGCGGTAACCCCGCCGTCCGTGCCACACGCCGATGAACACCTGCTGGGTGACGTCCTCGGCCTCCTTCGCGTCGCCCAGTGAGCGCCGGGCCAGCGTGAGCACCAGCGGCGACCAGCGGCGGTACGCCGCTGCCAGACACGCCTCGTCACCCGCCGCCAGGCCCCGCGCCAACTCCGCTTCGGCAGGCGGACCTTCGGACGCGTGCCACCCGTGCACCCCGGTTGCCGCGTCCGACGGCACGACCGGGAGGGTGCTCGACTGCGCGTTCATGGCGGAGGCTCCTCGCGGTGTACGGCCACGGTGGACGGCTCCGACGGACGGACGGTCCGGTGGATGCCGAAACTCGCGCCGGCCCAGGTGTGTGACGAGCCGCCATCGTCCGAGCCCCGGGACAAGGTCATCAAGTTGCATCGGTTCTGCGTCGTATAGTCGGCCCATGCGTGACAATCCGGACAGCGAAGAGAGCCGGGAGCGGCCGGAGGCGTCCTCCCATGGCCTCGCGACGAACCTCACCACCGGGGCCCTGGCCCGTCGGCTCGGGGTGTCGCCCACCACGCTGCGCTCCTGGGACCGCCGCTACGGCATCGGCCCCGCCGTCCGCGCCGACGGCCGGCACCGCAGGTGGGCCCCGCGGGACGTCGCCGTTCTGGAGGCGATGTGCCGGCTGACGTCCGCGGGGGTGCCGCCCGCCGAGGCGGCGCGAGCTGCGAAGGAGCCGGGCTCCCCGCAACCGGAGGGCGCCCCGGAACCGTCGAGCCGCCCCCGGTCCAGGGCGGCGGGCACGCTCCCCCTGGGCGACGTGCGCCAGGAGTGCCGCGGTCTCGCCCGCGCCGCCGTACGACTCGACGCACCCGCCGTGGAGGAGCAGTTGGCCACGGCCGTCGAGACCCACGGCCTCACCGTGGCCTGGCAGGAGGTGATGGTGCCCACGCTGCACGCGGTGGGCCGCAAGTGGGCCTCGTCCGGGGACCGTTACATCGAGGTCGAGCATCTGCTGTCCTGGCACATGTCCACCGCGCTGCGCCGCCGCACCCATCCGCGGGCCCGCCACGGCGAGGCCGCCGGTCCCGGTCCGGTCGTGCTGGCGTGCGTTCCCGGCGAGCAGCACACACTGGCGCTGGAGGCGCTCAACGCCGGGCTGGGCGAACGGCACCTGCCCGCCCGGATGTTCGGGGCCGCCGTACCCGCCGAGGCGCTGCTGGCCGCGGTCGAACGGCTCGGCCCGGCCGCCGTCGTCCTGTGGGCGCAGGCCCGCTCCTCGGCGGACCTGCCGCTGGCCCGGCACGTGGCCGCAGCCCAGTGGGGGGTGAAGGGGGCGCGCAGGAGGCCCTTGGTGATGCTCGGCGGACCCGGCTGGCTCGGCCGCTCCAGCCAGGGAATGCTCCGGCCGACCACCCTCGGGGACGCCCTGGACACCCTGGACGGGCTGTACAGCGTCAAGTAGTCGGGGGTGCGCTGCCCATGGGCCCGGGTCCGGACGGACTCAGTCGCGGCCGCGGGCCCGTCTGAAGCGGGCGAGCCCGTCGGACAGTTCCATGATCGGATCCGGGTAGTCGACGGCGGCACGGTCCAGACCCCCCAGCTTCCACGGCTCGTGCACCACCGGCCCCTCCAGCGCGGCCAGTTCGGGCACCCAGCGGCGGACGTAGGCACCGTCGGGGTCGTACCGCTTGGCCTGGGTGACCGGGTTGAGGACCCGGTTGGGCCGGGAGTCGGTGCCGGTACCCGCCATCCACTGCCAGTTGAGCTGGTTGTTGGCCACGTCGCCGTCGACCAGCAGGTCCAGGAAGTGCCGGGCACCCACGCGCCAGTCCACGTACAGCGTCTTGGCGAGGAAACTCGCCGTCAGCAGGCGGCCGCGGTTGTGCATCCACCCCTCGTGCCGCAGCTGACGCATCGCCGCGTCCACGACCGGGTAGCCGGTGCGGCCCTCCCGCCACGCCTCGACGTCGTCGTGAGCCTCCTGTTCGGAGCGCCAACTGTCGCGCTGGGTGCGGTAGTCGAGGGTGGCCACGGCGGGGCGGGCCGCGAGCACCTGCCGGTGGAAGTCACGCCAGGAGAGCTGCCGGACGAAGGCCTCGGCGCCCGGACCGCCCACCCGGCGCGCCCGGTGGACGAGTTCGACGGGGGAGAGGGTGCCGAAGTGCAGATGCGGGGAGAGCCGGGAGGTCGCGTCGCCGGCCAGGTCGTCGTGGCCGTCCTCGTACGTGGCCATGTCGCCGCGCAGCCAGGCCGTGAACCGCCTGCGGCCCTCCGCCTCGCCACCCTCGGCGAGTCCTGCCGAAAGGCCGGACAATCCGGCGCGGGACGGCAGCGGCTCGGATCCGACCCAGTCGGGGACCCGCACGGTCCGCGGGGCCGCGAGCGGGTCCCGCAGCCGCTCCTGCGACCAGTGCCGGAAGTAGGGGGTGAAGACGGCGAAGTGGTCCGAGGAGCCCGGCACCACCGCGCCCGGAGCGACGGCCGTGGTCACCGTGTCGTGGACGTGGAGACGTACGCCCTCCGCCTCCAGGGCCCGCCGCAGCCGTTCCTCCCGCCGGTGCGCGTGGGCGCTGACGTCGGATGCCATGTGCACCTCGTCGGCGTCCGCCTCGGCGGCGACCTTGCACACCTGGTCGACGAGGTCACCGTGGCGCACGACCAGGCGGCCGCCCCGCTCGCGCAGACCGGCGTCGAGATCGCGCAGACAGTCCGCGAGGAACGCCAGCCGGTTCGGCACCGCGAACCCGGCCATGTCCACGGCCCGGTCCCGCACGAACAGCGGGACGACCTGCTCGGTGCCGTCGAGGGCCGCGGTGAGCGGCGGATGGTCGTGCAGGCGCAGGTCGCAGGTGAACAGGACGACCGAGATGCTCATGACACGTACTCCGGGGAGTGGGGCGGATCCGCGTGATCCGGTGGTGATCGGTTTCCCGTCGCGGCGACGGGCCGGGTGGCGGGCGGGAGGCTCAGACAACGGGAGCGCGATGCGGTGCGGACGCGTGCGTGCTCGCCGCGGCCCGCGCGATGTTGCGGGCCATGCCGCCGAACACGACCGCGTGGAAGGGGGACACGCTCCACCAGTAGGCGTGGCCGAGCAGACCGCGTGGATGGAACACGGCGCGCTGCCGGTAGCGGGTGCGGCCGTCGTCGCCGGTGCTCGCCCTCATCTCCAGCCAGGCCAGTCCCGGCAGGCGCATCTCGGCCCGCAGCCGCAGCAGCCTGCCGGGTTCGATCTCCTCGACCCGCCAGAAGTCCAGCGAGTCGCCGACCCGCAGCCGCGCCGCGTCCCGGCGCCCCCGGCGCAGCCCGACCCCGCCCGCCAGCCGGTCCAGCACTCCCCGCACCGCCCACGCGAGCGGGAAGGAGTACCAGCCGTTCTCACCGCCGATGCCTTCGATGACCCGCCACAACGCCTCGGGCGAGGCGTCGACGTCGAGCTCCCGGTGGTCGCTGTAGAGACTTCCGCCGGCCCAGTCGGGGTCGGTGGGCAGCGGGTCGCTGGGGGCGCCGGGCACCGACGCGGACGACCAGCGGGTGGTGACCCGCGCTTCCCGCACCCTTTGCAGAGCCAGTCGTACGGCGTCGTCGAACCCGATCGGACCGCCGGGGGTTCCGGGGACGTAACGGGCGATGTCGTGCTCGTGGCACACCACCTCGTGCCGCAGCGACTCGGTGAGCGGCCGCGCGATGGACGCGGGCACCGGCGTCACCAGCCCCACCCAGTGGCTGGAGAGCCCGGGGGTGAGGACCGGCAGCGGAAGGACGATGCGGCGCGGCAGCCCGGCGACCGCCGCGTACCTGAGCATCATCTGCCGGTACGTCAGCACCTCGGGTCCGCCGACGTCGAAGGCCCGGCTGACCTCCGACGGCATCCGGGCGCTGCCGACGAGGGCGCCGAGCACGTCGCGGACCGCCACGGGCTGGATACGGGTGTGCACCCAGCTGGGCGTGACCATCACGGGGAGGCGCTCGGTCAGATACCGCAGCATCTCGAAGGAGGCCGATCCCGAGCCGATGACCACGGCCGCCCGCAGAACGGTGGTCGGCACCCCGGAGGCCAGCAGGATGCGCGCCACCTCGGCGCGTGAGCGCAGATGCGGGGACAGGTCGTCCTCGGGCACGCCCGCGGGGGTGAGCCCACTGAGGTGGACGATCCGGCGCACGCCCGCGGCCCGGGCCTGCTCGGCGAAGATCCGCGCGGCCCTGCGATCGGTGGCCTCGAAGTCCTTGCCGGAGCTCATCGCGTGCACCAGGTAGTACGCCACGTCCACACCGTCCAGGGCGCGGGCCACGGCCTCGGCGTCGGTGACGTCGCCACCCGTCACCTCGGCGTGGTTGGCCCAGGGATGGTCGCGCAGCCGGTCCGGGGAGCGGGCCAGGCAGCGCACCCGGTGTCCCGCGACGAGCAGTTCCGGAACGAGCCGGCCGCCGATGTACCCCGTGGCGCCGGTCACCAGGCAGTGCAGTCCCTCTCGGGTGTCGTCGCGCTCCATCGGCCCTCGGTCCCTCGTCTCGGTGCCCCCTCCCGATCACTTCCGCGCGGGGGCCCGGTTCGGATGCGCCGAGCGGGCGACAGACGAAGGGGCGAAGGCGGGTACATGGTCACGCGCATCGCGGGAAGCCGCACTGATACGAGAGAACGGTTCGAGTCGCAGTTCGATGCTGGAGGTGTCGGCCACTATGGGCGCGAAGGTGTTGGAGCGGTTTCCAGCGGGAGCTCCTCGCGGATCATGGCCGGCGGAGGAGTACGCGGCGGAGCGCCGCGCCAAAGGGGAGCCCGCGACCGTCGTGATGGATCTGCAGGCGGACGCGTTCCTCGTGGTCGTCCCGGGGCGTGACGAGGACTGACACGGACGGCCGCCACCGGGCGCCGGCCCACGGGTCCGCCCGGCCGCGGCCACTCCACCGGATCCGGTGCGCCCTTCGCACCGCTCCCTTCGGCGTGAACCGCGAATACGCGCGTATTCACGGCACGTTCAAGGGGTTCCCCACCGCACGTTCGTGAAATAGCTGGTCCGCGATACGAGACCGGCCGGGATTTCCTTGACGCCTCTCGGCGGCGGCTGTCACGATCGATGCCATGAACACGCGACTGGACCTCACGCGGCGACGCCATGTCGACCTCGCGCGCGTCTCCAGCGCCTCCTGTTGCGCCGCGGCCTGATCAACCCTCTTCGATCCGCCGCGTTTTCCCTTTTCCCCGCCTGAATTCGGCGTGCCCGCGCGTCTGTTGACCGCATCCCTGAATTCGGCGTGCTCGAAAACATTCCGCACCAGGAGTTCCGCATGCCCGCACCCGTGAAATTCGCCTACTGGGTCCCCAACGTCAGCGGAGGCCTCGTCACCAGCAAGATCGAACAGCGCACCGACTGGGGGTACGACTACAACCGCGAACTCGCGGTCCTCGCCGAGAACAACGGCTTCGAGTACGCCCTCAGCCAGGTCCGCTACATGGCCAGCTACGGCGCCGAGTACCAGCACGAGTCGACCAGCTTCAGCCTGGCCCTGCTGCTCGCCACCGAGAGGCTGAAGGTCATCGCCGCCGTCCACCCGGGTCTGTGGCACCCCGGCGTCCTCGCCAAGCTCGGCGCCACCGCCGACCACCTGTCCAAGGGCCGCTTCGCCGTGAACGTCGTGTCGGGGTGGTTCAAGGGCGAGTTCACCGCCCTCGGTGAGCCCTGGCTGGAGCACGACGAGCGGTACCGCCGCTCCGAGGAGTTCATCACCGCCCTGCGCAGCATCTGGACCGAGGACCACGCCGAACTGGCCGGTGACTTCTACCGGTTGCGTGACTTCTCCCTCAAGCCCAAGCCCCTCAACACCGAGGAGCGGCCGCACCCGGAGATCTTCCAGGGCGGCAACTCCAGCGCCGCCCGTGCCATGGCCGGCCGGGTCTCCGACTGGTACTTCTCCAACGGCAAGGACTTCGACGGGGTCGTCGAGCAGCTCGACGACGTCCGCAAGTCCGCCGCCGAAGTCGGGCGCACGGCACCGAAGTTCGGCCTCAACGCCTTCCTCATCGCCCGGGACACCGAGGCCGAGGCCCGCGACACCCTGCGGGAGATCGTCGCCAAGGCCGACAGCGAGGCCGTCGAGGGGTTCGGCGCGGCCGTGAAGCAGGCGGGCCAGTCCACCGCCGACAAGAAGGGCATGTGGCAGGACTCCACCTTCGAGGACCTCGTCCAGTACAACGACGGCTTCCGCACCGGTCTGATCGGCACACCCGAGCAGATCGCCGAGCGCATCGTGGCGTACCGCAAACTCGGCGTCGACCTGCTTCTCCTCGGCTTCCTGCACTACCACGAGGAGGTCGAGTACTTCGGCCGGCGGGTGCTGCCGCTGGTGCGCGAGCTGGAGGCCCAGCTCCCGGACACCGAGCCCGCGTCCGTGTCCGTCCACGCCTGAGCCCGCCGCGAGAGAGGTCATCCACATGAGCACCGTCACGCCCACCCACTGGCAGACCCGCCCCGCCCCGGAAACCGCCCAGGACTGGATCGCCCGCGCTGCCGAGGCCGCCGCCGTCCTCGCCACCGACGCCGCCGAGCGCGACCGCGCCGGTGCCACCCCCTACGCCGAGGTCCAGCTCCTCAAGGACGCCGGCCTCGTCACCCTGCTCGGCCCCACCGAGCACGGCGGCGCAGGCCAGGACTGGCCCACCGCCTACCGTGTCGTCCGCGAGATCGCCAAGGCCGACGGCTCCATCGGCCAGCTCCTCGGCTACCACTACCTGTGGTTCTGGGCCGCCCGCCTGGTCGGCACCCGGGAGCAGTGGGAGCACGTGGAGGCCGAGGCCAGCCGCAACCGCTGGTTCTTCGGCGGCGCGGTCAACCCGCGCGACAAGGACGTCGTCGTGACCGAGGACGGCGACGACCTCGTCTACACCGGCCGCAAGACCTTCTCCACCGGCAGCAAGGTCTCCGACGTCACCGTCCTCGAAGGCGTTCTGGAAGGCACCGACCAGCATGTCTTCGCCATCGTGCCCTCCGACTCCGAGGGCCTGACCTTCCACGACGACTGGGACAACATCGGCCAGCGCCTCACCGAGAGTGGCGGCGTCACCCTCGACGGCGTCCGCACGCCGTGGTCCTCCGCCGCCGGCTATGTCGACAAGGTGTTCCAGCCGCGCGTCTACAACACCCTCAACGTCCCCACCATCCAGCTGGTCTTCGTCAACTTCTACCTGGGCATCGCGGGCGGCGCGCTGGAGACCGCGGCCACCTACACCCGCGAGAAGTCCCGCTCCTGGCTGCACGGCGGCCATGAGCGCGCGGTCGACGAGCCGTACGTCATCGACGTCTACGGCGACCTCACCGCCAAGCTCTGGGCGGCCGAGGCCCTCGCCGACGCCGTCGCCGCCGAGGGCCAGAAACTGCACGACGACCCCGACGCGGTCACGGAGAAGGCACGTGGCGACTTCGAGGTCCGGGTCGCCGCCGTCAAGGCCCGCGCCACCGACGTGTCCCTGGAGATCTCCCAGCGGATCTTCGAGGTGACGGGCGCCCGTTCCACCGCCTCCTCCGAGGGCCTGGACCGGTTCTGGCGCAATGTCCGCACCCACACGCTCCACGACCCTGTCGCGTACAAGCGGCGCGAGGTCGGCCGCTGGGTTCTGGAGGGCGAACTGCCCGAACCCACCTGGTACTCCTGACCGCTTCCCCAGGGGCGCCCCTTCCTGAACAAGGGGCGCCCCGCCTCCCCGAAAGAGGACCGCATGGCCACCGTCCTGTCCGTCTCCGGCAGCCCCTCCGCCTCCTCCCGCACCAACCGTCTGCTGCGCCATCTCGACGGGCGCCTGACCGCACAGGGCCACGAGGTGATCCCGCTCGACGTCCGCACCATCCCCGCCGAGGCCCTGCTCGGTGCCGACTTCAGGCACCCGGCGATCGTCGAGGCGACCGAGCTGTTCGCGCGCGCCGACGGGGTCGTCTTCGGCACCCCCGTCTACAAGGCGTCGTACTCCGGAGTCCTCAAGGCACTCCTGGACCTGCTCCCGCAGTACGCCCTCACCGGCAAGACCGTGCTGCCGCTCGCCACCGGCGGCTCCACCGCCCATGTCCTGGCCATCGACTACGCGCTCCGTCCGGTGCTCAGCTCCATGGGCGCGGCCCACATCGTGCAGGGCTGGTTCACCCTCGACAAGGACATCACCGTGCGGGAGGACGGCTCGCTGACCGTCGCACCGGCCGCGACCGAGGCACTCACCCAGGTGGTGGACCAGTTCTCGACCGCGCTGGGCCGGCTGCCGGTACTGGCGGCGGCGAGCTGAGCGCCGTGACCACACCCGCCCCGGCGGCCACGCCAGGTCACGCACCCGCCCATGTGATCGCCGACGACACGGAGGCCCTCGCGGTCGCCGCGTCACTGGCCGCGGAGTTCCGCCCGGGCGCCGCCGCCAGGGACGCCGAACGCAGGCTGCCCCGCGAGGAGTTGGACCGTCTCTCGGCCTCCGGGCTGCTCGCCGTCACCGTCCCCGCCGAGCACGGCGGGGCGGACGTGAGCGCCTCGACGCTCGCGGAGGTCTTCCGGCTGCTCGCCTCCGCCGACGGAAGCCTCTCCCAGATCCCGCAGAGCCACTTCGTCTATGTGAACGTGATCCGTCGTCAGGGCACCGACGAGCAGCGGAAGTTCTCCTTCGCGGAGCTGCTCGCCGGCCGCCGCCTGGGCAACGCGCAGTCCGAGGCGGGCACCAAGCACGTCCAGGACATCCGCACCCGCCTGCACCCGCGGCCGGACGGCTCGTACCGCCTGGACGGCGTCAAGCACTACTCCACCGGCGCCCTGTTCGCCGACTGGATCCCGGTGCTGGCCCGCGCCGACGACGACAAGTTGCACGTCGCCTACGTTCCCGCGGATGCACCCGGCGTCACGGTGATCGACGACTGGGACGGACTCGGCCAGCGCACGACGGCCAGCGGCACCGTCCGTCTCGAAGGCGTCGAGGTTCCGGCCGACCGCGTCCTGCCCCACCACCTCACCTTCGAGGGACCCCAACTCCATGGCGCGGTGGCCCAGTTGCTGCACGCCGCCATCGACGCCGGAATCGCCGGGGGAGCACTCGCGGAGGCGGCCGAGTTCGTCCGGACGAAGAGCCGGCCGTGGTTCGAGAGCGGCGTCGAGGCGGCTGCCGAGGACCCCTTGCTGATCCAGCGCTTCGGTGAACTCGCCCTCCAGGTGCGGGCGTCCGAGGCGCTGCTGCGGGAGGCCGCCCGCGCCGTCGACGCGGCTCAGGCCGCTCTCACCGACGACTCCGCGGCCGAGGCCTCCATCGCCGTGGCCGCCGCCAAGGTGCAGGCGGCACAGGCGGCGGTGGAGGTGGCGAGCGCGCTCTTCGAGGTGTCCGGGACCCGATCGGCGCTCAACTCCCTGAACCTGCACCGGCACTGGCGAGACGCCCGCACCCACACCCTGCACGATCCGGCCCGCTGGAAGATCCAGCACATCGGCCGGTACGTGCTCAACGGAACCCGGCCGCCCCGGCACGGCCTGCTCTGATCGGAGACCCCACGTGTCCCTCACCTTCCACTGGTTCCTGCCCACCAACGGCGACAGCCGCCACGTCGTCGGAGGTGGCCACGGCACGCCCGCCACCGTCTCCGGACGGGACCGGCCGCCGACGGTCGCCTATCTGAGCCAGATCGGCCGCGCGGCCGAGGAGTTGGGCTTCGTCGGGGCGCTCACCCCCACCGGTGCCTGGTGCGAGGACGCGTGGCTGACCACCGCGATGGTCAGCCAGAACACCGAGCGCCTGAAGTTTCTGGTCGCCTTCCGGCCCGGTTTCGTCTCACCGACCCTCGCCGCGCAGATGGCGTCCACCTTCCAGCGCCAGTCCGGAGGACGGCTGCTGCTCAACGTGGTCACCGGCGGCGAGAGCCACGAGCAGCGGGCCTACGGGGACTTCCTCGACAAGGACGCCCGCTATCGCCGTACCGGGGAATTCCTCGAAATCGTACGGGGGTTGTGGGCGGGCAAGACCGTCGACCTGCACGGTGAGCACCTGCACGTCGAGGACGCGAAACTCGCCCGGCTTCCCGACCCGGTGCCCGAGGTGTACTTCGGCGGGTCCTCGCCGATCGCCGGGGAGGTCGCCGCCAAGTACGTCGACGTGTACCTCACCTGGGGTGAGCCGCCCGCCCAGGTCGCCGGGAAGATCGCCCGGATCCGGGAGCTCGCGGCGAAGGAGGGCCGCACCCTGCGCTTCGGGATCCGGCTGCACGTCATCACCCGCGACACCTCCGAGCAGGCCTGGGCGGAGGCGGACCGGCTGCTCAAGGGCTTCGACCCGGAGACCGTCAGGTCGGTGCAGGCGGGACTGGCCCGCAGCGAGTCCGAGGGGCAGCAGCGGATGCTCGCCCTGCACGGCGGCGGCGACCGGAACGGCCTGGAGATCCACCCCAACCTGTGGGCCGGGATCGGCCTGGTGCGCGGCGGCGCGGGAACTGCGCTGGTCGGCAGCCACGACGAGGTCGCCGAGCGGATCAAGGAGTACCACGCCCTCGGCATCGACGAGTTCGTGCTCTCCGGTTACCCGCATCTGGAGGAGGCCTACTGGTTCGGCGAGGGCGTCCTGCCGCGCCTCGCCGCGCAGGGCCTGTGGCAGCACCCGTCCGGCGAGCGGGCGGCGACCTCGGCGCAGGTGCCGTTCGCGAGCTAGCGGGGGAGGACCGCGTACGCCCACGGACTCCCCGCCGAGAGGAACCGCCCGTGGGCCACGGGCGGCCATCCGCCGGCCCGCCTAGCTGTCCGCCAGCGAGTCGAGATGCGCGCGCCGCACCTCGGTCGTCTGTCCCTGCACGAGGAGGAACATCCCCTCGCGGAACAGCCGTTGGGCCGTACTGTCGAGGCCCGTGGCCCGGCCGCCACCGGCCACGACAGCCGCGGTGGTGGCGGCACGCATGAGGTCGTACGACCGGGTCTTGAGCGCCAGCCGCTCCGCGACGTGCTCATGCGGGACGGGGTGCTCGGCGAGGTCGTACACCTGGCGGCGCACCTCGTCGAGGCGCCACCGCAGAGCAGCCGATGTCTTCAACTCCCCGGCCTCCTCGGCGACTCTGAGCGCCGCGTACGCCACGCCGAAGACGGCGGGGGAGGCGTTGGTGGCACGGGGCCGGTCGACCAGCGCGAACTGCTCCTGCGGGGTGCGCAGTACCACCGAGTCCTCGGGCAGCCACAGTCCGTCCAGGTCCAGGGAGACCGTGCGGGCCGCGGAGAGCGCCGCGAGCCGCATCGGCGGCGAGGCCCGCAGCCCCGGCTGCTCACGTGCCTCGGTGAACGCGAACACCACCTCGTCCGCCTCGGTCACCCCGGCCAGCAGCATCACGTCGTTCAGCCCCCAGCCGGTGAACCAGGGCACCCTCCCGTCGAAGCGCAGGCCGCCCCGCTCGGCCGTCACCCGCACCGGCACCCGGGGAAACGCACGGACGTGGGCGAACGCGATGCCCGCCAGGAGCTCGCCGGACGCCAGCGGCCCGAGCAGCCGTTCCCGCACCGGCAGACCGGACTGCGTGAGCAGCCTGACCGGCGAGTGGTGCTGGGTCTGTACGAACCACGTCGAGCAGCACGCCCCGGCCAGGATCTCCTGGACCTCCCGTGCCACCGCGTCGGGGGCGCCCGCACCGCCGTACTCCTTCGGCGCGCTCACCCCGAGCAGGCCCGACCGCTTGACGGCCTCGATGTGACTCGCGGGCACGCCTTCCTGGTCGACCCGGGCCGCGTGCGGGGCGAGGAGACCCTCGGCGAGGGTGCGGGCGGTGACGAGGAGGGGGTGCGCTGCGGTGGTCATGCAAGGGATTCTCCCGAAGACCGTCATGGATCACTGTCTGCTGCCAACAAGTCACGGAAAGTGGTTTCCGTCGGCGTGGAATTTATTCGCCGACCAAAAGGTTGGTATATACATCTGACTGTCGATATCCAGGCCGCAAGGCCCGCGCACCCCCAGCGAGGCACCGTGAACCAGCAGCCCCTGTCCGAGCAGCCCGCCGACGTCGTGGCCCGGCTGCGCGCCACCTTCCGCACCGGCCGCACCAAGCCCGTCGAGTGGCGCACGACCCAGCTGCGCCGCCTGCGCGAGATGCTCACGGAGAACGGCACGGAGCTGGCCGCCGCCCTCCACACCGACCTCGGCAAGAGCTCCACCGAGGCCTTCCGCACCGAGATCGACTTCGTGATCCGCGAGGTCGACCACACCCTCGACCACCTCACCGACTGGCTGCGCCCCGAATCCGCCCCCGTCCCCGCGCACCTCGGCACCGACGCCACCGCCTGGACGCAGTACGACCCGCTGGGTGTCGTCCTCGTCATCGCCCCGTGGAACTACCCGGCCCAGCTGCTGCTCGCCCCCGTGGTGGGCGCCCTCGCCGCGGGCAACGCGGTGGTTGTCAAGCCCAGCGAGATGGCCCCGGCCACCTCCGCCACGCTGGCCCGGCTGCTGCCCGCGTATCTGGACACCGACGCCGTCGCGGTCGTCGAGGGCGGCATCCCGGAGACCACGGCCCTGCTCGCCGAGCGCTTCGACCACATCTTCTACACCGGCAACGGCGCCGTCGGGCGCATCGTCCTGCGCGCCGCCGCCGAGCACCTCACGCCGGTAACCCTCGAACTGGGCGGCAAGTCCCCGGCGTTCGTCGACCGTGACGCCGACCTCGCCGTCGTCGCCGACCGCCTCGTCCGCGGGAAGTTCCTCAACGCCGGCCAGACCTGCGTCGCCCCCGACTACGTCCTGACCGACCCGGACACCGGGGCCGCCCTGGAGCCGCTGCTCGCGGGCGCCGTCGAGAAGCTGTTCGGCAGCGACCCCGCCGACTCCGGCGAGTACGGCCGCATCGTCAACGAGCGGCACTTCGACCGCCTCACCGGCCTGCTCGACTCGGGCCGCACCGTCGTCGGCGGCGCGAGCGACCGTACGACCAAGTACATCGCGCCCACCGTCCTCGCCGACGTGGCCCCCGAGGCGCCGGTCATGCAGGAGGAGATCTTCGGCCCCATCCTGCCGATCGTCACCGTCCCCGGCCTCGACGAGGCCATCGACTTCATCAACGACCGGGACAAGCCCCTCGCGCTGTACGTCTTCACCGACTCCGACACGACCCGCAGCCGCATCGCCGACGAGACCTCCTCCGGCGGCCTCGGCTACGGCCTGCCCCTGGCCCATCTCACCGTCTCCGACCTGCCGTTCGGCGGGGTCGGGGAGAGCGGCATGGGCAACTACCACGGCCGGTACTCCATCGAGACGTTCAGCCACCGCAAGGCGATCCTGGAGAAGCCCCTCGGCTAGGACGCCGGTCTGCCGAACAGGTCCGCCGCGTTGTCGTGGCACACGGCCCGCAGCCACTCCTGCCCCAGCTCCAGCCGTTCCAGGGCCTGGAGCTGGTGCAGGTACGGGTAGGGGATGTTGGGGAAGTCGGAGCCGAACAGGATGCGGTCGCCGAGCGCGTACAGGCGGGGCAGGGCCCGGACCGGGAACGGCATGAAGGCCTCGGTGAAGTCGGTGAACGCCATCGTCGTGTCCAGCCGCACCTCGTCGTACCGCTCGGCGAGGTCGAGGAACTCCTCGTACTCGGACATGCCCATGTGCGCGACGATCAGCCGCAACCCCGGGTGCCGCGCCAGGACCTGCGCGACGGGCCCGGGCCCGGTGTGCTTGCCGGGCGCGGGCCCGGAGCCGCAGTGGATCACCACGGGGATCCCGGCCTCGGCGAGCAGTCCCCACGCCTCCCGGAGACGTTCGTCGGCCGGATCGTAGGCTCCGACCTGGACGTGGGCCTTGAACACGCGCGCCCCCGCTTCGACGGCATCGCCGACGTAGGCCGCGACATCCGGCTCGGGGTAGAGCGTGGCGGTGTGCAGACAGTCGGGGGTGCGGCGGGCGAAGTCGGCCGCCCAGCCGTTCAGCCACCTGGCCATGCCGGGCTTGTGCGGGTACAGCATCGCGGTGAAGGCCCGGACGCCGAACTCCCGAAGCACGGCCGTCCTCTCCGCCTCCTCCTGCCGGTACGTGATCGGCCACCCCGCTGTGCCGATCAGCGGCCCGTTGGTGTCGAAGTACTCCCACACCTTGTGCAGGACCCGCTCGGGCATGAAGTGGGTGTGGACGTCGATCAGCCCCGGAAGGCCGAGCCGCTCCCAGAAACGCCGGACCTCGCCGGCCTCCTCACCGACGGATGCCGTGCCGTGATCATTCATGCCGCCCACGATCCGCCCTGGACAGGGGAGACAGCGACCCGTTCCGAACGGGACGCGCTGAGGGATCCGTCACAGCAGGGCGGTCCAGGGCACCGTTGGGCCATCCGCGCGAGTTCCCCGGCCGAGGCGGCGGCGGCCCCACGGGCTCTTCTAGGCTCGGTGCCGGAAGCAGCGCAGCGCACCGGTCGTGCGCAGAGACGGGGGAACGCCGGATGCACGACTGGGCGATGCCGACGCCACGGGCGGCCTCGATCGCGGCCCGCCGGGGGGACGGCTTCGTCGCCACCCCCTTCTCCGCACGCTGCGCGGAACTCGTCGACACCGGACACCACGTGTTCCTCGGGATCAGCCCCGGCAACGGGTACTTCTCCGAGGACCGGCTCGTCGCGCTGCTGCGCTGGGCCGCCGCCCGCTTCACCCGTGTCGAGATCGCCCACCCCGACACCGACACCGTCGCCTGCACCTACCTCGGCCGCGGATACGAACCCCGGCACGCCCGGGCCCGCGCCCACCGGGACGTACGCCAGACCGCCAACCGGGTCTCCCGGGCCGTGGCCACCGCCCGGATCGACCCGGCCCGGCTCCGGGTCGCCGAGTTCTCCGAGTTCTACGACGTGCCCGCCTACCGCGCCGCCCGCGAGCGCCTCGCCCGCGCGCATCAGGAACAGCCCGCGTTCCACACCACCTGCACCCGTATGGTCACCGGCGTCCTGCGCACCACGATGCCCGCCGACTGGGCCCCGACCGCCGACCAACTGGCCGCAGGAGCCGAGTACTTGGACTGCGAACTCCCGTTCCTCCTCGACACCCCGGCCGTCCTCGGCGTACCGGCGTCCGTCTTCGCCTACCGTGCCACGCCGGCCCTCGCGGGCTTCCTCTACGGCCCTGACGCGCTGTTCCCGGCGGCGGACACGCAGGGATTCGTCACGCTGGAGCCGCTCCCGGCCACGGAGTGAGTCCGGCCTGCCGGTGTCGGGAGCCGGAGGAGGGCCGTACGCCGCGGGGCAGGCGTGTGAGGAGTTCGCACATCGTGGGGGCCGGGCACCCGCCGCCAGTAGCCCCAACCCGACCGGTCACCGAGTGTGGCCGGACGGGCTGATCCGGGCGGCATCCGGCAAACTCGACTGACAGTAATTCCGCATCCCCGCAGAGAGTTGACGCCATGACCGACAAACTCACCGTGAGCGTCCTGGGCACCGGCATCATGGGCGCCGCGATGGCCCGCAACCTCGTCCGCGCCGGGCACACCGTCCGCGCCTGGAACCGCAGCGCGGCCAAGGCGCAGCCGCTGGCCGCGGACGGCGTGCAGATCGCCGAAAGCCCCGCGGAGGCCGTGCGGGGCGCCGATGTCGTGCTGACGATGCTCTACGACGGACCCGCTGCCCTGGACGTCATGCGCCAGGCCGCCGAGGCCCTGCGCCCGGGGGCCGCATGGGTGCAGTCGACCACCGCAGGCGTCGAGGCGATCGCCGACCTTGCCGCCTTCGCCCGCGCCCATGAACTGGTCTTCTTCGACGCCCCCGTTCTGGGCACCCGCCAGCCCGCCGAGGCCGGTCAGCTGCTGGTCCTCGCGGCCGGACCGGCCGACGGCCGTGACGCCGTGATCCCGGTCCTCGACGCGGTCGGTGCGCGCACCGTGTGGACGGGCGAGGACGGCGGCGAGGGCAGCGCGACCCGGCTGAAGCTGGTCGCCAACAGCTGGGTGCTCGCGGTGACCAACGCGGCCGGGGAGATGCTCGCCCTGGCGAAGGCCCTCGGCGTGGACCCGCAGAGCTTTTTCGACGCCATCGACGGCGGCCCGCTCGACATGGGCTACCTGCGGGCGAAGTCGGCCATGGTCCTCGAAGGCCGGTTGTCACCGGCCCAGTTCGCGGTCTCCACCGCTGCCAAGGACGCCCGTCTGATCGTCGAGGCCGGTGAGCGCGGTGGCGTCCGCCTGGACGTGGCCGCGGCGAGCGCCGAACGCTTCGAGCGCGCCGCCGCCCAGGGCCACGGCGACGAGGACATGGCCGCCGCCTACTTCGCGAGCTTCGACGAGAACGCCTGACACCGAGACCGCACCGCCTCACGTCCAGGAGGCCGCCTCATGTCCAAGCTGCGTGATGGCGAACCCACTACGGCGGCAGGCTGGTGCGTCGCCGTCCGCGGTCGGACTGCCGCCCCGGTCACGGCAGGCGCCCCTGAGGGACCCCTCCGCTCAGGTGCTGCTGCTCAGCGGGTGGCTGAAACCCTGGCCGGAGATGAGGCGGGCGCCCTCGGCGAGTTCCGTGGCGAAGCGCTCGACGGCCTCGTAGGGGAAGCGGTGGCTGGGGCCGCTGAGCGAGAGGGAGGCGACGACCTGGCCGCTGCGACCCGTGACCGGCACCGCCACGGCGGTGAGCCCCTCGTCCCACTCACTGCTGCTGACGGCGTAACCCCGCTCCGACGCCTCCGCGGCCTGGCTCCGTAGCCGTTCGGCATGGGGTTCGCCCTGCGGCGAGGCGACGGCGACGCGGTGCAGGAGCGCCTCGGAGGCGTCGCGCAGCAGGATCTTCGAGGAAGCGCCGGCCCACAGGGGCTGCTCGTCGCCGACGTCGACGACATGGCGCAGCGGGTGCGGGCTTTCCTCGTGGGCCACGCAGATGCGGTGGACGCCCCGGGCGACGAAGAGGTTGACGGTCTCGCCGAGCCGGTCCGCGAGGTCGCGCATCACCTTGCGGGTCTCCTGGGGGACCTCCCACTGGCTGCGGGCGAGGTGGGCCCAGCGCCACAGTGCGGGCCCCGCGGTGTAGCCGGACGGGTGCGAGCCGAGCAGTCCGGTCTCCTCCAGGGTCTGCACCAGGCGCAGCGCGGTCGTCTTCGCGAGCCCGGTGGCCTCGGTGATCTCCCGCAGGGTGACCACGGGCCGGTCCTCGCTGAGCAGGGCGAGGATGTCGAAGGCTCGTCGCACACTGCGCACCCCGCCGGAGTGCGGGTCCGGTTCTCCCCCTGGCCGCGTCTGTTCCTCGCTCACCCACTGCCTCCCCGCTGCGTCCGCCTCGGTGCTCCGGAGCGGCAGTCGTCCATGATGCCTCGACGGTAGTCCGCTGTGCGGACCGAGGAAACCGCGGCACTGGGGAGAAGCCCTTCCCCGCCGGCTGGGCAGGCTCCAAAGTCGACCTTCTGCGGGAGCTGATTTTCGGTCCCTGAGAACCGCAGGGTGGACCCGGTCTGCGGTGGCCTGACCGCCTGCTGGAACCGCCGTGACTCCTCCCGAGGCAGCCCTTCCTGCCTGCCACACCCTTGTTCGGGCAGCCGACCACCCCTAGGCTGACCGCACAGCGGATCGAATGAACCATCTAGTGGTCCTCACGTTGGAACGGACCAAGACGGCCGACGAGCAAGCGGGCCGGTGTCCCAGGGAGCGAGCATGCGCAAGTCCATCGCCACCGTCTGCCTCAGTGGCACCCTCACCGAGAAACTGACGGCCGCCTCACGGGCCGGCTTCGACGGTGTCGAGATCTTCGAGAACGACCTCCTCGCGAGCCCCCTCGCCCCCGAGGAGGTCGCCGCACGCACGGCCGACCTGGGTCTGGGCATCGACCTGTACCAGCCGATGCGGGACATCGAGGCGGTGCCGGAGGAGGTCTTCGCCCGCAACCTGCGGCGCGCCCGGCACAAGTTCGACCTGATGCGCAGGCTCGGCGCCGACACCGTCCTCGTCTGCTCCAGCGTCTCCCCGCAGGCGGTCGACGACGACGATGTCGCCGCGGAGCAGCTGAGCCGACTCGCCGACCTGGCCCAGGAGTTCGGCATCCGGGTGGCGTACGAGGCGCTGGCGTGGGGGCGGCACATCAGCACCTACGACCACGCCTGGCGAGTTGTCGAGGCCGCAGGACACCCTGCCCTCGGCACCTGCCTGGACAGCTTCCACATCCTCTCCCGGAGTTCTGGACCCGAGGACCTCAAGGGCATCGCGGACATCCCCGGCGACAAGATCTACTTCCTCCAGCTCGCCGACGCCCCGCTGATGGCCATGGACGTCCTCCAGTGGAGCCGCCACTACCGCTGCTTCCCAGGCCAGGGCGGCTTCGACGTCGCGGGTTTCCTCCGGCACGTCCTGAACACGGGATATGCGGGACCCCTGTCCCTGGAGGTCTTCAACGACGTCTTCCGCCAGGCCGACGCGGGCCGCACCGCCCTGGACGGACTGCGTTCCCTGCTCGCCCTGGAGGAGAACGCCGGAGTCTCCCCGCTGCCGGCCCCCGTGATCCCCTCCGGCGTCGCCTTCGCCGAACTCGCCACCAGCGACCCCGAACCCGTCGGTGAACTCCTCACGGCACTCGGCTTCCACCGCACGGCCCGCCACCACGGCAAGCCCGTCGACCTGTGGGAGCAGGGCGAGGCGCGCGTCCTGGTCAACTCGGGCGCCCCCGGCCGCCGTAGCGACACCGCCCTGGCCGCCGTAGGCCTGGAGACGGCCGATCCGGCGGCCTCCGCCCGCCGCGCGGAAGCCCTGCTCGCCCCCGCCCTGCCCAAGCGCCGCACCGCTCAGGACGTCCCGCTGGAGTCGATCGCCGCCCCGGACGGCACCGAAGTCCTCTTCTGCGCCACCGGACGGCCCGAACTTCCCAGCTGGACCGACGACTTCACGTACACGGAGAAGAGCGGTCCCGCCGGTGTCACGGCCATCGACCACCTCGCGCTCACCCAGCCGTGGCACCACTTCGACGAGTCGGTGCTCTTCCACCGCACGGTGCTGGGTCTCAGCCCGCACGACACCGTCGAACTCGCCGACCCCTACGGACTCTTCCGCAGCCGTGCCCTGTCCGCCTCCTCCGGCGGGCCCCGGCTGGTCCTCAACCTCGCACCCTCTCCCGAGGAGGGCGGCGAGGTCCGGGCCCGGCATGTGGCGTTCGCCGTCGACGACATCGTCGCCGCGGTGCGCCGATTCCGGGCGGCGGGAGCAGGGCTGCTGCGTGTTCCGGCGAACTACTACGACGACCTGGAGGCGCGGTTCGCGTTCACGGAGGGGGAGCTGGAGACCTACCGGGAGCTCGGCATCCTCTACGACCGGGACGAGCGCGGCGGCGAGTTCCGTCACTGCTACACCGAGACGGTCGGCCACGTCTTCTTCGAGTTCGTGCAACGCTCCGGCGGCTACTCGGGGTTCGGTGCGGCCAACGCGCCCATCCGGCTGGCGGCGCAGCGGAGGTGACCCGACCCGAAGGCGTCGGGTGAGAGTCGTGCAGGGGTCGGCGAAACGGCTGCGGAAGTGCGCCTGGTGTGTGTCATCATCCGCCGATGACCTCCGAAACGATCACCGCGGACGCGGCAGGCACCTGGACACTCGGCGATCTCACCGTCAACCGCATCGGCTTCGGCGCGATGCGGCTGACGGGCAGCGCGGCCTTCCATCTCGGGACCCCGAGCGACCGGCAGCGGTCGATCGCCGTGCTGCGCAGGGCGATGGAGCTCGGCGTGAACCACATCGACACGGCCGCGTTCTACTTCTCCTCGCTGCGCTCCGCCAACGAGATCATCAACAGCGCGCTGTCCCCGTACCCCGACGACCTCGTCATCGTCGCGAAGGTGGGCCCCTTCCGTGACTACTCGGGGGAGTGGGCCACTTCGGCGCGTCCCGAAGACCTGCGCGGCCATGTCGAGGAGAACCTCCGCCAGCTCGGCCGCGACCACCTCGACGTGGTGAACCTGCGGCGGATGGGCCAGGAGTCCATCGCCGAGCACTTCGGGGCCCTCGCCGACCTGCGTGAGAAGGGCCTGATCCGGCACCTGGGTGTCTCCAACGTCCAGCCCCGCCATCTCGCCGAGGCCCAGGCCATCGCGCCCGTGGTGTGTGTGCAGAACCGGTTCGGACTGGGGTCCGCCGGTTCCGCCACCGGCGACATCCTGCGGAACTGCGGCGAACAGGGCATCGCCTTCGTGCCGTTCTTCGCCATCGCGGGCGGGGGCGGTGCCCACGGTGCCACCGCCGACCACGACGAGGCGGTCCTGGCCATCGCGCGGGCGCACGACGCGACTCCCGCCCAGATCCGGCTCGCCTGGTCCCTCGCCCAGGGCCCGCACGTGCTCGCGATCCCCGGCACCGGCAACCCCGACCACCTCACCGAGAACATCGCGGCGGGCGCACTCCGGCTCACCGACGACGAACTGCACACGCTCAACTCGCTGCATCAGAAAGCCGGTTGAGGGGTCATACGGCCCACACGCCGTCCGTCATGACGTGCCGCCCGCGCATCTCGTGAATACCGTTGAGGGCCTGCACCGCGTGCGGGCGCACCTGGAAGAAGGCGTAGGACGCACTGTCCGCGCGCGGATCCCAGCCCGTCTTCGCCATGAAGGCGTCGATCGCCGCGGCCGGCACGTCCTGCCCGCCGTAAGCCCGTACGTCACCGTCGATGAGCACGACGTCCTGGGTGTCCCCGAAAGCCAGTCGGGTACGTCCGCCGTCGCGCAGGTTGCGGCCCGTGGGGTTGGTGATCCGGGTGGACAGCCACACGGACTCGCCGTCCCAGACGAACCACAGCGCGACCAGACACGGCAGCCCGTCGACGTCCGCCGAGGCGACCCAGATGTCCGTCTCCCGCTCCAGACGGGCCAGTACGTCGCGCTTGCGCTGGTCGAGGGTGCGGCTCTCACTGATCGTCATGACCGGGACGCTACCGGCGGCCCCGCTCCGGCGCCTCGGTCCAGGGCCCTACGCCCCCGGACCGAGACACCGGGGCACGGGGTGCCCGGGCCCGTCGCCGCGCCCCGCAGTCGGCCTGATGCGACGACAGTCCTGGCCCAGCCGCTCGTGCAGGAAGGGCACCGTCGTGCGCGACGTTGCCGCCGTACAGGTCGGGGTCAGGGCGACGAAGCCCTCCGCCGCCAGCCGGTCGGCCACGTCGGCGATGTGGTCGGTCAGGCCCCACCACTCCTGGATCACGATGACCCCGGGGCCGCGGCCGGACGGCGCAGCTCCAGAAAACCGTGGGCGGTGGTGCCACCGCTGGGGAAGGTGACGTTCTGATGGGCGGGAGCTCCGGTCGACTTCGGAAGTTCCGTCATGGTGCTCGGCTCCTCTGCGGCAGTCCGGTGGTGGGGGCGCGCCGGAGCCGCGACTCCGGCGGTGATCACCAGCCTGTCACGGGTCGCACAGCATGATCACGGCACTCGCGGAACCGGACTGGCGCCTCCGACGTTTTACGTATAACCTCTCCCGTCAACCACCCGTCCCGAGAGGTTCCGATGAGACGCGTCGCCCTGGTCACCCTCGTCGTCGACGACTACGACGAGGCGATCCGCTTCTACACCGAAGCCCTCGGCTTCCGGCTGGTCGAGGACGCGCCCCGCCCCGACGGCTCCCGCTGGGTCGTCGTACGGCCGGACGCCCGCGAGGGCGGCACCGACCTGCTGCTCGCCCGCGCCAAGGGCGAGGCCCAGCAGGGCCGGGTGGGGAACCAGACCGGCGGACGCGTCGGCTTCTTCCTGCACACCGACGACTTCGCCCGCGACCACGCCCGCATGCTCGCCGCGGGCGTGACCTTCCTGGAGGAGCCGCGCCACGAGCCCTACGGCTCGGTGGCCGTCTTCCAGGACCTCTACGGAAACCGCTGGGACCTGCTCCAGCCCGCCGCCTGACCCTCCCGCCACCCTGTTCGAAGAAAGACCCAGCCATGACCGCTACGCGCGTAGACGCCGATCTGATCCGTCGCCTCCCCAAGGCCGTCCTGCACGACCACCTCGACGGCGGCCTGCGCCCCGCCACCTTGGTGGAGCTCGCGCGCGAGGTCGGCCACACCCTGCCCACCACCGACCCCGACGAGCTCGCCGCCTGGTACGTCGAGGCCGCGAACTCCGGCGACCTGGTGCGCTACATAGCCACCTTCGAGCACACCCTCGCCGTCATGCAGACCCGTGAGGGCCTGCTGCGCACGGCCGAGGAGTACGTCCTCGACCTGGCCGCCGACGGAGTCGTCTACGGCGAGGTGCGCTACGCCCCCGAGCTGAACACCAACGGCGGGCTGACCATGGCCGAGGTGGTCGAGACCGTCCAGGAGGGCCTCGCCGCCGGTATGGCCAAGGCCGCCGCCGCGGGCACCCCGGTGCGGGTCGGCACCCTGCTGTGCGGAATGCGGATGTTCGACCGGGTGCGCGAGGCCGCCGACCTCGCGGTGGCCTTCCGGGACGCCGGTGTCGTCGGCTTCGACATCGCGGGCGCCGAGGACGGCTTCCCGCCCGCCGACCACCTCGCAGCCTTCGAGCAACTGCGCCGCGAGAACGTGCCGTTCACCATCCACGCGGGCGAGGCCCACGGCCTGCCCAGCATCCACCAGGCCCTGCAGGTGTGTGGCGCCCAGCGCATCGGCCACGGTGTGCGGATCACCGAGGACATCCCCGACCTCGCGGGCGGCAAGCTCGGCCGGCTCGCGGGCTGGGTCCGGGACCGCCGGATCGCCCTGGAGATGTGCCCGACGTCCAACCTCCAGACCGGCGCGGCCACCTCGATCGCCGAGCACCCCATCACGGCCCTGAAGGACCTGGGCTTCCGCGTCACCCTCAACACCGACAACCGACTCGTGTCCGGCACGACGATGACCCGGGAGATGTCCCTGCTGGTCGAGGAGGCGGGCTGGACCGTCGAGGACCTGCGCACCGTCACGGTGAACGCGCTCAAGAGCGCCTTCCTCCCGTTCGACGAGCGCAGGGCCCTCATCGAGGACGTCGTCCTGCCGGGCTACGCGCTCTGAAGCAGCCCCCGCAGATAGGCGGCCTGTCCGGCGTGCTGGAGATCGTCGGACAGGACGCTGACCAGGCGCACGCCCAGGGTGACCGGCGGATCCCACCTCTCGTCCACGACCCGCTCCAGGTCCTCGGCGGACAGGCCACGCAGGGCTTGCAGACTCTGGGCGTGCACGGCGTCGTAGTAGCCGGTCAGCAGGTCGGCCGAGTCGACCCGCACCTGGGCGACCTGCGCGGACGTGTGGCCGTAACCGATGTCGCGGGGCTTCAGGCCGAGGCCGAAGCGCTTCTCCCAGTCCTGCGTCAGCCAGACCTGGTCGAGGCCGAAGGCGCCGGCCACGTGGTCGTCCTGGACGCGGGTGAGATGCCAGACCAGCCAGGCGACGGAGTTGGTGTCCGCGCCGGGGCGGTGGTGGAGGTCGTCGAGGGTCAGGCCCTCGACGGCGGCGTGGACCTCTTCCTGGATGCGGCTGAAACCGTCGATGAGGATGTCCTTTGCATGCATGACAACCACCCTCGCGCATCGCGCCGCGTGACGCCGGGAATTCTGCTCCGGCGTCCGGCGTCCGGCGTCCGGCGTCCGGCGTCGGGGCCCCGGCTCCGGGTCGTGCGCCGAGTGTCGGGCTCCCGTGTCCCGCGTCGGGGCTGCGGCTTTCGCGTCATGCGCCGGGCTTGCGGTGTCCGTGTCCCGTGCCGGACCCCGGCCTCGGGCCGTGTGCCGAGTGTCGGGCTCCCGTGTCGTGCCGGGATTCCAGCTTGCGTGTCCGGGTCGGGGCCCCGGCCCTGCGTGCGCCGAGCATCCGGCTCCCGTGTCTCGCGTCAGAGCTGCGGCTTCCGCGTCATGCGCCGGGCTTGTGGTGTCCGTGTCCCGCGTCGGGGCCCCGGCTCCGGGTCGTGCGCCGAGCATCCGGCTCCCGCGTGGCGAGCTGGACGGCTGCTTTCTCGTCGTGCCGGGCCTCCGGAGTCCGTGTCCCGCGCCGGACCCCGGCCCCGGGGCGTGCGCCGAGTGTCGGGCTCCCGTGTCGTGCCGGGATTCCAGCTTCCGTGTCCCGCGCCGGACCCCGGCCCCGGGGCGTCTGCCGAGCATCCCGCTCCCGCGTCACGCGTCGGCGATCCAGCTCCCGTGGAAACCCAGTGGCACCCGCCCCGGCAGATGGATGCGGGCGACCGGTTCGGCCGTGAAGTCCTGGGCGGCGAGGATCACCAGGTCCGAGGCCCCGCGATCGGGGTTGTGCACATACGCGATCGCGTACCCGTCGTCCTCGGCGGCCGTGTCGTCGCAGGGGTCGGACGGCACGAACACGGCCTCGCTCGCCGCCGCGCCCCGGGGCAGCCGGTGTACCTGCGAGGTGCCCCGCAGCAGGTCGTGCTTGATGAGCGCGTTGCTGAACGCCCGGTCGGGCGGCGGGTTGCCGTCGACCGCCTGATAGGCCACCGCCATCTCCGCGGACGCCGCCGAGTAGCCGTAGCGGTGCCGGCGCGACACCAGCGCCTCGTTGACCCGCGGGAACTCCTGCGGGCGGTCGTCGAGGGTGCGGGTCCGCACCCGGCCCTGACGCAGGTCGACCGTCCAGCGGTCCAGCCGGGGGGTGCCCGGCGAGTACGGGCCGCCCGACCCGTTTCCCGCCACGAGGAAGGGTGCGTCGAAGTTGGTCATGTCGATGACCAGGTTCGGGCCCTCCTCGTACGCGTTCAGGGTGTGCGAGTAGTACACCGGGTCGACCTCGAACCAGCGGACCGCACCCCCCGCCCGGGGCAGCACACCGACCCGTGCCGGATGCCGGTCGTTCCAGACGTACGGCACGATGTCACCGCGCTCGGCGCCCGCCGGGTCGAAGGTGACCGGCATGTCCAGGATCACCACGTGGTTCTCGGTGAGCGCGAAGTCGTGGATCATCGGCGCGTCCGCCACCGGGATCCGCGTACTGCACGAGACACGGCCCGTCGGGGCCACGACCAGGTGCCGGACGTGGTCCCAGGTCGGGTAGTAGGCGATCGCGTGCAACTCGCCCGCGTGGGCGTCGAACTTGGTGTGAGCGGTGAACGCGCCCTCCAGGGTGCCCCGGAAGTCGTACGTGCCCACGGTGTTCAGCTCGTCGTCGAGCTCGTACGGCAGCGGCCCGCTCTCCTGGAGCGCGAGGATCCGGCCGCGGTAGGGGATCACATGGGTGTTGCACGGGAAGTCGTCCGGCGGCACCGGACCCGGATACGGCTCGCCGAGCTTCTTCGCCACCTGCGAGGAGCGCACCCAGCGGTTGCGGTACCACTCGGCGCGGCCCTCGCGCAGCCGCACCCCGTGCACCATGCCGTCACCCAGCATCCAGTGGTGGGCGCGCGGATCCTCCAGGCCCAGCACGTTGGGGCCGGTGCGCAGATAGCGGCCGTTCAGCTCGCGGGGGACACGTCCGGTGACCGGCAGATCGAAGGCCGTCAACTCCTCGGTGACCGGCTTGAAGGCGCCCTCCAGGAACGGGAAGTGACGCGTCGGCGTCGAGCGCGGTGCCGCCGAGGCGGGTGTCGCGACCGCTCCCGTCCCGGCCAGTCCGCCCGCTGCCGCGACCGCCGCCGCGCCGCGCAGTACGTTCCGTCGTGTGGGGTTCGTCATCTTCCCTACTCCTGACCGCAGTTGTGCTTCGGGGACGGTCAAAAGTCTGTGCTGTGCGACGGCTGCGGTCAGGAGTGGTGGACCCCGTCCTGGGGGTGGTGTCACACCCCCTGTTGCCCCTCGGCGGCTCAGTTCTCCAGCAGGGCCATCAGCGCCCGCGCCGCCGGACTGGTGGCCTGCGGGGGCGGCAGCAGGGCGACCGTTTCGTACACGGTCTCGCCGGTGCCCTTGACGGGCAGGGCCGTCAGTGACGACCGCTTGTCCCGGAAGTGCTGCGGAACGACGGCCACCCCGAGGTTCTCGTCCACGAGATCGAGGAGGCTGTGCACGTCGTTGACCTCCAGCGCAACATTGCGGCGCAGGCCCGCGGCGGCGAACGCGGCGTCGGTGGTCCGGCGCGGGCCCCAGTCCGGATGGAAGTCGACGAAGACCTCACCGCTCAGATCCTCCGGCGTCACGGCCGCACCGGCGTCCGCGAGTCGGTGGCTGGGATGGCACAGCACGGTCATGGGCTCGCTCGACAGCGGCACGACCCGCAACTGGTCGGTGTCCTCCTGCGCCGCCCGGACGGCGAACGCCAGGTCCAGGCGCCCGGCGGCCACCTCCTCCGCGAGCGCGGCCGACCCCGCCTGGCGCAGACAGATCTCGACGTCCGGATGCTGCCGCCGGAACGCGGCGAGCAGCCCCGCCACGTGCAGCCCGGCGATGCACTGCTCGGACCCGATCGCGAGCATCCCGCGCAGCACCCCCTGCACCGCGGCCACCGCCTCGTGCGCCGACCGCACCTGGGCGAGGATCCGCTCGGCCTCACCGAGCAGCGCCCGGCCCGCCGGGGTGAGCGTCACCCGGCGGGTGGTCCGCACGAACAGCGGGGTCTGGAGCTCCCGCTCCAGCGACCTGATGGACGCGGACAGACCCGACTGGGACACGAGCAGCCGCTCGGCGGCCCGGGTGAAGTGCTGGTCCTCGGCGACCGCGACGAAATGCTGGAGATGGCGCAGTTCCATGATTGAGAAGCCTAGCCGCTGAATTCCATCGGATTCTTCTGTTGGACCAATGTCCCCAGGTCGCGCGAGAGTGGGACGCAGGATCTAGGGCGACCTCGGTTCGCAGCCGACCGTGGTTTTCCAGGACAACCGTGCCAACCCCTCTGGAGTCGCGTTGTACACCGCACACCCCGACCGCTACGCGGACATGCCCTACCGGCGCACCGGCCGCAGCGGCCTGAAGCTTCCCGCGATCTCGCTCGGCCTGTGGCACAACTTCGGTCCGGCGGACCGTACCGTCGAGACCCAGCGGGCCATCCTGCGCCGCGCCTTCGACCTCGGCGTCACCCACTTCGACCTCGCCAACAACTACGGCCCGCCGCCCGGCGCCGCCGAGTCCGCGTTCGGCGAGGCCCTGCAGGCGGACCTCGCGTCCTACCGCGACGAGCTGATCATCTCCACCAAGGCCGGCTACCTGATGTGGCCCGGCCCGTACGGCGAGTGGGGCTCCCGCAAGTACCTGCTGTCCTCGCTGGACCAGAGCCTCACCCGGATGGGCCTGGACTACGTCGACATCTTCTACTCGCACCGCCCCGACCCGGAGACTCCCCTGGAGGAGACGATGGGCGCCCTGCACACCGCGGTCCAGCAGGGCAAGGCGCTCTACGTCGGCATCTCCAACTACTCGGCCGAGCAGACCCGTGAGGCCGCCCGCATCCTCGGTGAGCTGGGCACCCCGCTCCTCATCCACCAGCCGCGCTACTCCATGCTGGACCGCCGCCCCGAGGACGGCGGCCTCCTGGACGCGCTGGACGAGCTCCAGGTCGGCTCCATCGTCTTCTCCCCGCTGGAGCAGGGCCTGCTCACCGGCCGCTACCTCGACGGCATCCCCGAGGACTCCCGCGCCGCGAGCGACAGCCCCTTCCTGAACTCGGACGCGGTCACCGAGGACCTGGTCCAGCGGCTGCGCGAGCTCAACGACATCGCGAAGGGCCGCGGCCAGACCCTCGCCCAGATGGCGCTGGCGTGGGTCCTGCGCGGCGGCCGTGTCACCTCGGCCCTGGTCGGCGCGAGCAGCCCGCAGCAGATCGAGGACAGCGTCGGCACCATCGCCAACCTGGACTTCGACGCGGACGAACTGGCGAGGATCGAGGCGATCGTCAAGGCGTGACCGACGGGAGTGTGAGCGGCACGGGAGGCTGAGCGGACCGGGCACCGGCTTCATCAGGCCGGTGCCCGGCTTTTGTCGGCGAGGGGAGAAACTCGTCGCGGTGGACCTCAGAGGCCGGCAGGGACCCGGTCCAGGAATCCGAGGACGGCCCTGATCCGGCCGTCCTCATCCAGCGTGATCACGTCGGATCCGGCGACGGGAGCCGAACCGTCGGCCTCGCTCACCAGCTCCCAGGAGAACCGCGCGGTGTCGTGGTGCCCCTCGACGGCGCCGGTCAGCCGGAAGGCGAATCCGGGGAACTGCTCGTGGGCCGCCGCGATCACCGCGCTGATCTGCTCGTGGCCGGCCACGTCGGCGAGGGGGTCGGTGTATCCGCCGCCGACCGCCCAGGCGGCCGCCACGGCTTTGACCCGTGCTTGCGGGTCCCGGGCGTTCCAGGCTTCGAAGTACCGGGCTACGGCGTTCTCGTGACGGTCCGTGTTCGCGGGCATGGGTGATCAGCCTCCATTGAGGTCGTCTGTGCTGGTGGGACCTGGTGAGACCACCCTGCCCGCGCGGCCGGGAATCGTCGATTACTTCTCGGGTAATGACGTTTGAGTGTGTACCCGTCAGATTTCGGCCAGGAGGAGCGGCGAATATGCCAGGAGACTGGCCAAAAAGATGTGGTGACAGTGTTTCAGTAGTGAACATACTCGTCTGACAGGGCCTTCACATCGAGCGAAGTGCCCGTCACGGACAGCAGCGAGAGTCGCGCACCGCATAGGAGCCGCACGGAAAGCGAGACCCTGCCCACAGGGGAACGGCAAGCGGGGGAGTGGATCGTGCACGACGAATTCCTGTGTCATGTCACGGGGTACGGCACCTGCGACGGGCGGCGCATCGGTGTACCCCTCGGGACCTACCGCGCACCCACCCTCGCCCTCGCTCTGTGGTGGTTACGGGACCGGGCCCTGTGGATCGCCGACCGTCTTGACCCGCAGCCCGAGGCCGAGCACTTCCCGGCCGGATCCCTGGCCCCGGTCGGCGACACGGTGCTCGACGTGCCCACCGTCATGCGGGCCTGGTGTGCGAACCCCGACCAACAGGATCTGGTCGCCGACGAGTTGGCGGCCGGACGGCTGATCCGGATCGCCGTCAACGACGACACCACGGAGTACGAACTGCTCGCCGAGTCCGTGGACGCGGTGCGCATGCACCGGACGGCCTCCACCCTCTTCACGCCCGTCGCCTGAGCGGGCTGTACGCCTCCCGAGGCCGCCACCGGGCGCCCAATGGGGTGAATCGGTAGAATTCTGGCATGGCGGAGCCATCGACCGCACCGACGGCGCCCGAGCTCGTCCTGGAGACCGACACCGGCTCCACGGTGATGAGCCCGGGCCACGACTACCATGTCGGGCGCGACCCGTTGAGCGACATCGTCATCGACGACGCCCGGGTCTCCTGGCACCACGCGGTGCTGCGGCCCGAGGCCGACCACTGGACCCTCGAGGACGAGAACAGCACCAACGGCACCTACGCCGACGGCCGCCGCGTCCACGAGTGGGACGTCGGCCCCGGCAGCGTGATCCACTTCGGCAGTCTCGCCGACGGCCCCTGCGCGGTCCTGCTGGGCCTGCCCGCCCCCGAGCGCCCCTCGGCCGCCGCTGTGTCGATGCCTGGCCTCACCGGAACCTTCCGGCAGCCCACCGCCGTACGCCCGCTCCCCACCCGCACGGTCCGCATCGGCCGCGCCGACGACAACGACCTCGTCATCGACGACCTGGTCGTCTCCCGCCACCACGCAGAGCTGCGCGCCCTGCCCGACGGGACGTACGAGATCGCCGACCTCGGCAGCCACAACGGCACCTACCTCAACGGCCGGCCCGTCAGCGGCGCCCCGATCGGCCCCGGTGACATCGTCGGCATCGGTCACTCGGCGTTCTGCCTGGTCGGCGACACACTCCAGGAGTACGTCGACACCGGTGAGGTCTCCCTCGACGTCCAGGACCTCACGGTCGCCGTCGACCACGGCCGCAAGACCCTGCTCGACCACGTGTCCTTCCCGGTGGGGGAGAAGTGCCTGCTCGCGGTCGTCGGCCCGAGCGGCGCCGGAAAGTCCACGCTCCTCAACGCCCTCACCGGCCAGCGCCCCGCCGACCACGGCACCGTCCTCTACGACGGCCGCGACCTCTACCGCGACTACGCCGAACTGCGCCAGCGCATCGGCCTGGTCCCGCAGGACGACATCCTGCACGCCCAGCTGACCGTCCGCAGCGCCCTGACCTACGCCGCCGAACTGCGCTTCCCGCAGGACACCGCCAAGGCCGAGCGCCGCGAACGGGTCGACGAGGTCATCCGCGAACTCGGCCTGGAACAGCGCGCGGGCCAGCCCGTGCACAGCCTCTCCGGCGGACAGCGCAAGCGCGTGAGCGTCGCCCTGGAGCTGCTGACCAAGCCGTCCCTGCTCTTCCTGGACGAACCGACGTCCGGCCTCGACCCCGGCATGGACCGCTCCGTGATGCACATGCTGCGCGGCCTCGCCGACGACGGCCGCACGGTCATCGTCGTCACCCACAGCGTCCTGAGCCTCGACGTCTGCGACCGTCTCCTCGTCCTCGCCCCCGGCGGCAGGATCGCCTACTACGGGCCGCCCGAGGACGCCCTCGCCTACTTCGGCTTCGAGCAGTGGCCCGAGGCCTTCGAGGCCTTCGAACGGGACCAGGACCGGGACTGGGCCGGCGACTTCCGCCTCTCGGCCTTCCAGCACCAGTACGTCGCCGAGGCCACCGCACAGCCCCGCATGCTTCGCTCCGAGCCGGTCATCATCGCCCCTCCGCCCAGGCCCCGCAGCCGCGGCGCCCAGCTCGGCACTCTGATCCGGCGCTACACCGCGGCCCTCGGCGCCGACCGCACCTTCCTCGCCATCATGATCGCCCTGCCCTTCGTGATGGGCGCCATGGCCCGGGCCCTCGCGGGCAGCCGGCTCACCCAGGAAACCGCGATGAACGCCCTGCTCATCCTGTGCGTCGGCGGCGTCCTCACCGGCGCGGCCAACGCCGTACGCGAACTCGTGAAGGAACGGGTCATCTACCAGCGGGAGCGAGCGGTCGGCCTGTCCAGATCGGCCTACCTGATGTCCAAGGTCGTCGTCCTGGGCACGATCACCGTCGTGCAGGCGGTGGTGCTCACCCTCGTCGCCCTGCTCGGCGTCGACCTCGACGCGCCCGGCGGCGAAGGCGTGCTGCTGCCGCCCCTCGCCGAGATCACGATCGCCGTCGCCCTGCTGGCGTTCACGGCGATGATGCTCGGCCTGCTGGTCTCCGCGCTGGTGCGCAAGGAGGAGGTGACGATGCCGCTGCTCGTGCTGCTCGCCATCGTCCAGGTCGTCTTCTGCGGCGCCCTGCTGAAGCTCGACGGCGTGCCCGGCCTGGAGCAGCTGTCCTGGCTGGTGCCCTCCCGGTGGGCGCTCGGCGCGATGGCCGGCACCATCGGCCTCGCCCGGCTCGTGCCCGGCGACCTCACCGGCGACCCGCTGTTCAAGCACGCGACGGGCGTCTGGCTGCTGAACATCGGCATGCTCCTCGTCCTGTCCGTCCTCTTCGGATACGTCGTCTCCCGGCTGCTGCGCCGCCACGAACCCGCGGTCATGCGGAAGTAGGCGCCGATGACGACCCCCGGCTTCCGGCCCACCCATGTCGTACCCGGGCACGGCATGCCCGCCTGGGAGGCCCCGGACCCCGCCCGGCCCACCGTCCCCCTCGACCCGCTGCTGCCCGTCCAGCTCTTGGAGCGGCGCGGCGACTGGGCGTACGTCCTGTGCGCCAACGGCTGGTCGGCGTGGGTCGACGGCCGTCACCTGGTCGACGTCCCGCAGGACCCGCCCGCCCCCGAAGGCCCGCTCACCCGCACCGCCGACCCGCGGCCACTGCTGGCCCGCGCCGACGAGACCCTCGCCCGCTACCGGGCCGCCGTCGAGGAACTGGCCGGCGGCGGCCTCGACGGAGAGGCCTTCCGCGGCCGCACGCGGGGACTGCGGATCGGGGTGGTCGTCGACGGGGAGCACGTGTGGCTGTACGACGCCCAGCACGGCCGCTGGGTGTACGCGGACGGGACCCGCCTGAACACCTACGCCACCGACGAGGCGCCCCGCGCCGCCGCCGACAGCCCCGGGCACGCCCCCACCCAGGTGGTGACCCCGGATGGCACATGAGACAGGGCTCTTCTCGGGCCGTCCCTCCGAACTGGTCGGCAGACAGGTCGCGAGCTACCGCATCGAGCGCGAGATCGGCCGCGGCGGCATGGCCGTCGTCTACCGCGCCAGGGACCTGCGCCTGGACCGCACGGTGGCCCTGAAGCTGCTGGCCCCCGAACTCGTCCGCAACGACACCTTCCGCAACCGTTTCAGCCACGAGTCCCGGGTGGCCGCCGCGATCGACCATCCGCACATCGTCCCCGTCTTCGAGGCGGGCGAGACGGACGGCGTCCTGTACATCGCCATGCGGTATGTCGAGGGCAGCGATCTGCGCCATCTCCTGGACCGGCAGGGGCCGTTGGCGCTCCCGACCGCCCTGCGGATCGCCGCCCAGATCGCCTCCGCGCTCGACGCGGCGCACGAGCACGGACTGGTCCACCGGGATGTGAAGCCCGGCAACATCCTGGTCGCCCGCGGCACCGACAGCGACCACCCCGAGCACACCTACCTCACCGACTTCGGCCTGACGAAGAAGTCCCTGTCGCTCACCGGCTTCACGACCGTCGGCCAGTTCGTCGGCACCCTCGACTACGTGGCCCCCGAGCAGATCTCCGGCCGCCCGGTCGACGGCCGCTGCGACGTCTACGGCTTCGCCTGCGTGGTCTACGAGTCCCTGACGGGACACCCGCCCTTCCGGCGGGACGACGACATGGCCCTGCTCTGGGCCCACCAGTACGACCCCCCGCCCCCGCTCTCCGAGTCCCGGCCAGAGTTCGGCCGGCGGCTCGACCCCGTGTTCGCGAAGGCGCTGGCCAAGAGCCCCGACGACCGCCACGACTCCTGCCTCGCCTTCGTCGCGGCCCTGCGTAAGGCGGCGGCGGGCGGTCACGCGCCGACGGAGGTCGCCCTGAGAGCCGTGGAACCTGAGGAGACCCGCCCGAGGCCCCCGCCCCGTTGGGCCGAGCCGGTCGTCAGAGGGCGGTAGTCAGCCCTGGCCCAGGCCGTTCAGGGGCACTGTGCGCGCCAGTACCCTGCCGTGGCTGATGCGCCGGCCGGACGCGCCGACGCGGATCACCGTGTCCTCGTAGGTGACCGAGCCGCACGAGCCGTTCGCCATGAGGCCGAGTCCCTTGGACCGGGCCCGGACCAGGCTCTCGGACACCTCCTCGACCACCACGTTCGTGACGTGGTGCGCGACCGGGTTGCCCGCGCCCAGTGCGAGAGCCGCCTCGGTCAGCGCGGCGAGCCCGACGACCTCGCCCCGGCCGAAGTCGGACAGGTCGTGGACGACGTCCGCGGTGAACACCTCGTGCGTGCGGTCCAGTTCCCCGGCGTCCACGAGGTGGCCGTGCAGAGCGATCAACTCGGTGACGGCCAGGCGGTCTTCGAGAGCCAACGCCATGGGGAGCCCCTTCCTCGGATCAGGGCACCCTGCCACGCCCCGCGTCACACGTCAGCCGGTTTGATCTCTCCTTTGCGGTGGATCGGCCGGGCCAGCAGCGCGCCCAGGAAGCCGGTGACCAGGCCCCAGAGCGCGCCGAGTCCGACGGCTGTCCACAGTTCCGGCTGGAGGAAGAGCTTTCCGCCCAGGCCGCCGCCGAGGTCGCCGATCCCGAGCACCGACAGGCCGAAGTGGGCGGAGATCCGGCCGACCAGGCAGATCATCAGCACCGTGAGGGCGAGGGCGACGGCCAGATGGAGGGCGTGCTGCCAGGCGCGGACACGGGCGGGGGAGCGGGCCGCCATCAGGAACGCCACGGACAGCAGCAGGACCGCGTCGACGACAACGAGCCACCAGACCCGGCCGTCGTGTTCGGCGAGTGTGTGCAGGTTGAGTGCGGTGGTGTCCTTGGAGCGCAGCACCTCGTCCAGGACGTGCGGCATGGGCAGTCCGAAGGGTCCCTCGACGCGGCCGTTCCAGGTGGCGCCGAGGCCCAGGGTCAGGGTGAGCCAGACCAGGTTCGGCAGGCCCAGCAGGATCACCGCGAGCGTCTGCGGGGTGTGCCCTCGCGTCACGGCGACGACGAGGGCGACGAGGGCGCCGAGGACGACGTACCCGAGCAGCAGGACGACCATGGCGTGCGCGGCCGGCCGCACCGACTCCTGGAACGGGAGCAGCCGGCCGGGGAGCGGAGCCCGGCGCGACACCGCCAGGGCCAGGATCAGCACACCGGCCGCCCACAGCAGGCCGAACAGCAGGGTCCGCGGCACGTCCGTGGTGAAGCCGACCTCGGGGGAGGCGCCGAAGAGATCGCCCAGGTCACTCAGCGTGTCGTCGCCCAGGGAGACCTTGAACGTCTGGCGGGCCGCGTAGGCCAGTGCGAGGAGGGCGAGCAGCCACAGGACGGCGATCCTGGCCGCCCAGCCGGCGAGCTCCCGGCCCCCGGCGACCGCCCGGTGCCGCAGCGGCCGCAGGAAACCCGCGCCGAGCACCAGGGCACCGGTGAGGGTGACGGAGAGGGGGATCACGGTGAGACCGGCCTTGCTGTCGGCGATTCCTCCCGCGCTTCCCGACAGCTTGATCGTGCCGCCGACGGCCGTGACGACGGTCGCCGCGACGATCCGGGGGAACGCGTGGTCCGGGAGGTCGGAGGCGCCCGCCGCCCACAGTCCGAGGGCGGCGACCACCCCCATGGCCAGGAGGGTGCCCAGGACCGTGGCCCCGGCCGGCATCCAGCCGTGCCGAGCGATGACTGCCTGGTCGGAGGGGGGTCGCGGACTCACCCTGCCACGCTAGACAGCCCTGGGGCGGCTCGCCTGCCGGGAGGTCCGTCCGCGTCCGCTTGCGGTCGGCACCGGACCGGAGCAGACAATAGGTGTGGAGCGGAAAAATGCTGCCTGTTCGGGGCAACTGCAACACAGGGGCAGGAATCCCGCGCCGGGAGGAAGAGCTCGTGAGCGTCGAACCACCGTCATCAGGACGCCCCACAGGACCGCCCTCCGGCCCGCTGTCCGGGCCTTCACAGCCGCCCTCGGGCCCGCCCTCGCAGCCCCCGGGCAGCGGCGGCGGGGCGATCCCGCCCGAACCCCGTCGCCCCTGGTGGAGATCGGCGCCCAGGGTCGCGATGATCGCCGCCGCGGTGGTCGCCGCCGTGGTTCTCGCTGTCGTCTTCACCCGCTCCGACAGCGGGTCGAAATCGGCGAGCGGCAACGGCGAGGTCTTCCTTCAGGCCGCCGCCAAGACGGGCCCCGACCCCTTCACCGAGTCGACGGCGAAGGACAGCTCGGCCCCACCCGTCGCCGCGTCCCCGACCGCCCCCGACGAGTCCGCGAACGCCGTACGAGGTGTCGACGGTGCCGCTCCCGGCCTCTACGGCGGCACCCGCAACGTCTCCAGCTGCGACGTCGAGAAGCAGATCAAGGCCCTCCAGGCGGCCCCCGCGAAGAACAGCGCCTTCGCCTCGGTCGCCGGCGTCCAGCCGTCCGGAGTCCCGGCCTACCTGCGCTCGCTGACCCCCGTCCAGCTGCGCATGGACACCCGCGTCACCAACCACGGCTACCGCGACGGCGCCGCCACCGGCTACCAGGCCGTTCTCCAGGCCGGCACCGCCGTTCTCGTCGACGACCACGGAGTGCCCCGCACGCGCTGCGCCTGCGGCAACCCGCTCACCCCGCCGGTCGCCCAGCAGACCGCACCGAAGCGCGCCGGCGACACCTGGTCGTCGTATCACCCCTCGAACGTGGTCGTGGTCGCGCCCTCCACGACGATCATCAACATCTTCGTGATCTACGACCCCGACCGCCACGACTGGATCGCCCGGCACCGTGGCGACACCGGCCACAAGGACCACACGACCCGCCCGCCGGTCCGCCCCTCCCCGTCGGTGACCTTGACGACTCCCACACCCCCGACCACGCCGAGCGCACCGACCTCCCCCAGCTCTCCGTCGCCCTGCGTCTCCACGTCGGCCGGAACCCCGACCGGGACCCCCTCCGGATCGGCGAGCCCGAGCACATGTCCGCCGACCTCGTCCGCCCCGTCCTCGCCCGCCCCGGGCCTCGTGCCCCCCTCGTCGTCGCCGCCCGGCAGCTCATCCTCGGGTGACGAGCCCGCGCCACCCGACTCCTCGGGACCACAGTCACCGCTCGCCTCCGACACCACGCCCGGGACGAGCCTGTACAACGAACCGGTGACGTAGGGGCTCTCCGGCGGATCCCCGCGGTCAGGGGTGTGACGCCTTCGCGGGACTGCGACGCGAGACTCGGGGTACGAGCACTGATGCAGCAGCGTCCGGCCAGTCCGGCTTCCGAGAGAGAAACGCATGATCGATCACCTGGACGGGGCAGTGATACCGACTGGTTTCGACGTGCCCGTGGAACCGCTACGCCAGGCGGCGCACTACACAGGCGAGCCGGGATGTATCGCCGAGGCGCGGTCGTTCGCCGCGGATTTCGTCGGCAGGCTCAGAAACGAGTGGTGTGCCGAGATCGGTGACCGTTCCGAGCACGCCGTTCTCCTCGTCGTGAGTGAGCTCGTCACCAACGCCGACCGGCACAGCAACGGGCCGTACATCCTCGAGCTGGAGGGTTCCGACGTCGCAGTGTCCGTCACGGTCTACGACAGCAGCGCCGCCCTGCCCCGCAGGTTTCCGCGGGATCCCGAACGCATCGGCCGGCACGGTCTGGAGATCGTGCACGTCCTGGCACAGGAGGTGGCGGCGGAACGCGTGCCGGTGGGCAAGCGGGTACGTGCCGTGGTGGGGTTCGGCGCCAAGGAATGAGCCCGAACGCTCGCACAGCGGGTGCCGTCCTGGGACGGCACCCGCCTTTCGGTGTGTGCGCTGGGGCGCTTCTGTGTCGCGTTCGGGTCAGGCGCAGCCCAGCTCGCCCAGCATGCCCTCGCGCAACCGCGTGATGATGCGCTTGATCAGCCGGGACACATGCATCTGCGAGCAGCCGAGACGCTCACCGATCTCCGACTGGGTGGCCTCCTCCACGAACCGCATGTGGATGATCTCGCGGTCGCGGTCGCTGAGCTCGGCCATCAGCGGAGCGAGCGACTGGAAGTCCTCGACGAGCCGCAGTCCCTCTTCCTCGACGCCGATGAAGTCGGCGAGCACCGATTCGCCGCCCTCGGGGCCGTCGCCGGTCAGGGCGGCGTCCAGGGACGAGGAGTTGTAGCCGTTGGAGGCGATCTGCCCCTCGACGACCTCTTTCTCGGTGATGTTCATCAGGGTGGCGAGTTCGGCCACCGACGGGTCGCGGTCCAGGCGGCTGGCGAGTTCCTCACGCGCCTTGGCCAGCTCGACGCGCAGCTCCTGGAGGCGGCGGGGGACGTGTACCGCCCAGGTGGTGTCGCGGAAGAACCGCTTGATCTCGCCGACGATGTAAGGAAGGGCGAAGGACGTGAACTCGACCTCGCGCGACACCTCGAACCGGTCGATCGCCTTGATCAGGCCGATCATGCCGGTCTGGACGATGTCCTCCATGTCGTCGCCGCGGCCCCTGAACCTTCCGGCCGCGAACCGCACGAGCGACATGTTCATCTCGATGAGGGTGTTGCGCGCGTACTGGTACTCGTGCGTGCCCTCCTCGAGCTCCGTCAGGCGGCGGAAGAACTGGCGAGACAGCTCCCTCGCGTCCCGAGGTGCGACGGACCGCGGTTCTTCGACTCCCGGCAGCGGTGTCCCACCGGTCCTGGTTCCGCTTGCGAGCTCGGTGGCTGCTGCCCCCGAACGGTTCACGGCGGTGACGGCGGTATGCATTGCCTCTCCCACGAAAGTCACGGCTCGACGTCTGCCTCTTCGGCCTGGGTTGTCTCGGGTCCTGCAAATAGTGTGAGGTCTCCCGGGTACCCGGAACGCGCCGACATATGCGTCCCCGGCCACCGGCAGACCAATCTGCCCGCAGCTCCCTCACCCTGCGCGTACCCGGGGTGTGACGTCGCATGTCCGTGAGGTTCGCCTACGGCGCAAAATCGCTGGTCCCCGCGACGGCGAGTTCGTGGAGGTGGCACCTGGTGATGCGACCGTCGTGGCGGGCCCCGGTCAGATCTCCGAACAGCGCGGAAGGCCCTCGCGGCGGGCCTCCGCTGACTCGAACAGGTGAGCAGTATGTCGAGGTCCCGGGCGGCTTCCGAACGCCGCTGTGTCCTGACGGACCTCGGACGCGGCCGGCATCAGCCCTCGCGAAGTGGCCGGATCCCGCACCTGCCCCGGCGGCGATTCACCCAGGGCGAAATGCCGACCCCTTCCCAGCGCGGTCACGGAATCTAGGCTGGGACGGTGAGCAACGAAGCGTTGAACCAAGCCCGCGTGATCCCCCTGCGCCCGCAGTCCGCGCGCCATGGGACCGCCCGCCCGGTGTCCGAACGCCCCGCCACGACACCGCCCCGTCCGATCGCACCGCAGCATCCCGCCGCGGGAGAAACGAGGGAGCCCCTGTGGCGTGACCTCGTCGGAGACGTCCTGCGCCGTGAGCGCCTCGCCCAGGAGCGCACGCTCAAGGACGTGTCCGACGCGGCCAGGATCTCGATGCCCTACCTCTCCGAGGTGGAGCGCGGCCGCAAGGAGGCCTCCTCGGAGGTCCTCGCGGCCGCCGCCCACGCCCTGGGGCTCGGCCTCGGCGATCTGCTCTCCCTCGCTCAGAGCGAGCTCACCCGGCACTCCGCCCGCAGCCGCCGCGCGGTGCCGGGATCGTCGTACGACGGGATGTGCCTGGCCGCCTGACGCGGGGACCGGCGCCTCAGACCCGCACGAGGCGCCGGCTCACCACCTCGTCGGCCAGCCCGTACGCCACCGCGTCCTCGGCGGTGAACACCTTGTCGCGGTCCATGTCGGCGCGCAGGGTCCCGATGTCCTGGTGGGTGTGCCGGGCCAGCACCTCCTCCACCTGGGAGCGGATCCGGACCATCTCCTTGGCCTGGAGCGCGAGGTCCGAGACCACGCCCCGGCTGCCCCCGCTGGCCGGCTGCCCGAGCAGCACGCGCGCGTGCTCAAGGACGAACCGGCGCCCGGGATCGCCTCCCGCCAGCAGCACGGCGGCCGTGGAGGCCGCCTGCCCGACGCAGAACGTCGAGATCGGCGACTGGACGTAGCTCATCGTGTCGTAGATCGCCATCAGCGAGGTGAACGAGCCGCCGGGAGAGTTGATGTAGACGGCGATCTCGTTCTCCGGGGCCGACGACTCCAGATGCAGGAGCTGTGCGATGACGACGTTGGCGACGCCGTCGTCGATCTCGGTGCCGAGGAAGATGATCCGCTCCGACAGCAGCCGGCTGAACACGTCGTACGACCGCTCGCCCTGCGGGGTCCGCTCGACGACGTTCGGAATCGTGTACGTCCCCATGTCAGAGTCCCATCCGTCGCTTCGAGGCGGCCGGGCGGACATCCGCGAGGGACTCCACGACCCGGTCCACCATGCCGTACTCCCTGGCCTCCTCGGCCGTGAACCAGCGGTCGCGGTCGCCGTCCCGGGAGATGGTCTCCGGGCTCTGGCCGGTGTGCTCCGCGGTGAGCCGCTCGATGGTCCGCTTGGTGTGTTCCAGGTTCTGTGCCTGGATCTCGATGTCCGCGGTGGTGCCGCCGATGCCCGCCGACGGCTGGTGCATCATGATCCGCGCGTGGGGCAGCGAAAAGCGTTTGCCTGGCGTGCCCACGCTGAGCAGGAACTGCCCCATGCTCGCGGCGAAGCCCATGGCGAGCGTCGACACGTCGTTGGGGATGAGCTGCATGGTGTCGTAGATCGCCAGACCCGCGTGCACCGAGCCGCCCGGGCTGTTGACGTAGAGGCTGATGTCGGTGCGCGGGTCCTCCGCCGACAGGATCAGCAGCTGGGAGCAGACCCGGTTGGCGGAGACCTCGTCGACCTGGGTGCCCAGGAGCACGATGCGCTGGGTGAGGAGCTGGGCGGCGAGATGGTCGTCGAAGCGGGAGGGAGGGGTGTCGCCCTCCTCGGCCCTGATGGAAGTCATGGGCGGTCCTCGTGGTCGTAGGGGTGCTGTCGACTCCACTCTTGACCTCGGACGATGCCCTGACGCGGTTTCTCTGCCGGTGGCAGATTCGCCACCGGCAGAGCGCGGGACGACCGGTGCGCTCAGCCCTTGTCGCGCAGCTGCCGGAAGAACGCCCGCACGTCGTCCACCAGCAGGTCCGGCTCCTCCATCGCCGCGAAGTGGCCGCCCCGGCCGAGCTCGGTCCAGCGCACAAGGTTCTCGGTGCGCTCCGCCTTGTGGCGGAGCGGGATCTGGATCTCCGCGGGGAACACGGCGAGGGCGGTCGGCGCGGTCGAGGGTTCGGTGGGCCGGGCCGCCCGCTCGCTCCTGGCGTGGGCCCGCTCGTAGTAGATCCGTGCGGCCGAACCGGCGGTCCCGGTCAGCCAGTACAGCATCACGTTGGTCAGCATCCGGTCCCGGTCCACGGCCTCCTCGGGCAGCTCCGCGGAGTCCGTCCACGCCTGGAACTTCTCGACGATCCAGGCGAGTTGGCCGACCGGCGAGTCGGTGAGCGCGTAGGCGAGGGTCTGCGGGCGGGTGGAGTGCAGGACGGCGTACCCGGTGCCCTCACGCGACCAGTCGCTCCACCGGCGCCACGATTCGAGGGCGCACTCGCGTTCCTTCGGGCCGAGCGCGGCGAGTTCCTCCTCGGTCGGTTCATGGGTCGCCTGCGCACCCGGCAGCAGATTGAGGTGGACGCCGATGATCCGCTCGGGGTGGGCGCGGCCCAGCTCGCGGGAGATCGCCGAGCCCCAGTCCCCGCCCTGCGCGCCGAACCTCTCGTAGCCGAGCCGCGTCATCAGCTCGGCCCACGCGTCGGCGATCCGGCCCGCCTCCCAGCCGGTGTCCGCGGGCGGACCGGACAGCCCGAAGCCGGGAATGCTCGGTACGACGACATGGAAGGCGTCGGCCCGGTCGCCGCCGTGGGCCACCGGATCGGTCAGCGGGCCCACCACATCAAGGAACTCGACGATCGAGCCCGGCCAGCCGTGCGTGATGACCAGCGGAGTGGCGTCCGGCTCGGGGGAGCGGACGTGGGCGAAGTGGACGGTCGTCCCGTCGATGACGGTCGTGAACTGCGGCCACTCGTTGAGCCGGGCCTCGGCCGCGCGCCAGTCGTAGGAGTGCCGCCAGTGGTGGGCGAGTTCGCGCAGGTAGCCGGCCGGCACGCCGTACGCCCAGCCGGTGGCCGAGAGGTCGTCGGGCCAACGGGTGCGGTCGAGCCGGTCGTGGAGGTCGTCCAGGTCGCTCTGCGCGATGTCGAGGCGGAAGGGCCGGACGAGGTCGGGGCGCGGTGACGTCATGCCGGGATGCTAGTTCGGACGGCTGTATCGGCCACCTGGATTACTTCCTCGTCCGACCGATGAGTTTCGCGGCGAGGATCGGTCGACATGGAGGACGGACGTTCCCACGAGGGGCGTTCCCACGACCCGGGAGGTACGCATGGCCACCGAAGGTTTCACGACTTGTCTCTGGTTCGACGGCCAGGCCGAGGAGGCCGCCCACCACTACGTGTCCATCTTCAAGAACTCCAGCACCGGGGCGGTCGCCCGGTACCCGGAGGGCGCGTTCCAGCCCGCCGGTTCGGTGATGACCGTCGAGTTCACGGCCAACGGCCACAGGTTCCTCGCACTGAACGGCGGCCCGCAGTTCAAGTTCACCGAGGCGGTGTCCTTCATGGTGTTCTGCGAGAACCAGGAGGAGATCGACTACTACTGGGCCAAGCTCACCGAGGGCGGCGAGCCCGGCCCCTGCGGCTGGCTGAAGGACAGGTTCGGAGTGTCCTGGCAGGTCGTGCCGGACCGGCTGCAGGCCATGGTCACCGACCCGGACCCGGCGAAGGCGGCCCGCGTGACCGAGGCGTTCATGGCGATGCACAAGTTCGACATCGCCGCACTGGACAAGGCCTACGCGGGCGAGTGAGCACGCCTGAACACTTCTGGGGGCGGCTCAGGATGCCCCGATCACCCGTGTGATCTCCCGGGCCATCCGCAGGATGCCGGGGGAGCGGACCGGACAGGGCTTCGGTGTGGGCGTCGTGGCCGCCAGACAGAAGTGCAGGTAGTCCGTGTCGATGTGCAGGGCCGTGCGGTCGTGGTCCGGCTGGGTGCAGTAGTCCGGGTGCTCGTGCTCGTAGGCGGTGCACGGCAGGTACTGCGCCCAGGTGTAGCGGGAGCCGGCCGGTGCCACCGTGGCCCCGGCGTCGGCGACGACGTCGCCCGAGGCGGCCGCCTGCGCCTGGTACAGCTCGTTCACGCGCCGGACCCGGTCGGGGGTCATCGGGTCCGGGCCCTGCGCCACCCACACGATCCGTGGGCGCCGTTGGCCGCCCGCCGCCGCGATCTGCTCGGTCAGCCTTCTCAGGTCCGCCCGGTACCTGCTGAAGTACTTCTGCGGCGCGGCGGCATGGCTGATCCCGTCCATGCACCAGGTGTATCCCCACGCGTTGCCCCAGAACTGCAGCACCACGAAGTCCGGGTGCAGCGCCCTGACCAGCGCGGCGGCCTTGTCCCGGTCCGGCACCAGCGACTTCTTCCCGGTGCCCTCCAGGTAGTCGCACAGGGTGGTGCCCGAGTAGGGCGCGGCCGTGTACGTCGCCCGCAGGGTCCGGCGCAGTTCCTGCCCGAGGACCTGTTGCGCCTCCATGGCGAGCGAGTCGCCGAGATACAGCACGCGCGGGGCGACGACCGCGGAAGAAACCCTCGGGGAGACCTGGGCCCGCTGATGCGTCGTGGCCGCCCGGGAGACGTCCGGAGTGGGCGGTGGCACCTCGGGCCCGTCCGACGGGTCCGAGCAGGCCCCGAGCAGCAGAACTCCGGTCAGCACCCCCACGATCCACGCCCTCCGCATGCGTGACTCCCGCCCCGGTCGCCGAAAAACGGTTCCCCAGGCAAGCACAACCCGGCACCGGGGGGAAGACGCGTGACCCGGTTCAGTCGCCGCCGGGACCCTCCAGGAACTCCATCAGGTCGGTCAGCGGCAGCGGCTTGGTCAGATGGGCGTCGAAGCCGGCTGCCCGGGACAGCGCGCGGTCGGTGCCCTGGCTGAAGCCGGAGACCGCGATCAGACGGGGCCGCCCGCCGTCCGGCCGGGCACGCACCTGCCGGGCGACCGTGCAGCCGTCGATGTCCGGCAGACCCAGGTCGCACAGCACGACGTCGAACGGCTCGGCCAGGGTCGCGGCCAGGGCGGCCGTCCCGGAGTGCACGGTCGTCACACGATGGCCCTGCCGCTCCAGCAGGGTGTGACAGGTCGCGGCCAGGTCCTCGTTGTCCTCCACGATCAGGATGGACAGCCGTGCCGGCGTCGACCGGACGGCCGGGGCCCGGGGCCGCGGTGAGGCGGCCGGGTCGATGGCCGGCAGCACCATGGTGAACGTCGATCCCGCGCCGGGTCCGTCGCTGTGCGCGTCGATCCGACCCTGGTGCAGTTCCGCGATCGTCCGTGCGACGGCGAGCCCCAGCCCCAGGCCCTCCGGGGTGTCGGGACCTGCCGGCACCGCCCGCATGAACACACCGAACAGTTCCTCGGCCTGCTCGGGTGCGAAGCCGATGCCGTCGTCCCGCACGGTCAGCCGCGCCTCCTCGTCCCCGACAGACAGCATCACCTCGGTGTGTCCACCGGGCCGGGTGTACTTGAGCGCGTTCGACAGCAGGTTCGTCAGTACCTGCGCGAGCCGCAACCGGTCGCCGTCCACGACGAGGGGCGCTTGCGGCAGCCGTACGTCGAGCGTGCGGCCTTCGTGCGCGAACTGGCCGCGGATGTCCGCGCAGGCCCCCTCCACGACCGAGCGCACGTCGACCGGTTCCCGCACCAGCTCCAGGCGCCCGGTCACCGCCCGCGTGCCGTCCAGGAGGTCGTTGCTCATCCGGGCCAGCGTGCCCAACTGCCGCTCCAGCACGCCCAGTGCCGGGTGGCCCTCCGGCATGTCGAGGGCGAGCAGTTCGGTGGCCGCGGTCGCGGCCGCGAGGGGGTTGCGCAGCTCGTGCGAGAGCGTGGCGATGAACCGGTCCTTGGCCCGCTGCTCCTCCCGGAGCCGGCGCCCGGCCGCGTCCAGCTCGGCGTTGGCCCGGCTCAGCTGCTCGTTCACCTCGCGGATCTCCCGCGCCCGCACGAACAGGTCGATCTCCATGCCCTCGGCGCGCATCTGCGCGTCGGCCACGGCCCGCTGCTGCTCCCGGCCCACCCGCCGCAGATGCACGAACTCCGTGACGTCCTCGACCCGGTGGATGATGTGCGTCACCCGCCCCTCGGCGTCCAGGACCGGCGCGTTCACCGGACTCCAGTACCGCTCGGCGAACCCACCCTCCTCGCCCGCCGGGATGTCGTACCGCTGCAGCGCCATCGTGTCCGTACGGCCGCTCGACACGACCGTCTCCAGCGAGCGGCGCAGATTGGTCACGCCGTCGGCGGACGGGTCCTCGGGGTTGTCGGGGAACACGTCGAAGATCAGCCGCCCGACGATGTCGGGCCCGGTGCGGGTGGCCGTCCGGTAGGCGCGGTTGACCTCGACGATGACGAAGTCGGGGGTGAGAACGAGCAGCGGGGACAGGTTCGATTCGAACAGGTGCCGGAAGTCCGGGGCGTCGGGCATGGGCGGCCCTCCTGGCCGGGCGGGGGGTGTCAGGGATCGAGGCGGTAGCCGTAGCCGCGGACGGTCGTGATGCGGGGTGCGGGGGCGGGCAGTGCGGCGAGCTTGCCGCGCAGCCGGTACACATGCTCGACCACGGTCGCCTGCTGCTGCCAGGACGCCCCCCAGATCCGCTCCAGGAGCTGCTCCGTGGAGAACACCCGGCCGGGCGCGGCGGCCAGCATCTCCATGAGGGCGAACTCCTTGGGCCGCAAGGCCAGCGGGACGCCGTCGACGGAGGCCTGCCGGGCCGCGGTGTCGACGAGCAGGGAACCGGCCCGGATCACCATCGGCAGGTCCGGAGGCTGCGAGCGGCGCAGCACGGCGTGGATACGGGCCACCAACTCGCGCTGCGAGAACGGCTTGACCAGATAGTCGTCCGCGCCGATCTCCAGCCCTGCCACGCGGTCCGCCTCCGCGCCGCGCCCCGTGACCACGATGACCGGAAGCCGGCTGGTGGACCTGAGCGCCCGCAACAGTTCGAGCCCGCTGCCGTCGGGCAGCCCCAGGTCCAGGACCGCCAGGTCCACGCTGCTCTCGTACAGCACGGACTTCCCGGCGCGGGCGTCCACGGCCCAGGTGACGGTGAAACCGGCCCGCTCCAGATAGGAACGGCACATCAGTGCGAAGTCGGGCTCGTCCTCGATCAGGGCAAGGTGCGGACGCATTCCGCATCACCTGGCCCGCCCGGTACCCGCTCGTTGTGTCGCTGATGAGCGGGCGTTGATGCCCAGACCATCTGGCGAAGGTAGAACAGTAGGCGGCACGGTTCAAGGGGGGAGCCGCCCGGGGGAGTTCCGGCCCGGACGCGTGCGGCGCGGGGAGAAGCGACCGCCGTACGCGTCCGCGCCGGAGCGGGAGCCCGGCGCGGACGTCCGGTACGACAGCGGGGACGGCACAGCGTGCACGACGACAACCCGGAACCAGTCCTCACCGCGTCCTGGCCACCGCCACCCGGCGGCTGTCGCATCCCGCGCGGCACCGACGCACTGGTACGCGCCGAGCTGCACGGCGACATAGACCTCGCGACCACCAATGACCTGCGCTGCTGGTTCGACTCCCTCGCCGCCCTGGCTGCCCCGGCGTACGTCGTCGACCTCCGTCCGGTGTCCTTCGTGGACTCCGCCGGCCTGAACCTGCTGCTGCGCCTGCGCCGTCGGGTGCTGGAGGGCGGGGGAACGTTCTCCGTGGTGTGCACCGCGGACACCCGGCGGCTGCTGCGGGCGCACGGCACGCTGGACGTGCTCAACGCGACGTTTCCGCAGGACGGAACCACGGTCGGACCGCCCGTGCGCTGAGACCGCTTGTCGCGGAGCGGTCGTCGCGGAGCGGTCGGTTCGACGCGCGGGAGGGCGCACCCGTGGTTAGCGTGAGGAGCGGACCGACCACCGATTCGGGAAGGGCCACGATCATGGCCGTACAACCTGAGGGAACCCCCTGTTGGGCCGACGCGATGTTCAGCGACGTCGAGGGAGCCAAGAGCTTCTACGGCGACGTCCTGGGCTGGACCTTCGGCGAGTCGTCGTCGGAGTACGGCAACTACACGCAGGCCTACGCGGACGGCAAGGCCGTCGCCGCCGTCGTACCGCCGATGCCCGGCCAGGAGGGCCATTCGCAGTGGTGCCTGTACCTCGCGTCGCCTGATGCCGCCGCCACCGCCGGCAAGATCCGGGAACACGGCGGCGAAGTGCTCATGGAACCCATGCAGGTCGGCGACTTCGGCACGATGTGCCTGGGCCGCGACCCGAGCGGCGTCGTCTTCGGCGTCTGGCAGGGGGGCACCCACGAGGGCTTCGAGGCGCCGCCCGAGCGGCCCGGGGCGTTCTGCTGGGCCGAGATCTACACCCGCGAGCCGGAGAAGTCCGACACGTTCTTCCCCGCCGTCTTCGGCTACAGCAGCCGGCAGATGCAGGACGACGCCATGGACTTCCGGATGTTCAACCTCGGTGACAACACCGTCCTCGGCCGGATGCGGATGACGGACGACTTCCCGCCCGAGGTACCGGCGTACATCAACGTCTACTTCACCGTCGACAACTGCGACGACGCCGTCGCCCGCGCCACCAAGCTCGGCGGCGTCCTGCGCTTCGGGCCCATGGACTCCCCGTTCGGCCGGTTCGCCGCCCTGAGCGACCCGCAGGGCGCGAGCTTCTCGGTGATCGACGTGACCACGACCCAGGGCGAACTGCCCGAGGTCACCGACGTGCCCTGAGCCGTCCGCAGCGCCGTGGGTCCCCGGCCGTGCCGTGCGCCGGGAAGCTTCGCGCCCGGATAGCGGGGCGTCGAGCCCCTGCGGACCTGGAAGAGGCGCCCCTCGACGGTCGTCCGGCCCAGCAGGATGTCGCTGACGACTCGCATCCGCTGCCGGCCCGGCACGCCCCGGCGGCCTTCGTGGTCGACCGATGGAGGGCCACTGCCCGTGGCCGCCGACGGTGGCACCTGATCCAGCCGCTCGTCGCGGGACGCGAACCGCGGGGATCGTCGGCGCCGCGCATCCGCCGTTCGCCGACGCGGAAGGCCGACCTCCGGGCCGGACGAGGCGCAGAGCCGCGTCCACGGTCGGCCACGGTCACCGCGTCGGAGTGAACCCGGTTCGGGTCGGGGCGCCCGTCCGCGCATGGCATGATCGGGCGCATGCGTGAACGATTGGTGGCCGCGTGCGACGGGGCTTCGAAGGGAAATCCCGGACCCGCGGCCTGGGCCTGGGTCGTCGCCGACGAGACGGAGACGCCGGACCGCTGGGAGGCGGGGCCGCTCGGCAAGGCCACCAACAACGTCGCCGAACTCACCGCGCTGGAGCGGCTGTTGAGCGCCGTCGAGCCGGATGTGCCGCTGGAGATCCGGATGGACTCGCAGTACGCGATGAAGGCCGTCACCACCTGGCTGCCCGGCTGGAAGCGCAACGGCTGGAAGACCTCCGCGGGCAAGCCGGTCGCCAACCAGGACCTCGTGGTCCGGATCGACGAACTGCTCGACGGGCGCTCCGTCGAGTTCCGTTACGTCCCCGCCCACCAGGTCGACGGCGACAGGCTCAACGACTTCGCCGACCGCGCGGCCAGTCAGGCGGCAATCGTCCAGGAACCCGCGAGCAGCGCCCTCGGCTCCCCCTTGCCGCCGCCGTCACCGGACACCCCCAAAAGCGACCGCCCCGCCCGGGCCAAGTCGCCCAAGCGGAGCGGTGGTTCCGCCTCCCGTACGATCAAGGCCAAGTTCCCCGGCCGGTGCCTGTGCGGACGCTCCTACGCGGCGGGCGAGCCCATCGCCAAGAACGCCCAGGGCTGGGGGCACCCGGAGTGCCGTACGGAAGAGGCCGGTTAGTCCGCTGCGGAAGCGGTCCGGCGGCCGTGCAGGTCAGATGACCGCCCCGCGCCACTGGCCGGTCTCCCGGCCGCGCTCCTCGATGAACGTCTTGAAGCGCTCCAGGTCGCCCTTGGTCTGCCGCTTCACGAACCCGAGCTTGTCGCCGACCTTCTCGGTGAGGCTGTCCGGGTGGAAGTCCAACTGCAGCATCACCTTGGTGTGGTCCTCGTCGAGCCGGTGGAAGGTGACCGCACCGGCCTGCTGAGCCTCGCCGGCGATCGTGGTCCACGCGACCCGCTCGTCGGGGATCTGCTCGGTGATCTCCGCGTCGAACTCCCTGTGGACTCCGTTGACGTTGGTCACCCAGTGCGTGAGTGTGTCGCTGCGCTGCTCGATGCGCTCCACCCCGCTCATGAACTCCGGGAACGTCTCGAACTGCGTCCACTGGTTGTAGGCGGTGTGCACCGGCACGCCGACCTCGATGGATTCCTCGACCTGCGACATGGATGAATCCCTCCTTCGTGCTCTCGGTGTGTCGGACGCGGGTACCGCACGACCTGAGGGGCAAACCGCCGAAAGGAGATCTTCGGTCGGTGTCGAAGGCGCGGTGACGGGTGTGGGCCGGCAGGTCCGCGGGGCCATCACGACCGAGGTGTCCACCGACCGGACTCCAAAAGGGCGTACGGGACGGTCGGTTGGCGGGCAGTGGGGCGCCCTGGAGATGCAGTTCCACGCCGTTGACCGACACGGAGTGTCCGTGGTGGCACCAGCCCGGTAGACCTCGGCGGACACCCGAGGTGCGGCGGGTGAGTGGCGGCGTGCGGTGAGTCTCCTGAGTTGACGACTCCGCACGCCTATCGGCACCGGCGAGAGCGGGAGAAATCATCCCCGACCGGTTGGCTCTCATCCGGACAAGTGACTACATGTCGTACGGGATTGGATGAAGGCCATCTTGCGGCAGAGAGGGCTATGCCGTCCCCGGACGGAGGAATTACTTCTCGCGGCGACCACGGATCCGGTGATCCTTCGCGAGTGAACGTGCAGGCAGTGGCCCACCTCACCCGCAGGAAGTGACGCGATCCGATGCGCGGGCCCCACCCTCCCGGGCTGCTACTCTGCGCTGCCAATTGACCGCTCTGAGTAATTCCTAGGGGTGCGCGTGAAGGTCGCCTGCGTCGGCGGCGGGCCCGCCGGCCTGTATCTCTCGATCCTGCTGAAACGGCAGGACCCGTCCCACGACATCACTGTCCACGAGCGCGACCCGGAGGGTTCGACCTACGGCTGGGGCGTCACCTACTGGCGCGGACTGCTCGACAAGCTCCACGAACACGACCCCGAGTCGGCCCGCGCCGTCGAGGAGGCCTCGGTCACCTGGAACGAGGGCGAAGCCCGGGTACGGGACCTGGTCACCCGGCGCCCCAGCGACGAGGGCTTCGGCATCGGCCGGCACCGTCTGCTGGAGATCCTCGCCGCGCGGGCCCGCTCCCTGGGCGTACGGCTGGAGTTCGAGCACGAGATCAGCGGCGACGACCTCCCCGAGGCCGACCTCGTCGTGGCCGGCGACGGAGTGCACAGCGCCCTGCGCACCCGGCACGCCGACCACTTCGGCGCCGAGACCAAAGTGGGCCGCAACCACTACATCTGGCTCGGCACCAGCAAGGTCTTCGACTCCTTCACCTTCGCCTTCGCCGAGACCGACCACGGCTGGATCTGGTGCTACGGCTACGCCTTCAGCCCCGAACGCAGCACCTGCGTCGTCGAATGCGCACCGGAGACCTGGAGCGGCCTCGGCCTGGACCGGGCCGACGAAGCCGAGGGGATGGCCCTGCTGGAGAAGCTGTTCGCCGACATCCTCGACGGCCACCCGCTGATCGGCCGCTCCACCGGCTCGGGCAGCGCCCAATGGCTCAGCTTCCGCACCCTGACCAACCGCACCTGGCAGCGCGACAACGTCGTCCTCCTCGGCGACGCGGCCCACACCACCCACTACTCCATCGGTGCCGGCACCACCCTCGCCCTGGAGGACGCCATCGCCCTGGCCGACGCCCTGCGCGAGCACACGTCGCTGCCGCAGGCGCTCGCCCGCTACGAGCGGCAGCGCAGGTCGGAACTGCTCTCCATCCAGAGCGCGGCCCGCTACAGCGCCCAGTGGTACGAGAATCTGACGCGCTACATCGACCTCCCGCCGGAGCAGATGTTCGCGCTGCTCGGGCAGCGGCACTCACCGCTGCTGCCCTATGTCCCGCCACAGCTGTACTACCGGATCGACAAGGCCGCCGGGCAGCTGGAGGCGCTGCGCAGGTTCAAGCGCTGGCTCGGCCCGAAGGTCGCGCGGACCATGCATGCGCGGGAGCTGTCCGCCCGGGCCTCGGACGGCCGCGCTTCGGACGCCCGCAAGTAGTCCGCAGCAGTCGGCCGCGGTCGGCCGCAGTCCGCCGTCCCGCCATTCGGAAACGGTATTGGGTGAATGGCGATTCACCGATAGAGTGAATTGCCATTCACCCACGATTTCCGGAGCGTCGATGGACCAGCAGGGCCCCATATCCCCGCCGCGCGGAGCGAGCCTGCGGACCCGGCTCACCGTGCCGGTCCTGGCGATGTGCGGCGTCCTCATGGCCGTCATGCAGACCGTGGTCGTCCCGCTGCTTCCGGACCTGCCCCGGCTGACGCACTCCTCGGCGGGCGCCGTGTCCTGGATGGTCACGGCGACCTTGCTGGCCGGAGCCGTCCTCACCCCGGTGCTCGGCAGGGCCGGCGACATGTACGGCAAGCGCCGGGTTCTGACCGGAGCCCTCGCCCTCATGACGGTCGGCTCGGTGATGTGCGCCCTCTCGTCCGACATCACGGTGCTCATCGCGGCCCGGGCCCTTCAGGGTGCCGCCGCCTCCGTGGTGCCGTTGTCGATCAGTATCCTGCGCGACGAACTGCCGCCCGAGCGCCGGGGTTCGGCGGTCGCGATGATGAGCTCCACGGTCGGTATCGGCGCCGCCCTGGGGCTGCCGCTGGCCGCGATGGTCGTCCAGTACGCCGACTGGCACACCATGTTCTGGCTGACCAGCGCCCTCGGCGCGCTGGGCGTCGCTGCCGTGTCGTGGGCGGTCCGTGAGTCGCCCGTGCGGCAGCCCGGCCGCTTCGACGTGTCAGGGGCCCTGGGACTGGCAGTGGGACTGATCAGCCTGCTCCTCGGAGTCTCCCAGGGCGGACAGTGGGGCTGGGCCAGTCCCCGGGTCCTGGCGCTGTTCGTCACCTCGGTCGCGGTCCTCGCCTTGTGGTGGTGGCACCAACTGCGCACCGCCCAGCCGCTGGTCGACCTGCGGCTCGTCACCCGGCCACGGGTGGGCCTTTCACATGTGGCCGCCCTGCTCACCGGCTTCGCCTTCTACGCCAACTCCCTGGTGACGGCCCAGCTGGTGCAGGCCCCGAAGGAGACCGGGTACGGACTCGGCCTGTCGATCGTGGCCACCGGCCTGTGCCTGCTGCCCGGCGGTGTCACCATGCTGCTGTTCTCGCCCGTCTCGGCCCGCATCTCCGCGTCCCGCGGTCCCCGCATCACCCTCGCCCTCGGCGCAGCCGTCATCGCGTGCGGCTACGCGGTACGCATCGCGGACAGCCGGGACCTGTGGATGATCATCCTGGGCGCCACCGTGGTGGCCACCGGCACCACCCTCGCCTACTCGGCCCTGCCCACCCTGATCCTGCGGGCCGTCCCCGCCGAGCAGACGGCCTCCGCCAACGGCGTCAACGTCCTGATGCGCACCATCGGCCAGGCAGTCTCCAGCGCGGCGGTCGCGGCGGTACTCGTCCACCACGCCAGCCCGCTCGGCGGCATCGCGGTGCCCACCCTGCACGGCTACCTGCTGGCCTTCGCCATGGCGGGTACGGTCGCTCTCGCGGCCTGCGCGGCGGCCCTGACCATCCCCGGCGACTCGGCGCCCGAGAAGTCCCGCCGGGCCAAGGGCAGCACCCGGGGAGCGCGGGACGAGGCGATGGAGGGAACATGAGTGCCGTGAGCACCACGCCCCCCACCGCCACGCCCACCCGCCGGGACGCCGAGTCGACCAAGGCCGCCATCCTGCGGGCCGCCCGCTACCTCCTGGCCCGCACCCCGCACGCCGACATCACCCTCAAGGCGGTCGCCGAACGCGCCGGAGTCAGCCCGCCGTTGATCGTGAAGTACTTCGGCAACAAGGACGCGCTGCTCGCCCGTGTCATGTCCTTCGAGTCCGACGCGGCCGCCCTGCTCGACGCACCGCTGGACGAACTGGGCCGCCACATGGTCCGCCACGTCCTCACGGGCCAGATCGAACGCGGTGCCGACCCATTGCTGCGGATCGCCTTCGCCCCGGTCCAGGGCGAACACGGCGACATCCTGCGCGTCAACTTCCGCACCCAGGTGGTCGAACGCCTCGCGGAGCGCCTGCCGGGCCCCGACGCCGGGCTGCGCGCCGAACTGGCCGTGGGCACCCTGCTGGGCCTCGGCGTGATGTACGGCATCGCCCGCGCCACCGACCTGAGGGCGACGGCGGTGGAGGACGTGGTGAACCGCTACGCCCCCACGGTCCAGGCCCACTTGACGCCTTAGGGCCCTTCTGATGGATCTCCGCGGCGTCGCGACGCCCGGCACGCCCCCTCGCCGCACGGCGCGAAGGGCCAGGTGGCTCCGCCACATGACCCTCCACACCGCACGCCGAGCGCACGCACCGAACGCCGCTCCTTCTCCCACGGAGATCCATCAGAAGGGCCCTAACGGAACAGGCGGTCCAGGAAGGCGTTGCTGAACACGCCGTGCGGATCGAGCCGGTCCAGCACCCCGGCCGCCTGTCCCCACACCGCCTCACCGAACGATCCGGGAACCGTCGTCCCCAGCACCTGCTCGTCGTCCCAGGCAGCAGCGTCCGTATAGGCCCACCCCTTGGACCACTCGACGCGGGTCCCGTCGTAGCCGTCGAAGAGGAACTGCTCGATCTCCCGCAGGAAGGCCTCCGAGTACGGCGTCCCCGGCAGCGTCAGGATGTCCAGCCACACCGCCGTGTCCCGCTCGGGACGGGCCGGATCCGCCCGCAACGCCGACAGCAGCGGAGCCCGCGCACCCGCCACCTCCACCTCGGCGGGATCGTCGAGCCCGGTCACCCGGATCTCGACCGTCCCGTTGACCGGGAAGCGCCCCTGCGCGGCGTACGCGGTCAGCCGTTCCCGGTAGAAGTCCGTGAACTCGGCGACCACCCGCTGGACTTGATCCCGGCCGGTCAGCACCGCGTACCCGTTCGCGGTCACCCGCAGGGTCGTCGGCCTGACATACAGCAGCGTGTTCTTGGACGGCCCCCAGATGTCCGCCGACAGCGTCGCCGTGAGCCCCACCGCCGCCACGTCGAGCTGCGCGTTCCCGAGCACCGGCGCCAGATACCAGGCCGCGTCCGACACCATCCGCCCGGCCAGGTCCGCGACCAGGGTCGGCACGTTGTCGGAGAAGGGATAGTTGTACGGCGACGTCACCCGCCGTGAGGTCAGCGGCCTGGTCGGCGCCACGCTCCACACCTTCAGCCAGGGGAACTCCGTGAAGGCGAACCAGATCGCCTCGACGCGGCCCGCCTCCTGAAGGAAGCTCGCGAAGGTCCGCCCGCCACCGCCGGGTGCGGCGAACAGCTCGGCAGCCGGGATGTCGACGCGGCTCACGCACCGCAGATTGCTGTCCGCACCCACCCTCAGCACGACCTCGGTGACGAAGGCACGCCCGAGATGGGTGAGCAGCGCGGCGCTGTCGGCCTCGGCACGGCTGAACTCCCGCAGCGCGTACGTCCCGCTGTCCTCGTCCCACACCACCGCCGTCAGCGCCATGATGCGATTGCTCAGTGAGCCGTACGTCTGCCCCGGCAGCCGCTTCTCCCCGTCGGCGGGGACTGCGGTGCCGTGTGCGTCGATCGCCAGCGCCCCGCCCAGGGTGAGGTCGCCGGGCGCGGGCGCGGCGGTGACTCCGAGCCCGTGTTCCTCCAGACGGGTGAGCAGGGCCTCCAGCGTGAGGCCGGTGCCGGCGCGCACCGACGAGGCGGAGTCCACGGACAGCCCGGTGAGGTGGGCGGCGGTGTCGACGAGGAGGACGGGCGCGTCCGGGTCCGTGCCCTCGGTGACGGTCAGGGGTGACCAGCCGTGTGAGGAGCCCCGGGCGCGGACCCGCCAGCCGTGCCGCCAGGCCCAGTTGACGATCTCGACCACCTCGTCCGGGTCTCTCGGCGCACAGGCCCACAGCCCGTCGGCGGTGATCTCGCCCGACCAGTTGCGGTAGGCGGAGCGGTAGAGGGGCACACCGGCCGGGAAGCCGGGCAGTTCCTCGGCCGCCGCCGCCGGATCGGCGGGCAGCAGAATCGGTACGGTGGCCAGGGCGGCGGCACTCATGAGGAAGCCGCGACGGGACCAGGACGAGTCGTCCTGCGGGTGGTTGCTCACGGAACGATCAGTCACGGGGTCACGCTAGGTGCCTGTTGACACGTGCATGCCCCACGCCGATACGTGTCACCCATGTGAGTGAACAATTCACGGACGTGGCCCGGAGCGGCCGGTTCCGCGCAGGTCGGCGGCGAATGACAGACTGACGTCATGGACGAGCGCACTTTCGGCAGGTCTCAGCAGCACGCATCCGTCGTCGGACTCGGCACCTGGCAGCTGGGGGCCGACTGGGGAGACGTCGACGACAAGGAAGCCCTCTCGGTACTGGAGGCGGCGGCCGAGTCGGGGGTCACCTTCTTCGACACGGCCGACGTGTACGGCGACGGACGCAGCGAGCAGACCATCGCCACGTTCCTGCGGAGCAGGCCCGACCTCCATGTGCTGGTCGCGACGAAGATGGGCCGCCGCGTCGACCAGATCCCGGAGAACTACGTCCTCGACAACTTCCGCGCCTGGAACGACCGTTCCCGCCGCAACCTCGGCGTGGACCGCGTCGATCTGGTCCAGCTGCACTGCCCGCCGACGCCCGTCTACTCCACGGACGAGGTGTTCGACGCCCTCGACACCCTGGTCGAGGAGGAGCGCATCGCCCACTACGGCGTGAGCGTGGAGACCTGCGAGGAGGCGCTGACCGCGATCGCCCGGCCGGGCGTGGCCAGTGTGCAGATCATCCTCAACGCCTTCCGCATGAAGCCCCTGCGCGAGGTGCTCCCCGCCGCCCGGGAGGCGGGCGTCGGCATCATCGCCCGCGTCCCGCTGGCCTCGGGTCTGCTGTCCGGCAAGTACACCAAGGACACGGTCTTCCCGGAGAACGACCACCGCGCCTACAACCGGCACGGCGAGTCCTTCGACGTCGGCGAGACCTTCTCCGGCGTCGACTACACGACCGGCGTGGAGGCCGCGGCCGAGTTCTCCGCCCTCGCCCCCGAGGGCTGCACCCCGGCCCAGCTCGCCCTGCGCTGGATCATCGAGCAGCCCGGCGTCACCACCGTCATCCCCGGCGCCCGCTCACCCGAGCAGGCCCGCGCCAACGCTGCCGCCGGAAAGCTGCCGCCGCTGTCCGCCGAGACCCTTTCGGCGATCCGCGACCTCTACGACCGCCGGATCAAGGATCAGGTCGAGAACCGCTGGTGACCCCGCGGGGCTTCGTGAGCGGCCACAGGGCCGCTCCGGAGCCTGTCTGTTTGAACGATCAGTCACCGGATACATGGACCGCATGGTTGAGACGGTGAGACGGACAGGCCGCGACGAGACCGAGGACGAGCGCGCGGACCGCATGTGGGGCGAACTCATCCAGGAGGTCCGTGTCGCGCAGACGGGCGTGCAGATCCTGTTCGGCTTCCTGCTCACCGTGGTGTTCACACCGAAGTACGCCGGCCTGGCCCACACGGACCAGGTCATCTACATCGTGACCGTCGTCCTCGGCGCCTGTGCGACCGGCGCCCTCATAGGCCCGGTGTCGCTGCACCGCCTGGTGTCGGGCCGGCGTATCAAGTCGCAGGCCGTTCAGTGGGCCTCCCGGCTGACCTTCGTGGGCCTCGTCCTGCTCCTGGCGACGATGACGGCCGCCCTGCTGCTGGTCCTGCGGGTGGCGACCCACGACGACTGGGTGCCCTGGCTCGTCACGGGAGTCGTCGGCTGGTACCTGCTGTGCTGGTTCGTGCTGCCGCTGTGGACCCGGCGCCGCTACACGACGGAGTGAGGGCCGGCGCGTCCAGCTGCCGGTCGTGCAGGCGTGAGAGGACCAGGACCGAGACCGTGGCGCCGATCAGCGCACAGAACATGTCCCACTGCGTGTCCCACACATCGCCCTGCGTGGCCAGGAAGGCGTCCGCCGCCTGACCGCCGATCACCGCGGCCGCCCACTCCAGCATCTCGAAGACGGCGCTGAAGGCCAGACACGCGCACACCGTCAGCGGTGCCAGCCAGCGACTGCCGCGCAGCGGTGACGTACGGCTGAGCAGCTCCCGTACCAGGACCGCCGGTACGAAGCCCTGCATGAGGTGGCCGAAACGGTCGTACGGATTGCGGTCGAGACCGAAGGTGTCGCGCACCCAGTCACCGAGCGGCACCTGCGCGTAGGTGTAGTGACCGCCCACCATGAGCACGAGCGCGTGGGCCGCCAGGAGACAGCACAGCAGGTCGGTCAGGGGGAAGCGACGCCAGGTGAGCACGATCAGCGGCAGCCCGACCAGGACCCACACCGTCTCCAGGAACCAGGTGGTGCGGTCGCGCGGGCCCCAGGCGGACAGGGCCAGCGCGACGACCACGGCACAGGCGAGCAGGACGGGCAGGGGCCGTCGCACAGCGGTCATGAGGTGCTCCTCGTCGTAGGAGTCCTCATCGTCGGGCAGGGGGCCGGCCGCGACATGAGTACGGCTACTCAACGCCCGTGTGTATGAGTGGCCGGTCAGGTGCGGGTATCAGCCGCCTGCGATGACGGAGGCCAGGAAGTCGTCGACGCTGACCTCCTCCTGGCCCGGCGGGACGATCTCGCGGGTCTCACGGAGGAAGGAGGCCAGCGCCGGGGCCCAGGCGAAGACCACTGCGTGCTGGCGGCCCCCGTCGGAGCGGGCGTCGCCGAAGAACTCCATGCGCAGCTCCTCCCAGACGCCTGTCGAGACGGGGCTCAGGCGCACGTCACCGACCCCGACCGGACCGGTCAGTCCCTCGGCGAGCATCTCCCGGTCCAGCCGCCACCGCGCCAGCACCCGGCCGTCATGGCTGAACACGGCGGTGACGGCGAACGGGTCCGCCGCGTCGTACTCCAGGTGGGCGAGCACGGGGCAACGACCCGTGCCGCCGGTCTGGAGCTGCACGACGAGAGTCTTGTGCGCGGTCTTGTGGGCGAAGGAGTTCACCTGGAGGCCTCCGGGGAGCACGATGTAGAGCCCTCTAGTACCCCTCCCAAGCCCAAGATGCTCAGCCTTCCGGGTGATTCCCCTTTGCGCCGCGCAAAGAGGTCAGGCACGAGGCGATGGCCTGCTGGAGTTCCTCCAGGCGCTGGAGCATGTCGTCCTCGTAGAAGTCCTGCGCGTCGTCGAAGGTCAGCTCCTCGAACGCCCTCGTGGCCTTCTGGAGGCTGCTGTAGAACTTCGTCCGCCGCTCCTGGACCCGGAGTTCGGGATCGGCCTCCACGGCCTCGACGACGAGGGACTTCATCGTGTCGAACGCCTCGGCCGCCCACTCGCCGGTGTCCTCGTCCTCCTCCAGCTCGTCGAGGAGGGACAGATGCCGCTCGGCCTCCTGACGCAGCTCCACGGGCGCGTCGATGGTCTGCCCGGCCGGGGTCTTGACCTGTCCGGACTCGGCGATCTGGCGGACGTACCCGATCCGGTCGGCCGCCCTGCTCTCGGTGGCCACGGCCTTCTTCAGGTCGTCCGTGCGCACGACGTCCCGGGCCAGTTCGGCCTGGAGGTCGGGGTCCTCCTTGATCCGGTCGAGGAGGGCGCTGCGCGCGGCCCGCGCGGTGGACGGGTCGGCGAGGATCGCGGCACGCAGCGCGGTCGGGTTCTCGGCCACCTCCAGGGCCTTGGTGGGGCGGATGCCCTCGGCCTCGGCGGCCTCGGTGATCGCCGCGCCGCGCTCGGAGGTGGCGCTGCTGCGGGAGACGTAGTAGCCGAGCCACACGTCCGCGTCCGGCAGCTCCACGTCCTGGCCCGGCGCCAGCGCCTCGAAGTGCGGGACCATGCCGTCGTCGGCGGCCCGGTCCCACGCCTTGTAGTAGCGCATGACGCGCTCGGGCGAGCAGCCGGCGAGCTCGGCGAACTCCTTCGCGGAGACCTTCGGAGTCTGGTCCGCGCTCTGGCCGCCGGGCCGCACACTGCGCGCCACCATCAGGCCGAAGGCCCATCCGCCGGTCCGTGCGTAGACACCGAACTCGCGGGCGTCGCGGGCGACGAGGTCGTTCAGGGGCGCGGGGGACGGCTCCGCCGGTGTCTCCACCGGCGTCTCGACGGATGCCTCCGTCGACGCCTCGGTGGACGTCTCGGCGGACGTTTCGGCCGATGTCTCGGACGGGTCGATCGCTAGGGTCACGGGTGCTTCTCCTGGGCAGGCTCGTCGGGACCGCACGATGTGCGGCTCGGAAGCCTATGGCACCCCCGGGTGCCGCCCGGGCAGCGCGGCCCGCTCAGCCGAGCGCGTCGCGCAGCGCGGGCAGCAGCGTCTTCGCCGACCAGTCCAGGAACTCCGGCTGTGTGTCGCCGCCGATCTGCACCAGGGCGACCTCGGTGAAACCCGCCTCCGCATACGGCCGCACGGCCTCGACGAAGTCGTCCGGGTCGTCACCGCACGGGATGGACGCCGCGACGTCGTCGGGGGTGACGAACTGCGTGGCCGCCTCGAACGCATCCGGGTGCGGGAGCTCGGAGTTGACCTTCCAGCCGCCGCCGAACCAGCGGAACTGGGAATGCGCCCGCTTGACGGCCGCCTCCCGGTCGGGGTCGTAGCAGACGGGCAGTTGGCCCACACGCGGCTTGCCCTCGCCCCCGTGCCGGTCGAACGCCTCCAGCAGACCCGCCTTGGGCTCCGTGGCGATGACGAGGTCGGCGAGCCGGCCCGCGAGCTTGCAGGACTGCTCGCCGGAGACGGCCAGACCGATCTGCGGCGGCTCGTCCGGCAGGTCCCACAGCCGGGCCGACTCCACGTCGAAGTGGGTCCCGCGGTGGTTCACGTGACCGCCGTCGAACAGCGCGCGGATGATCTCGATCGCCTCTTCCAGCATCTCGTGCCGCACGTCGGCCGACGGCCAGCCGCCGCCCACCACATGCTCGTTGAGGTTCTCGCCCGAGCCGAGCCCCAGCCGGAACCGGCCCTCGGACAGCAGCTGCATCGTCGCCGCCTTCTGCGCCACCACCGCCGGGTGGTAGCGGAAGCTCGGACACGTCACATAGGTCATCAGCGGAATGCGCGAGGTGGCCTGCGCGGCCGCCCCGAGCACGCTCCACGCGTACGGCGAGTGTCCTTGCGAGCGCAGCCACGGGAAGTAGTGGTCCGAGGTCACCGAGAAGTCGTAGCCCGCCTCCTCGGCCTTCACCACATGCCCGACGAGTTCACGCGGGCCGGCCTGCTCGGTCATCATCGTGTATCCGATTTGCACCATGGGGCCCGGGTCCCCGGTGACAGGAGGGGAAAACAGGTCTTCCCCAGGTCTCTCGATCAAGGCCGGTGAAGCAGGGAGGATGCCTCCATGAGTTCCCTGCCCACGAGCACCCCCGCAGCCCAGGGCGTCGACGCCGCCGGCATCCAGACCTTCCTCGACGCCCTCGAATCCGACGCGCAGATCGAGCCGCACAGCCTGATGCTCCTGCGCCACGGCCAGGTCGTGGCCTCCGGATGGTGGGCGCCCTACGCCGCCGAGAGGCCGCAGCTCCTCTACTCGCTCAGCAAGAGCTTCACGGCGACGGCCGCCGGGTTCGCCGTCGCCGAGGGGCTGATCCGGCTGGACGACCCGGTGATCTCGTACTTCCCGGAGTTCGACGCCGATGTCACCGACCCGCGCAGCCGCGCGATGCTCGTACGGCACGTGGCGTCGATGGCCAGTGGCCATCTGGAGGAGACGCTGGACCGGGCGCGCGCCCAGGATCCCGACGAACTCGTCCGCGGCTTCCTGCTGGTGCCGCCGGAGCGGGACCCGGGCACGGTCTTCGCCTACAACCAGCCCGCCACCTACACACTCGCCGCGATCGTCCAGCGCGTCACGGGCCAGAAGCTCACGGAGTATCTGCGGCCCCGGCTGTTCGACCCGCTCGGGATCGGTGAGGTGGCGTGGATCCACGACCGGCGGGGCCGTGAGCTGGGTTTCAGCGGACTGCACGCCACCACCGACGCCATCGCCCGGCTCGGACTGCTGTATCTGCGGGGCGGCATGTGGGAGGGCCGGCGTCTGCTGCCCGAGTCATGGGTGGCCGAGGCGACACGGGTCCAGATCTCGCACGGGGCGCCCACGGAGGGCGGCTGGCCGGACTGGCAGCAGGGCTACGGCTTCCAGTTCTGGACGTCCCGGCACGGTTACCGCGGGGACGGGGCGTACGGGCAGTTCTGTGTGGTCCTGCCCGAGCAGGACGCGGTGCTCGCGATCACCTCGGAGACCGTGGACATGCAGAGGGTCCTGGACCTGGCCTGGGAGCATCTGCTCCCCGCCTTCGCGGCCGACCCGCTGCCCGGACACGAGGCGGCGGACGCGGCCCTCGCCGACCGTCTGACGCGCCTCGCGCTGCCGCCCGCCGACGGCAAGGCGGACCCGGCGCAGGGAGGGGAGGACCGGGAGACCGTTCTCGCTCCCCACGGCGGTGCCTGCGGCGACCAGCCGACGCTGACCGCGGTCGAGGTGGGGCCGGGGGGCCGCGTCACCCTGGTCGACGACGGCGATCGGCTGGAGCTGCGGCTGAAAGCCGGGGAGGCGGGCTGGACGGTCGTCGACGAGCCCGTGCCCGTCGCGGTGAGCGGTGGCTGGACCGACGAGGAGACCCTCGCCGTGGACGTGGCGTTCCTGGAGACTCCCCACCACCTGTTGGTGACGTGCTCCCTCGCGGACCGGACGTTCACCGCGCGCTGGCGCACCCAGCCCCTGCACGCCGGACCGCTGCGGCGGATGCGGGCGCCGCGCCCCTGAGGAGACGCTCAGTTCGAGGGCACGCGGAAGGTGCTCAGAAAGGTGTCCAGCGCCTTCTGGTTCGCGTCGTCGTTCCAGTCGGCCGCCGGGGTCGTCCAGCGCAGGGAGAAGCCGCTGCCGTCGCCGATGAGGAGACCGCGGCCGAAGGTGCGCACCCTGGTGCCGTCGACCTGCTCGATCCACTGCATGTCGGCGGCCTTGCGGCCCTGGTAGGTCGTCGCGCGGATGTCACCGAGGCGCTCGAAGCCCGGGTGCTCCTTGAGCTTCGGTTCGACGTCGTCGCGCCACACGGCCACCGCACTCGTGTTGCCCACGGCCTTGGTGTAGGTGATGGCGAGCGTGCGCGGGTCGCCGGAGGCGCCGAACGTGACGCGGTAGGCCAGGTCTTCCTGGCGCTGGGTGCCCAGCGGCTTCCAGCCCTTGGGCAGGGCGATGGAGAAGCCTTCGGGGGAGCGGTAGACGCTGTATCCGGGCGGCAGACCCGTGCCCGCGGTGGGGGAGGCCGTCACGGTCGGCGTGGGGGTGGGCGTTCCGGGTGGGCGCGTGCTCTCGTCGGTGCGACTGCCGGGCGCGGAGGCCGACGGGGACGGTGACGTCGTTGTCGTGGGGGCGGACACCGACACGGACGCGGAGGCGGATGCGGAAGGGGCGGGCGCCTCACCGGTCGTCGTGCCGTCGCCGCCGGGCAGCGCGTTGGTGACCGTGAGGACGGTGGCGGCCACCGCGACGACGGCCAGGGCGGTCCCCGCGATGAGGAGGCGGCTGCTGCGGCCCGGGGCCACGCCGTGCATGGCGCGCAGACGGGACCTGGGCTCCTCCGGAGGGATCCCGTCGGGGTCCTCGCTGACGACCCGGAGGAGGGCGGCACGCACGGCCGCGCGGGTCAGCCGCTCCTGGGAGCTCTTGCGCAGCAGCCCCTGCACGGTCTGCGTGAGGGGTCCGGCCCGTACCGGTGCCCGCAGCGGCAACCGGTCCACGCCCTTGAGGGTGGCCGAGGGCCGGTCGCGGTCACGAAAGGGCGGACGGCCCTCCACCATCGTGTAGAGGATCGCGCCGAGCGCCCACAGATCGGCGGCCGGCCCGATCCGCTCGTCACGGGCCTGCTCGGGTGAGGCGTACGACGGTGCCGAGACCCTGGGTGCGAGCGTCGCGCCGGCCAGGCCGAAGCCGGTGACGACGACGGGGCCCTGGCTGCGCACGAACACCTGGCCCGGGCTGAGCTCACCGTGGGTGATGCCCTCGCCGTGGGCCGCCTCCAGCACCTCCAGCAGTTCCAGGCCGACGCGAGCCGCCCGCACATGGTCGAACGTTCCCTGCTGGGCGAGGAGTTCGCCCAGCAGGACGCCGTCGACGGGTTCGGTGACGGTCCACAGGGAGCCTTCCTGCGCGACGGCGTCGACGACCGGGGCGATCCGGCCGGGGGCGAGCACCCGCATGGTCTTGGACATCCGCACGACTCCCGCAGCGGTGCGCTGCGAGGCGTCCTCGTCCGCGTCGGCCGGGAGTCCGATCTCGGTGAGCAGACAGGGGCGTTCCGCCGAGACGTCCTCGCCGTACCAGCACGTCCGGTTGGTCTCACGGTGCAGGACGTCCAGCGGCCGGTACCGTCCTGCGACCAACTCGTGTGTGGAGACGTGCGCCTTGACCATGCTCATCCCTCGCTGAACCACTGGTTCTCACCTTTCCCAGTGGTACGGCGGGTGCGGCGGGGTGCGTTCAATCAAATCCCCAACCGATGGAATCCGCTTTCCCGCCGTTCACTTTCTGACTCAGAAGTCAGTAGAACGGCCAGGTGAAGCGTCGAAGTCGAGCATCTTTCTCAGCGCAGCCCGAACCGCTCGGTCCACGCCATGACTTCGGTGGTGGTCGTGTTGCCGCCGCACACGACGAGGCCCAGCCGGCAGCCGTCCCCGATCCGTTCCAGCACCCGCCGGGCGGCGGGCAGCAGACAGCCGGCCGCCGGTTCGCCCCACACCTTGGCGTGGTCGGCGAGGTCGAGGCAGCCCCGCACGGCCTCCCGGTCCGGGACCACGAGGACCTCGGTGACCAGAGCCGCCACGTGGTCGTACGTGAGCCGTGAGACGGAGGGGGCGCTCAGCGTGGACACGATGGACGACAGTGCGACCGGCACCGGCCCGCCCGCGTCCAGGGCCCGGGACATGGCCTCGGCGCCCTCCGTCTCCACGCCCCAGACCCGGACGTCCGGACGACGTGCTCGCAGCGCCGCCGCGACCCCGGCGATCAGCCCGCCGCCCCCGACACTGACGAGGACGTCGGTGAGGTCGCCCGCGTCCTCGGCGAACTCCAGTCCCACCGTGCCCTGCCCGGCGATCACCACCGGGTCGTCGAAGGGGTGGACCAGCGTCAGCCCCTCGTCCCGCAACCGGTTCACCAGCGAGAACGCGCCGTCCATGTCGTCCGTCAGCCGCAGCGCCGCACCGGCCGCCGCCACGATCTCCACGGACCGTGCGGGTGCCGAACGCGGCATGACCACCGTCGCCTTGACGTCGAGAGCCGCGGCCATGTGCGCGAGGGCGATCCCGTGGTTGCCGCCGCTCACCGCCACGACACCGGCCGCCCGCTCCGCCTTGCTCAGCGACAGCAGCTTGGCCGTCGCCCCGCGGGCCTTGAACGAGCCGGTGCGCTGGAGCTGTTCCAGCTTGACGGTGACGGGAGCACCGAGCAGCGCCGACAGACCGGGGCTCGGCAGGGCCGGCGTGCGTACGACGTGTCCGGCGATCCGCCCGGCCTGCTGCTCGATGTCCGTGATCCCGATCAAGACGGTCGTCCTTCCGAAGGAGAGAGGTCGTCTCGCACCCTGTCCCCACGAACGGCGCCGGTCAACTCGGCCTCAGAGGTCGCGTCGCAGGAGGTAGTCCAGCAGCGGCCGCAGCTCGTGCGCCGGCGCGGCGGACGCGAGATGACGGCGGGCCTCGGCGAGGGCGGCCGATCTGCCGCCGCACTCCTCGACCAGGTCCGCCATCTCGGAGACGGGCCCGTCCGACTCCAGGAGCCGCGCCAGCCGTGCGGCCGCGGGTGTCGGTGAGTCGAGCGCGGCCAGTACCGGGAACGTCTTCTTGCGCTCCCGCAGATCGCCGTGCACGGGCTTCCCGGTGACCTGGGGGTCGCCCCAGATGCCCAGGACGTCGTCGACGATCTGGAACGCGATCCCCAGGTGCCGCCCGGTCCGGTCCAGAGCGGCCACCGTGGCCGGGGGCGCTCCGCCGAGCAGGGCGCCCAGCGCCGCCGCGCAGCCGAGCAGCGCCCCGGTCTTGTGCTCGGCCATGGTCCGGTACTCGTCCGGCCGCACCCGCTCCGGTCCCCTCCAGGGACGTGTGGCGAACAGCAGGTCGTCCGCCTGTCCGTGCACCAGGTCGGACAACGCCCCGGACAGGCGGCGCACAGCGTCCGATCCGGCGTCGGCCAGGGTCCCGACGGCCAGGGCGAACAGACCGTCACCCGCGAGGACCGCGGGGCCGGTGCCGTACGCCTTCCACACCGAGGGGCGGCCACGCCGGGCCGGGTCGCCGTCCATGATGTCGTCGTGGAGCAGGGAGAACACATGCACCAGCTCCACCGCGACCGCCGCGGGCACCCCGGCCCGTCCGGGCGCACCGGACACCTCGGCGCCCAGGACGGCGAGCGCCTGCCGGACCCCCTTGCCGCCGGACGCCGCCACCGGGGCACCGCCGACCTCGCACCAGCCCAGGGAGTAGGCGGCCATCTCGGCCACCCAGGGATGCAGCCCGTCGACCGCTTCCCGCAGCGCCGGTCGCACCAACTCGCGGCAGCGGGCGAGGACATCGGGAACAACGACCGTCGTCACCGTGCCGACTCCGTCCGCACGCCGAACTCCTCCTGGGCCCGCGCCACCATCTCCCGCGCGTGCCGCAGTCCTGTCCGCTCCAGCGTGCGGGCCAGATCGTCCAGTTCGGCCGCGGTCTCGGCCCGGTCGCGGCCCAGCCGGGCCAGCGACTTGGCGAGGCCCAGCCGGGCCAGCGCCTCCCCGCGCGGTTCGCTCATGGCGCGGAACTCCGCGAGCGCCTGCTCGTAGAGCTCGCGGGCCTCCGGGTAACGACCGGCGCGGTAGTAGACGTTGCCGCGCATCTTGTGGTTGTAGGCCAGCGCGCTGGACAGGTTCATCGCCCGGCACGTCGTCTCCGCCTCGGACAGCAGGGCGAGGGCCCGCTCGGTGTCGCCGTCCCGTACGGAGGCGAGGTCGGCGAGCCCGCGCAGCGCCCAGGCGTGACCGCGCCGGTCGTCGGCGCCCGCGGCGATCGACGCCGCCTCCTCGAACATGGCGAACGCGGTGTCGTGGGCCCCGGTGTTGCGGTGCATCTGCGCGATGCCCGACAGCGCCCACACGGTGTGCCGTGCCTCACCGCGCCGCCGCGCCTCGGCCAGCAGCTGCTCGTGCAGCCGCCCCACGGCCTCGTAGTCGCCCTGGATGCGGCCGGTCTCGGCGAGACCCGCCAGGGAGTAACCGCGGACGACGACGTCGCCGCCCCGCTCGCCCAACTCGGCAGCGAGGCCCAACAGGCGCCGGGCCAGGGCGAAGCCGCCGCGCTGGCGGGCCAGCGTGCCGCCGCTCCACAGCGCCCAGGCCATCGCCGCGGTGTCCCCGGCCTGCCGGGCGGCCCGGTAGCTCGCCTTCCAGGCCCGGTCCGCGTCGCCGATCCGGCCGAGCCGGCGCTGCGCCTCCGCGACCGCGAGCCCGGAGCGGGCCGCCTCCCCGTGCCGGCCCGCCCGCTCGGCCGCTCTCAACTGCTCGGTACCGGCGGCCAGTACGTCGTCCAGTGAGGAGTTCACGGAGAGCGCGGTGAGAGCGCCCTGGTACTCCGGAGCGAATGCCTTGCCGTACATGCATGCCCTTCCGTCCGTATACACCGCATCTCTACATGCTGCGTATACATGGTGTGCATAGTGCCTCGAAAATGAGCCCCGGCCGCGGGCCGGGGCATCATCTGTTGCCGGTCAAGACGTGGACGGAGCCGCAGGGGTTGCCTGTGAGGCGCAGATCACTGCGCGGGGCCCTCAGTGCTGCTGGGCCTTCTGCGGGGTCACCTCGCTCGGCCGGACGACGACGTATCCCGACCCCTGTAGCATCAGCTGCACGGCCTCACCGGAACCGCCGCGCAGCATCGACCCGATGGACTGCGAACGGTGCAGCGAGGTCGCCAGACCCGCGGTCCAGCCGACCACCGCGTCCGTGTCGACGTACACCGGGGCCTGAGCGGACACCGGGATCACCAGCGGGTTCCCCTCGCAGACCAGCCCGAGCCTGCCGTGTCCCGTGAAGACGCTGTTGAACAGACCACCGCCGGCGATGCCCGCGCCCTTCACGGTCGAGATCCGGTACGCCAACGAGGCGTCGAAACACAGGACGTTGCGCCCGTTGACCGTGAACTCGTCACCCGGTTCCACGTCGACGACGAAACAGTTCTGCGCCTCGTGCGCGAACCAGGCCTCGCCCTGACCGCGCACCGCCATCAGCGGCAGGCCCTCACCGGTGACGGCCCGTTTGAGCATGCCGCCGACGCCCTGGCCCTTGCGCTCGAACTGGAGATTGCCCCGGTAGGCGACCATCGCCCCCTGACGGGCGTGCATCTCGCCGTTCACCGTGTACCGGATGCACTTGGAGTTCTCGACCGTCATGCCCGGCGCGGTGGCGGGCTGGACCATGTGCTCGCTGGAAAAGAGATCACCCTTCATGGAGGCATCCTGGCCCGGAGGGATCCCCTCCGCCAAGATCGCGGACCGGCTGTCGTGCCCAGGGCGCGCCCGCGCACCCGTGAGGGCCGCTCAGGCGCCGAACAACTGCGTCCAGTACGTGCCCGCGGGACCGCCGCCCGCGAAGCCGATGCCGATGTGGGTGAAAGCCGGTTTGAGGATGTTGGCGCGGTGGCCGGGACTGTTCATCCAGCCCTCGACGACCTCTGCGGCGGAGCGCTGGCCGCACGCGATGTTCTCCCCGATCGAACGGCGGGTGGAGCCCGCTGCCGCGGCCCGGTCCCAGGGCTGGGTGCCCTCGGGCGAGGTGTGGGAGTAGAACGCGCGGACGGCCATGTCGGTGCTGTACGCCTGCGCCGCGCGGGCCAGGAGGGGGTCGACGGCGAGCGGCGGCAGACCTGCCCCGACACGCTCCTGGTTGGTGAGGACGACGACCTCGTCCACGGTCCTGGTCAGAGCGACGGGTGTGAGGGGCCTCGCCCACAACGCCGTCCAGTACGTGTCGCCGGAGCGGCCGCCGCCGACGTACGCCATGCCGACGTCGGTCACGGCAGGGTTCTGCAGGGTCCGCCTGGGCTGCTCGGTGCGCAGGCAGTACTCGACGAACTCGGCCGGGCCACGCGGCCCGGAGACGAGGTGCTCGCCGACCGTGACGTACGCGTACCCGGTGGCGGTGACCCGCTGGAAGACGGAGACGCCGTCCGGGCCCTCGACGCCGAGGTGTCCGGCCGAGGCCATGGCGCGGGCATGGGCGCGGGCCGCTTCGGTGAGTCGGGGGTCGTGGGACACCGAGGGTGAACCCGCCCGGTCACGCGCCGAGTTGACCAGGGTGAGGAAGTCCGAGAGGTCGGCGGAGGGTGCCGAAGCGGTGGGGGAGCGCAGGCCGGAAGTCGGCGGACGGGGCCCGCTCGACCTCATGGGCTGAGGGGAAACCTGCGTAGGGGGGACGGCCGGAACAACGGCCGGACGTGCCCTCGTCGCCGTGAACGACGAGGGAGGCGCCGCGGCCGTCGACGGGTCGTCGACCACGTCCACCCCGAAGTCACGCGCCAGGCCCGCCAGTCCGTCCGCGTACCCCTGCCCCAGTGCCCGCAGCTTCCAGCCGTCGCCCCGCCGGTAGATCTCCGCGAGCAGCAGCACGGTCTCCTGCCGTGGCCGCGGTGGTGCGAACCGGGCGAGCGGGCTGCCCGCCGCGCCGGTGACCTGGAGGACCGGGGTGGGCAGCCGGCCCAGGGGAGTGGCGGGGTCGGCCGGGCTCACGACGACCGTGACGCGCACGGCACCCGCGCGCAGTCGCCGGGGATCGACGGTGAGCGTGTCGCCGGAGAGCCGGGCGCCGGGAGCGGACGGCTGGTTGTAGAACACGAAGTCGGCGTCGCCCCCGACCCTGCCGCCCTCGCCCAGGACGAGGGCGGACACGTCGAAGGGGCCGGGAACCCGCACGGTGACAGCCCCATCGGGCAGGGGCAGATTGCCTCCGGGGACCAACTCGCTCATCGTGCCGCCCTGGTGTCGTCGTCCACTGGCAGGAACGCACACCAGGTCACAGGGGTTCCCGGCCCCGCGGCCGGACTCAGTCCAGCGACAGCGCCGGTGCCACGTCCTCGTGCCGCTCCACGGGCGCCTTTCCGCGTGGGGCCCTGGTCGCCTTGCCGCAGAACGCGGAGTCCAGGGTGCCCAGCATGGTGGTGAGGACCGTGCCGTTGTTGGACGTGTTGGCGACCGCCGCGAGAGTGCGCTTGCCGTCCTTCGAGGCGAACGCGTACGTGTAGAAGCCCTGTACGGCACCTGTGTGGCCGTACACCGAGACACCGCACGACAGATCGCGACGCCGCAGGCCGAGACCGTACGCCTGGCCGGTGCCCGACGGCAGCCACCGCTCCATCTGCGCCAGTTGCGCGGCCGAGGTCAGCCGGCCGCCCAGCAGCGCGGACAGGAACGTGTTGAGGTCCCGGGTGCTGGAGATCAGCGCACCCGCGCTCTGCGCCCACGACACGGTCTGCTCGGTCGCGTCGACGAGCGGGGCGCCCGCCCGGTCCTGGGTGAGGTACCCACGGGTGTGAGTGCCGGGGATCTTCATGCCCGGGTGCACATAGAAGGTGTCGCGCAGCTTCAGCGGCTCGATGATCCGGTTCTGGTACTCGGTCCGCACCGGGTTCCCGGTCAGCTTCTCGACCAGCATCCCGGCAACGACGAAGTTGGTGTTGGAGTACGAGTACGCGGCGCCCGGCGCGTTCGTGCGCGGTCGTCGCAGCGAGCGGTTCACCAGTTCCGTGGGGGTGAAGACCTTCTTGCGGACCGCCTCGAAGCCCGGGACCGACTGGGCGAACATGTCGTTCGTGTAGTCGTACAGCCCGCTGCGGTGGCCCAGCACGTGCCGGACCGTGATCCGGTCGTCCGGCAGCAGTCCCGGCAGGTAGCGGTCGACCGGCGCGTCGAGCTTCAGCTTCTTCTCGTCGACCAGCTGGAGCAGGACCACGGAGGTGAAGACCTTGGTCACGCTGCCGATGCGGAACCGGTCGGCGTCGTCCATCGCCCGTCCCGTCGTCCGGTCGGCGACACCGACGGCGGCCCGCAGCACCGTGCCATGGTCGTCGATCCTGGCCATCGCGCCAGGGGCGCCGTCCCGCAGCGCCGACCGCAACACAGTGCGCACACCTGCCAGATCGGCGTCGGGCCCCCGGGGTGCGGCATGGACGGGAGTCGCGACGAGGGACAGCAGAACCGCCCCCGCCAACGTGCCACCGAGCACTCCTGCTGATGTCATCCGGCTCTTCTCTCCTTGACTGGCCACAGCAACGGCACAGCCAATCCTGCTTCTTTTATTGACGACGGAAAAGAACCCCTCTAAGTTCGCGGCCATGCGCCAGACCTCTCGCGCCGAGACCTTCCCCGTCAACACACCCGCCGCCTCACAGGTGTTCACCACCGTCCTGTCCCAGGGCCCCCTCCCCCGTCTGGAGGTGGCCCGGCGTGTCGGACTGTCACCGGCCGCCGTCACCAAGGCGGTCCGCCCGCTCATCGAGGCCGGATACCTCGTCGAGGGCGCGGACGACGAGGCCCGCCCGGCCCTCGGGCGGCCCGCGAACCTCGTACGGGTCGACGGCGGGCGGGCCCTGTTCATCGGCGTCAAGGTCACCGGCGACGAGATCATCGCGGTCCTCACCGACCTGTGCTGCCGCATCCGCACAGCCCGGCACCTGCCCCTGCCCGACCGTGACCCGAAGACGGTGCTCGCGAGCATCACGGAACTCGTCCAGGGGCTCCTCGCCGAAGCGGACGGCTCCACGGCTCCGGTCCTGGGCCTCGGCATCGCCGTCTCCGGCGACGTGGACCGTGGCGAGGGCGCCGTCCGCTACTCGCCCTTCCTGGAGTGGCGCGACGTCCCGCTCGCCGAACTCGCGACGACGACCACCGGACTGCCGGTCACCGTCGACAACGACGTACGCGCCCTGACGGTCGCCGAGCAGTGGTTCGGGGCCGGCGTGGGTCTGTCCGACTTCGCCGTCGTGACCGTCGGCGCCGGCATCGGATGCGGTCTGGTGGTGCACGGCCGGGTGGTCGCCGGGGCGCACGGAGTGGCGGGCGAGATCGGGCATGTGACCGTCGATCCGTCCGGCCCGCTCTGCCACTGCGGCAACCATGGCTGCGTCGAGGCGATAGCGGGGGAGGCCGCGATCGTCCGGCAGATCAGCGAGGCCACCGGCGTCGAACTCCCCGACGCCGGAGCGGCCTTGACCCTGGCCCGCGAAGGCGTCGCCGGAGCCCGGGACGTGTACGCGCGCGCGGGCGAGGCGATCGGCCGGGGCATCGCCACCGTCGCCAATCTCCTCGGCCCCGAACGCGTGATCATCTCCGGCGAGGGACTCGCCGCCTACGACCTGTTCGCCGAACAGATCCGCGACGCCTTCGTCGCGGCCGCCTTCGGCTCCGCCGCCCGGTGCGACGTCCGCACCCGCCCCCTGCCCTTCGAGGAGTGGGCGCGCGGCGCCGCCGCCACCGCCATCCAGTCCTTCATCACCCCGGACACGAGCCGATAAGAACCCGCACCCCATTGGAGGCACGACCCATGCGGTCATCCTCGTACTTCGCCATGCCCGCGAGAGCCCTGCTGGTGCTCGCGCTCACCACGGTCGCCGTCCCCACGGCCCACGCCGCCGACACCCCCGCTGCCGCCCTCGCCGCCAAGCCCTACATGGGCTGGACCAGTTGGAGCATGCAGTCGTCCAAGTACCCGGGCCTCAACCCGGACGGCGACTACAGCTACCTCACCGAGGCCAACGTCCTCAAGCAGACCGACGCCATGGCCGCCAAGCTGAAGAAGTACGGCTACGAGTACGTCAACATCGACGCCGGCTGGTGGATGGACAAGACCTGGAAGTCCGGGTTCGACCGGTACGGCCGCCAGAAGCCCGACCCGGTCCGCTTCCCCAGCGGCATGAAGGCCGTCGCCGACCGCATCCACGCCAAGGGTCTCAAGGCCGGCATCTACCTCCCGGCGGGCCTGGAGAAGGCAGCGTACGGCGACGGCAGGACACCGGTCTGGAACGCCGACGGCTGCACCACCGCCGACATCGTCTACGGCGACCTGCGCACCACCAACGGCTGGGACAGCTCGTACAAGCTCGACTTCTCCAAGCCGTGCACGGCCAAGTACATAGACTCCCAGGCGCAGTTGATCGCCGGCTGGGGCTACGACTTCCTCAAGCTCGACGGTGTCGGCCCCGGCTCCGGCAAGAGCGGCGACCAGTACGACAACGTTGCCGATGTGGCCGCCTGGAACAAGGCGATCGCTGCCACCGGACGCCCGATCCACCTTGAACTGTCCTGGTCCCTCGACATCGGGCACGCCGCCGACTGGAAGAAGTACTCGCAGGGCCGGCGGATCGACACCGACGTCGAGTGCTACTGCAACACGCTCGTCAGCTGGGAGAACTCCGTCGACGACCGCTGGGACGACACCCCCGCCTGGACCCGGCACGCCGGACCCGGAGGCTGGAACGACCTCGACTCCCTCGACGTCGGCAACGGCGCCATGGACGGCCTCACCAAGGCCGAACGCCAGAGCTACGCCACCCTGTGGGCCATCGCCAAGTCCCCCCTCTACACCGGCGACGACCTCACCCGCCTCGACTCCTACGGCCTCTCCCTGCTGACCAACCGCGAGGTCATCGCCCTCGACCAGGGTCCCAACCCGCCCGCACACCCCGTCACCCCGTCCGACCCCCAGCAGGTCTGGGCCGCGAAGAACCCAGACGGCACCTACACCGTCGCCCTGTTCAACCTGGCCGACGCCCCGGCCGCCGTCACCGCCGACTGGTCCACCCTCGGCTTCACCGGCAACGCGGCCGTCCGGGACCTGTGGAACCACGAGAACCTCGGCACCTTCAAGAACAAGGTGACCCAGGCCCTGCCCGCCCACGGCTCCCGTCTCTTCACGGTCACCCCGCACGGCACCGCACTCACCTTCACCGGCTACGAGGCCGAAGCCTCCACGAACTCCCTCGGCGGCAACGCCTCCGTCGCCGACTGCTCCGCCTGCTCGAACGGAAAGAAGGTCGGCAACTTGTACCTCGGAGGTTCCCTGACCTTCCGTGACGTCGTCGTCGCCAAGGCCGGCACCTACCAGATCAAGATCTCCTACATCAGCGGTGACGCCCGCTCGGTGGACGTCTCGGCGAACGGCGGCGGCGCCACTCGCCACAAGCTCCCCTCCACCGGCGACTGGGGGACCGTGGCGAGCGTCCACGTACCCGTGACGCTCAAGGCCGGCAGCAACACGATCACCTTCGACAGCGGCACCGGCTACGCACCGGACATCGACCGGATCGACATACCGAAGTCCTGACCGAGCCTCCAGGAGCCGCCATGATCCCCGCCCCGTCCAGACGCAGCGTCCTCGCCGCCACCGCCGCAAGTGCCCTGACCGCCCTGCCGACGCACACAGCGGCCGCCGACACACCTGCCCGCACCGGTGACGCACGCCATGAACTCTGGTGGCAGGCCCCCGCCGACGAGCACTCGATGATCGAACAGGGCCTGCCGGTCGGCAACGGCCGCCTCGGCGCCCTCGCGAGCAACGACCCCGGCCGTGAACTCCTCCTCGTCACCGACGCCACCCTGTGGACCGGCGGCCGCAACGACACCCTCGACGCCGACGGCCAATTTCCGTACGGCCGACAGGACTTCGGCTCCTTCACCCTGCTGGCCCGGCTCACCGTGGACATCCCCGACCACGACCTGTCCGCCGTCTCCGGCTACCGCCGCACCCTCGACCTGGCCAGAGGCGTGAACTCGGTGTCCTACGTCCGCTCCGGTGTGACCTACCGACGCGAGATCTTCGCCAGCCGACCCGACGACGTCATCGTCCTGCATCTCGGCCAGAGCGGGGGAGGCCACTACACCGGCACGGTCACGCTGGAGGGAACGCACGGCGAGGAGCCCGCGGTCACGTTCGGGGCCACCCTCCCCAACGGCCTGAGATACGGCGCCGCCGTCACGGCCTACGGCACCGGTGGCCGCGTCCGCGTGGACGGACCGCGCATCACGTTCACCGGGTGCGCGGACCTCACCGTGGTGCTGAGCGGCGGCACCGACTACGCGCCCGACGCGGCGGCCGGGTTCCGGGACCCGGCCCTCGATCCCGAGAGAATCGCCGTCACCAAGGTCCGCGACGCCGCCCGCCACCGGGCAAAGACCCTGCTCCGCACCCACACCGCGGACCACCGGGCCCTGTTCGGGCAGCTCGACGTCTCCCTCGGCACCTCCTCCGCCGAGCAGCGGGCCCTCGACACCTGGGAGCGGATCCGCGCCCGCGCCCGGGACGGTGAACCCGATCCCGAACTGGAGGCGCAGTACCTCCAGTTCGGCCGCTACCTGATGATCGCGGGATCGCGCGGCAGCCTGCCGCTGGGCCTGCAGGGGCTGTGGCTCGACGGCAACGACCCCGACTGGATGGGCGACTACCACACCGACATCAACATCCAGATGAACTACTGGGCGGCCGACCGTGCCGGCCTGTCGCAGTGCTTCGACGCCTTCACCGACTACTGCGTCGCCCAGCTCCCGTCCTGGACCGACCTCACCCGCAGGCTGTTCAACGACCCCCGCAACCGCTATCGCAACTCCACCGGCAAGAACGCCGGCTGGACGGTCGCCATCTCCACCAACCCCTTCGGCGGAGGCGGCTGGTGGTGGCATCCGGCGGGTAACGCCTGGCTGTGCAACTCCCTCTGGGAACACTACGAGTTCACCGCCTCCCGGGCCCATCTGGACAAGATCTACCCGCTCCTGAAGGGGGCCTGCGAGTTCTGGGAGGCCCGGCTGCTGACCATGACCCTCCCGGGCACCTCACGGGAGGTCCTCGTCGCCGACAGCGACTGGTCGCCCGAGCACGGTCCCCTCGATGCCAAGGGCATCACCTACGCCCAGGAACTCGTGTGGGCCCTGTTCGGCAACTACTGCGTCGCCGCGGCCCAGTTGAAGAAGGACACGGCGTTCGCCGACACGATCGCCGGCCTCCGCAAACGCCTGTACCTGCCCCAGGTCAGCCCCACCACGGGCTGGCTGGAGGAGTGGATGTCCCCCGACAACCTCGGCGAGAGAACCCACCGCCACCTGTCCCCGCTCGTCGGCCTCTTCCCCGGCGACCGCATCCGCCCCGACGGCTCCACCCCGGCCGGGATCGTCGAGGGAGCCACCGCCCTGCTCACCGCACGCGGCACGGAGAGCTTCGGCTGGGCCAACGCCTGGCGTGCTCTGTGCTGGGCCCGGCTCAAGAACGCCGACAAGGCCTACCAGGTGGTGGTCAACAACCTGCGCCCCTCCAGCGGAGGCAGCAACGGCAGCGCCTTCAACCTGTTCGACATCTACCAGGTGGAACAGGGCCGCGGGATCTTTCAGATCGACGCGAATCTGGGTACCCCTGCAGCGATGATCGAGATGCTGCTCTACTCCCGCCCCGGCCACCTGGAACTCCTGCCCGCCCTGCCCGACGCCTGGGCCGCCTCCGGCTCCCTCACCGGAGCGAACGCACGCGGCGGCTTCGTCGTCGACCTACGCTGGCGGGATGGGAAACCGACCGAAGCACGGATCCGGAGCGTCGGCGGCCGCACCACGACGGTCGCGCACGCCGGAAGCACCCGTACGGTGACACTGAAGCCGGGTGCCACCGTCACCCTGAAGGGCTTCGGCCGATGAGGCGCCGGACAGCCCGCAGGGCCCGGCTGATCGCTGTCACGGTCGCGGCCGGCGTGTTCCAGGCCACGCCCGCACATGCCGCCGTCGGCCCGCCCGACGGGGTCGTCACCTGGGGTGCGAGCGCCTACCGGATCGGCGAGTCGGTCGCCGACCGCGGCTACCGCATGGTCGTGCACACCAGCGTCGGCGGCCGGGACCCGCGCATCCGGCTCTCCAACGCCTTCGGGGACCGGCCGGTGACCTTCGACAGCGTCTACGCCGGGCTCCAGCTGAAGGGCGCCGAACTGGCGCGCGGCTCCAACCGGCGGCTCACCTTCGACGCCTCGCCCTCCGTCACCCTGGAGCCGGGCGCCACCGTGTACAGCGACCCGCTGCCCGGCCCGCTGGCCGCCGGGTCGAACCTGGTCGTCAGCCTGCACACCCCGGACGCGGCCGGCCCGGTCACCGGGCACTCGATGGCCCTGCAGACGTCGTACGCCACCCGGGGCGACCACACCGCCGAGGAGAGCGGTGCCAACTGGCCCGACACCGTCGGATCGTGGTTCTACCTCGACGCCGTCTCGGTGCGCACGGCCGCCGCCACCGGGTCCGTGGTCGCGCTCGGCGACTCCATCACCGACGGCTGGCAGTCCACCGGCGACCTCAACCGCCGCTGGCCCGACTACCTCGCACGTCGCCTCCAGAAGGCGCACACCACGGTCAAGGGCGTGGCCAACGAGGGGATCTCCGGCAACAAGGTACTGGCCGACGGCGCCGGGCCCAGCGCCCTGAACCGGCTGGACCGGGACGTGCTCTCCCAGCCGGGCGTGCACACCGTCTTCCTCTTCGAGGGCGTCAACGACCTCAAGGCCCGCTCCGGCGTCACCGCGCAGGACCTGATCGACGGATACGGCGAGATCGTCGACCGGGCCCACGACGCGGGCAGGTGCGTGGTCGTCTCCACCATCGCCCCCTTCAAGGGCTGGCCGGAATGGGACCCGGCCGCCGAGACCGTACGCCAGGAGGTCAACGCCTTCATCAGGACCCACGGCGACGAGTTCGACGCGGTCACCGACTTCGACCACATCCTCCGCAGCCCCTACGACCACGAGCGGATGCTCCCCTTCTTCGACGGCGGAGACCACATCCACCCCAACGACAAGGGAATGCAGGCCATGGCGGACGCCGTCGACGTGAACAGCCTGGACTGCACACATCACTGACGCCCCGTCAGTCGCCGGGCGCCGTGTCCGGGGCGATCAGCCCCTTGCGGTAGGCGACGGCCACGGCTTCGGTACGGCTCGCCGCGCCGAGCTTGGCGAGGATGTTGGAGACGTGCACGCTCGCCGTCTTGCCGGCGATGAACAGCTCCTCGCCGATCTGGCGGTTGCTGCGCCCCCGGGCGAGCAGCCGCAGCACGTCCTGCTCCCGGGCCGTGAGCAGCGACACGGGGGCAGGGGCGTCGCCCAGCCGGCCACGCCGGATCAGCTCGTCCGCCTGCTCGAGGAGCACCTTGGCGCCGAGCCCGGCGAACACCTCGCGGGCGCCGCGGGCCTGCGCGGCGGCCTCCTCGCGCCGGTCGGCCGTGAGGAGGGCCTCGGCGTACCGCAGCCGGCAGCGCGCCGGTTCGTAGACGTCACCGAAGTCGAACGCGGCGACCGCCTTCGCCCAGGCCTGCGCGTCGGGCCCCGACACGGCCCGGGTCCACTCCGCCTCGGCCCGGGCCAGCCACGCCTGTCCCTCCGGCCCCTGCGGCGTCCCGCCCTCGCCGTGCCCGGCCGCACTCCGTGCCAGCTCCACCAGCTCGGTCGCGGTCTCGGCCCAACGGCCCGCCCCGGGCCCGTCCCCCTTGAGACGCAGGTCGGCGCACCGGTCGGCGACCGCGGACAGCGCGAGGGCGGCCAGCCGGACGGTGACGTGGGGAGGCGTGCCCGCGTCGTCGGTGAGGGCCGCCACGGTGGACCGTGTGTGTGCCACGGCAGCCTCCGCGTCACCCTGCAGCGCCGCCGCGTCGGTCAGCGCGATGCCCGCCACGAGCGAGGCCATCCAGTCGAACGGCCCCTCCAGCAGCACCCGGGCCCGGTCGACGGCCCTGAAGTCACCCCGCGCGAGCGCCACGTACAGCGCGGGCGCCACCGTGTACCCGCCCGCCGCGGGCAGCACCTCGACATCGGCGTCCGCCGCCCGGACGCATTCGTCCCAGCGGCCGAGCGTGTACAGGAGCAGCAACCGGAGGTAGCGCATCTCCATCGGATACGGCGACGACAGCAGCCCGGCACGGCGGGCCCGGTCCAGGCCCTCGGTGAGCCAGGGCAGACACTCGTCGAGGTGACCGGACTCGAAGGAGCCGACGGCGAGATTGAACAGCGCACGCATCTCCACCGGCGTGTTCCCCGCACTCCGGGCCAGCTCCCGGGCCTGACGCAGCCGCTCCCGGCCCGCCACCGTGCGACGGCCGCCGCCTTCGAGAATGGCGAGCGAGATCAGCAGATCCGCCTGGGCGTCCGGCACATCCAGCTGTTCGGCGGTGGCCAGGGCCTGCCGGGCGACGCGCAGCGCGATCTCGTTCTCCGCGACCTGCCGGGCCGCCAGCACATGGGTCGCCGCGGCCCACACCCAGGTACGGGACGGCGGATCGGCGGGGATCATGGCCAGCGCCTCGCGGCTGTAGGCGAAGGCCGCGGTGAGGTTGTCGACGCTCATCAGCGTTCCGGCGAGCGTGTACCGCACCTGGGCGGCGAGTTCGGGGTCCGTCTCCTGGCCGACACCGGCGAGCGCGGCACGTGTCAGGGAGACCGCCCGGTGCAGCTCCCCGGTGTGCGCGGCGGCAGCCGAGGCCCGCAGCATCAGCCGGACCCGGTCGAGCCCCTCACCCACGGGCCGCGCGGACGGCTCCACCGCCGACCACAGGTCGAGGGCCGCCTCCAGATGCCGTAGCTCCTCGGCGGGCGCCCCCACCAGCCGCGCGTGGTCCGCGGCCTCCAGCGAGGCGGCGAGCGCGGGGGCCGGCTCATGGCTCTCCCGGTAGTGATGGGCCCGTTCGGCGGCGCTCTCGGGCCGGTGCCCCGGCCCGTCGAGGAGCCGGGCGAAGGCTCCGTGCAGCCGTGACCGCTCGCCCGGCAGCAGATCGGCGTACACGGCCTCCCGGGCGAGGGCGTGCCGGAACGCGTACGTGCCACCGTCACCCGGCACCAGAAGCTGCCGTCCGATGGCCTCCCGCAGTGCCGTCTCCAACTCCTCCACGGGCAGCCGTACGGCGTCCCGCAGCAGGTCGTGCTCGACGCGCCGCCCGGCCACGGCGGCGGTGCGCAGTACCTGCTGAGCTGTGTCGGACAGCTGCTCGAAGCGGATCAGCAGCACGTCCGCGAGCCCGCTGGGCACTCCGCCGCCCCCGCTGCCCGTGGCGGCGAGCAGTTCCTCGGCGTAGAAGGCGTTGCCCTCCGCCCGCTCGACGATCCGCCGCAGGGTGGCGTCGGGCAGGGGCCCCTCGCGCAGGGCCCGCACCAGCCTGGCGACCTCGCCGTCGGCCAGCGGCCGCAGCTCGAGCCGCTCGACGCCGGGCAGCCGCACGAGCTCGGCGAGCAGCGGACGCAAAGGATGACGCCGGTGCAGGTCGTCCGCACGGTACGAGGCGAGGACGGCCAGCCGGTGCGTGGGCGCCCCGCCCGCCGAGCGCTGCAGGATCCCCCGGCTGAGCAGAAACCGCAGCAGATCCCGCGACGACTGATCTGCCCAGTGCAGATCCTCCAGGACGAGCAGGAGGGGTGCGATGTCCGCGAGATCGGCGAGCAGCCCGGCGATCTCCTCGAACAGCCGAAGCCGCCCGCCGGAGTCCCCCGGGGACCCGGCCCCCAGCAACCGCTCCACCGCCGGACGGGAGGAGACCACGTCGGTGAACCGCGGATCGGCGGCCAGCACCCCCAGCACCTCGGTGAACGGCAGATAGGGCAGCCCGACGTCGCCGAGGTCGACGCAGTGCCCGGTGAGCACGGTCATCCCGCTGCGGGCGGCCGTGCCCGTCACCTCGTTCAGGACGCGGGTCTTGCCCACTCCGGCGTCTCCGGCGACGAGCACGGCCCGGGCCTCCCCGCCCCGGGCCCGCTCCAGCACGCCGGAAAGCCGGGCAAGTTCGTCTTCTCGCCCGATGAACGGCGTACTGACGGAGATCTGCGACACGCCTACATCCTGGCACTTGCCACTGACAGAGAAGCCGGAGACGTCACGTCGACTTCATCCGCGCAGTGTCCGCGCCCAGTCCGCCGGCACCCGGCCCGCCGGCCCCGGCGCGGGCTGCTCCACCGGATGACTCACCGGAGGTGCCAGATCGGGCCCCGCCTCGAACATGTCGCTGGTCTCGAAGTTCCAGAACCACTCCTCACCCGGTTCGAAACTCTGCACCAGCGGATGGCCCGTCTCCCGGAAGTGCCCGGTCGCGTGCTGCCCGGGTGAGGAGTCGCAGCACCCCACGTGCCCGCACTGAGCGCACCGCCGCAGATGGAACCACCACCCGCCCGCCGCGTCGCACTCCACACAGCCCTCCCCGCTGGGTGCCACGCTCGGGTCGATCCCCTTGATGTCGGTCACTCGGGCTCCTCGGTCGTGTCGTTGTCCGCGGCGGTGAGCGGAAGCAGCACCTGGAATCGCGTGTCCCCGGGCGACGACTCCACCTGAAGGGACCCGTGGTGCTTGTTGACCACGATCCGCCAGGAGATGTCGAGCCCGAGTCCCGTCCCCTCGCCCACCGGCTTGGTGGTGAAGAACGGATCGAAGATACGCCCGCGGATGTCCGCCGGCACCCCGGGTCCGGTGTCCCGGAACTCCACCAGGAGCCGGTCGTTGTCGAGAGCGGTCCGGACGGTCAACGTGCCTTCCCCGCCCACGCAGTTGACGGCCCCCACTGCGTTGTCGATCAGGTTCGTCCAGACCTGGTTGAGTTCAGCGGGGTAGGCCGGGATCCTCGGCAGCGTCCGGTCGTAGTCCTTGACCACCTTGATCTGCGGCCCGATCTTCCCCGACAGCATCAGCAGCGTGCTGTCGAGGAGTTCGTGCACGTCGGCCACCTGGTAGGGCGCCCGGTCCAGTTGCGAGTACTGCTTGGCCGCGTCGACGAGATGGGAGATCCGGTTCGTGGAGTCGTTGATCTCGTCCATCAACAGCTCGGTCTCGACGGTGTAGTTGAGCCAGCCGATCGCGTTGGGCAGGATCTCCTCGTCCACGGCCGCCGCGATCTGGTCCAGCCAGTCGGCGTCGAGGCCGGCCTGCACGAAGGTGGGCGCGATCCGCCAGCCTTCCTGGATGCCGTGGTCGTCGAGCCAGTCGCTGAGCGTGTCCTCGCGGTCGGAGGCCTCCAGCGGGCTCAACACGGGCGCCTTGGCGACCCGTTCGGCGGTGCGCTCCTGGATGTCGATGAGGTTCGCCATCACCTCGGGGCTGTAGGACCCCTGGGCGATGATCGCGAGCTTGTGCCGCATCTTGCCGACCCGCTCGCGCAGCGTCGCCGTGGCCCGTACGGCGGCCGCGGCCGGGTTGTTGAGCTCGTGCGTGAGACCGGCGGACAACGAGCCGAGCGCCAGCAGCCGTTCCCGCTGTCCGATGGCCCGCTGGGTGTTCTTCGAACCGAAGAAGAGCCCCTCCAGCAGATGGACCGCCATCGGGAACCACTCCTGCATGAAGGCCGAGAACTTCTCCGCGGGCAGCACGAAGAACCGCGAGGGCTCGGTGACCCGCATGGAGTTGTTGTAGGTCTGCTGCACCCGGTCGCCGAGGTAGGCCTGCATGGACCCCGAGTACACCCCGCGCTGCGAGGTGCGGTTGACCTCCACGTCGTCGCCGGCGACCCGGCGCGAGAGCACGACCGTGCCCTCGATCATCACGTAGAAGCAGGTGGCGGGCTCACCCTCGGTGTAGACGGGCCCGGGTTCGAACTTCTCCACCCGGCCGGCGCTGCACAACTGCCCCAGCTGCTCGGGGGAGAGCTTCTCGAACAGGAACAGCGACCCGATCTCCCCGGGACTGCACGGCATCAACTGGCCGCTCATGACTGCTCCAGATACCGGTGGACGAGCATTACGGCCATGGCTCCCTCTCCGACGGCGGACGCGACCCGCTTCGCGGACTCGGCGCGCGCGTCGCCCGCGACGAACACGCCCGGAATGTTGGTCTCCAGGTGGTACGGCGGCCGGTCCAGCTCCCAGTCCGCCGGCGGCCGCCCGTCGGGGGTGAGGTCGGGCCCGGCAAGGATGAACCCGCGCTCGTCCCGCAGCACCGTGCCGTCCAGCCAGCCGGTCAGCGGGGCCGCGCCGATGAACACGAACAACCACTGCGTGTCGACGAGTTCGGTCTCCCCGGTCTGGATGTCGCGCAGGGTGAGCTGCTCCAGGTGGTCGGAACCGTGCGCGGACTCCACGGCGGTACGCGCGCGTACCGAGATGTTGGGAGCCTCCTCGATCTGCTGGATCAGATAGTGCGACATCGACGCGGCGAGGTCGGGACCGCGCACCAGCAGGGTCACCGACTTGGCACCCCGGGACAGGTACATCGCCGCCTGTCCCGCGGAGTTGGCGCCGCCGACGATGTAGATGTCCTGACCCTGGCAGGACGCGGCCTCGGTGAGCGCCGAGCCGTAGAACACCCCGCAGCCGGTCAGGTCCGTGCAGCCGGGCGCCTCCAGCTGCCGGTAGGACACGCCGGTCGCCAGGATCACGCTGTGCGCGGCCACCGCCGACCCGTCCGAGAAGCGCACGGTGCGGGCCGCGCCGTTGACCTCCAGACCCGCCACCTCACGGGCGGTGAGGATCTCGGCGCCGAACTTCGTCGCCTGCCGCCGGGCCCGGTCGGTGAGCTGACCTCCCGACACGCCGTCGGGGAAGCCCAGGTAGTTCTCGATGCGTGAGCTCTGCCCGGCCTGCCCGCCGGTCGCCGAGCGCTCCACGAGGACGGTCCGCAGCCCCTCCGAGGCCCCGTACACGGCCGCTCCGAGCCCGGCAGGACCGCCGCCGATGACGACGAGGTCGTAGAAGTCGGCGGTCGGCGTCGTGGCGAGACCCACGTGGGCGGCCAGATCCGGCGCCTCCGGTTCGACCAGGGGCGTGCCGTCCGCGGTGATCACCACCGGCAGCCGCTGCCCGTCCTGCCCCGCGGCGGCCAGCAGCCGCTGTCCCTCGGGCTCGTCCGTCGAGTACCAGCGGTAGGGCACCTGGTTGCGGGCCAGGAACTCGCGTACGTCCGAGGAGCGCGCCGACCAGCGGTGTCCGACCACCTTGGTGGCGGGCACGGGCCGGAAGTCGCTGCACCGCCACGCCTCCAGGAGGTCGTCCAGGACGGGGTACAGCTTCTCCTCGGGCGGGTCCCACGGCTTGAGCAGATAGTGGTCCAGGTCGACGACGTTGATGGCGTCGATGGCCGCGCTGGTGTCCGCGTACGCCGTCAGCAGCACGCGGCGGGCCCCGGGGTACACGTCCAGGGCCTGTTCGAGGAACTCGATGCCGTTCATCTGGGGCATGCGGTAGTCGGCCAGGATCACGGCCACGAGGTCGCCGCGCAGCTTCAGTTCCCGCAGCGCCTCCAGCGCGGACTCACCGGACTCCGCGCGCACGATCCGGTACGACTCGCCGTAGCGGCGCCGCAGATCGCGGGCGACGGCGCGGGAGACCCCCGGGTCGTCGTCCACGGTCAGGATGACGGTCCGCGCCGATTCGGCGGCCTGTGCCATACGTCTCCCACCCCGAGCGGTCGGCTTCAGAGCACGGTGTCGCCGTCGTCACCGGCCCGGTCCACGCCATCGTATGTTCGATCGACCCGCCGCGCGCGCAGGTATGACTGACCCTGCCGGGGTCAGGCTCGGCGTTCGCCCAGCACGCAGAACTCGTTCCCCTCCGGATCCATCAGCGTCACCCAGGGCTGCTCGCCCTGCCCCACGTCCGCGTGCCGGGCGCCCAGGGCGAGGAAGCGGGTGACCTCGGCGTCCTGGTCATCCGGCCGGAAGTCGAGATGGAGCCGGTTCTTGACGGTCTTCGCCTCCGGAACCGGCACGAAGAGCAGTCCCGGCGTCCGGTCCTTCGCGGGGCGGATCTCGAACTCGTCCGGGGCGTCCCCGACCACCACCCATCCCAGCGCCTCGGCCCACCAGCGCCCGAGAGCGGCGGGATCGGCCGAGTCCACGATGACTTGCTCCCATTCCAAGGCCATAGGGGCAGCGTAGTGAAGACTGGGCCGAACCGACGTGACCGTGAACAGGGAGGCCAGCGCATGACGCGCCCGATCACCGCAGGCATCGACGGAACCGAGGAGAGCCTCGCGGCCCTCGGGTGGGCCGCCCGGGAGGCGGTCCGGCGGGGGACCGGGCTGCGGGTGGTGCACGCGTGGCGGTTCGAGCCGTACGAAGGGATCGACGCGGGGGACCGGGACACCCAGGCCGGCTGGGCGAGGGACGCCACGACCGAGGCCGTGCGGGCCGTGGTCGGGGGGCATCCGGAACTCGACGTGTCGACCGACGTGCTGGATGGCGGCAGCGTCGACGTGCTGGTCGCCGCCGCGGCCGACGCCGAACTGCTGGTCCTGGGCTCCCGCGGACACGGGCCCGTCGTCGGCTTCCTGCTGGGCTCGGTGGGCCAGCAGGTGATCGCCGAGGCGAGCCGTCCCGTCGTCCTGGTCCGCTCCGGTGACCAGGCCACCGCCGAGGCCGCGGGCCGCGAGATCGTCGTGGGCCAGGAGGGCGACCCGCAGGACAGTGCCGCCGCCCTGCGGTTCGCCTTCGAGACGGCGGCGGCCCGGGGCGCCACGGTGCGTGCCGTACGGGCCTGGACGCTGCCTCCGGTGTTCGCCTACAGCCCCGGCTCGCTCAAACTCCTCGACGAGGCCGGGGGCCTGGAACCGTACGAGAAGAAAGCCCTCGCCTCGGCGCTCCAGCCGTGGCGGGAGCACTTCCCGGACGTCCCGGTCGTCGAGCACGTGGAGATGGGCAGTGCCGGGCAGGTGCTGCTGTCGGTGACCGCGCGCGCCCAGCTGATGGTCGTCGGCCGCCGGGCCCGCCGTACCGCCGTGGGGGCCCGGATCGGGTCGGTCGCCCATGGCGTGCTGCACCACGCGGACTGCCCGGTGGCCGTGGTGCCGCACGTCTGAGTCAGTCCGCGGTGGCGGGTGTGGGCTGCAGCGTCTCCCGTGCCTTCGGGAGGATGTTGTTGATGTACTCCTCGACGGCCGTGTCCAGCCCGATGTCGTGCTGGGCCCGCTCCGACAGGTACCAGCGGTGCTCCAGCAGCTCGTGGTAGATCTCGGCCGCGTCCATCGAGCCGCGCAGTTCGAGCGGTACGGCCCGCACGGTGGGACGGAAGACGTCCCGCACCCACCGGTGCGCGAGGACCTCGGGACGGGCGCCGAGGGGGTCGCCCGGGGCGTAGTCGTCCTGGGTGGCCATCCAGCTCTCCAGGTCGCTCAGCAGCCGCCGGGCCTGGTTCTCCTCGGTGTCGAGGCCCGTCAGGCGCAGCAGTTGGCGCTGGTGGTGGCCGGCGTCCACGACCTTCGGGACGAAGGTGACGGTGTCGCCGTTCGCCGCGTGCTCGATCTGCATCTCGGCCACGTCGAAGCCGAGTTCGTTGAGACGCCGGATCCGGCGCTCGATGAAGTGGTACTTGCCCGCCGGATACACCGACCGGCGGGTCAGTTCCTCCCACAGGCTCGCGTAGCGCGAGCAGATCTCCATGCCGAACTCGATCGCGTCCACGGAGGGGTGCAGTGCCCCGGACGCCTCCAGGTCGAGCAGCTCGCCGCTGATGTTGACGCGGGCGAGGTCGAGGTCGTAGTCCCGCTGCCCGTTGCTGAGCTGCGCATGCAGGTCGCCGGTCTCCGCGTCCACCAGATAGGCCGCGTAGGCGCCGGCGTCGCGCCGGAACAGGGTGTTGGACAGGGAGCAGTCGCCCCAGGCGAACCCGGCCAGGTGCAGGCGGACCAGGAGGACGGCCAGGGCGTCCATCAGGCGGTGCATGGTGGCGGGCCGCATGGTCGTCTCGAACATCGAGCGGTACGGCATCGAGCCGCCGAGGTGCCGGGTGATGAGCACCGGCTCCAGCGGGGCGTCGCCGCTGTCGGTGCGCCCGGTGACCACGGCCAGCGGGTCGACCGCGGGGATCCCGAGCCGGTCCAGGTCGCGCAGCAGTTCGTACTCGCGCAGTGCCGGGCGTTCGGCCAGTTCCTTCACGGCGATGACCTCGTCGCCGGCCCTGGCGTAGCGAACGACGTGTCGGGAGATGCCGCGCGGCAGGGGGACCAGGACCTCGTCCGGCCACTCCTCCAGCGGCAGGTGCCACGGCAGTTCCAGCAGGAGCGCGGGATGCTCCGGGTTCGTAGCGCTGATCTGCAGTGCCATGGCTGATCTGTCCTTGTCTCGCCGGTGATCGTCACCTCACCTTAGAGCGCGCGGTCCCTGGCCTGAAGTGCCGCCTCACGGACCGGACCGCGGTGCGCGGGACCGTGGCCGGGCAGTATCAGCTCGCCGTCCAGTTCGGCGTACACGTCGAGGGACGCCACGGCCCGGGCACGCTCGTGGTGGAACATGTCGGGCAGCAGCTGGGGCCCCTTGATCCGCGAGGTCGGGTGGGCGCTCACCAGGCCGTCGCCGGAGATCACCAGCCCGCGCTCGGGGAGGTGGAAGGCGCAGTGCCCGTCGGTGTGGCCGGGCGTGTGCACGGGCACGGGCCGGCCCGGCAGATCGAGGGCGCCGTCCGCCGGGAACGGCTGCGGGGAGGCGACCGGGACATGGGCCGTGCCGCCCGAGCGGATCGCGTGCACCGCCCACGGCAGCACCCCTGGCCGCCAGCCGTTCTTCAGGACCGTCCCCACGGTCACCTGGTGCAGGAACTCCCGCCGCGCGTGCGGTACTTCGGCCTCGTGCAGATACACCGGGGTGCCGTAGCTGCCGCGCAGGTACTCGGCGGAGCCGAGGTGGTCGTTGTGGGCGTGCGTGATGAGTACGGCCGTGAGCGCCTCCGGTGAACTGCCCACCTCCGCAAGGGAGGCGAGCACTTGCTCGCGGTCGCCCGGGTAGCCGGTGTCGACCAGCGTGGCGGAGTTCCCCTCGGTCAGGATCACCCAGTTGGTGTTGCTGCCGTGCACCAGATAGGTGCCGTCCGCGACTTGCTGCACGCCCGCGCTCATGATCGCCCCGTCCGATGAGTCCCTGCCCGACGGCACACAGCAAAGCAGACGCTCAGGCGAACCGGAGCGGCGGGTACCGGTCCTCCAGGCGTCAACTTCCTTGAGACGAGGCTGCCTCCGGCGCCGTCCGCCGGAGGCAGCCCCCGCGCGCGGCCGAAGCAGCCACCTCTCTGCCTCAGCGCACGCCGTGCGGGCGGAACTGGACGCTGATGCGCGGTCCCGTCGCGCGCGTGGTCTTCGGGACGGCGTGCTCCCAGGTGCGCTGGCAGGAACCGCCCATCACGATCAGGTCGCCGTGGCCCAGCGGCCGACGGACCGTGTCCGGGCCGCCGCGGACCGGGCGCAGCAGCAGATCCCGGGGCGCGCCCACGGAGAGGATGGCGACCATGGTGTCCTCCCGGGCGCCCCGCCCGCTCCGGTCGCCGTGCCAGGCGACGCTGTCCCGGCCGTCGCGGTACTGGCACAGGCCGGCCGTGGCGAACGGCTCGCCCAGCTCGTCGGAGTAGTGCGCGGTGAGCGCCTCACGGGCCTCGGTGAGGACGGGGTGGGGCAGTTCGTCCTCCGCACCGTAGAAGGCGAGCAGGCGCGGTACGTCGACGACGTGGTCGTACATCGTGCGGCGCTCCGCCCGCCATGGCACCTCGGCGGCGAGCTGTTCGAAGAGGGCGTCGGAGCCGCCGAGCCATCCGGGCAGCACGTCGATCCAGGCGCCGAACCCGAGCACGGTACGGCGGATCCCGTCGAGGGGGCCGAGCCGGAGCTGGTCGGTCTGGTCGAAGAGGGAGCCCTGGAAGTGCGCGGTCATGGATCCAGCGTACCCTTCATTCGAAAATATGTTCCCATTAAATTCCGCCGGTGGTTCGACTCTTTCGATACATCGCCGTATCGGATACATTCGTGTATCGAACGCAGGGGGCGACATGGCGGAGGGTGCGGTGGTGGAGGACACGACCAGGCGTGTGACCAGGCGCCGGGTCCGCACCCGCGCCAATCTCCTCGACGCCGCCTTCGCGGTCTTCGCCGCCAAGGGCTTCGGGCGCGTGTCGATCGAAGAGGTCTGCGAGGCCGCCGGCTACAGCCGGGGCGCCTTCTACTCGAACTTCGACAGCCTCGACGAGCTCTTCTTCGCCCTGTACCAGCAGCGCGCCGACCTCATCGCGGAACAGGTCTCCGGGGCCCTCGCCCTCGACGGACCCGGCCTCGACGTGACGGCCGCCGTCGACCGGGTCACCGAGGTGCTCCTCCTCGACCGGGACTGGCTCCTGGTGAAGACCGACTTCCTGGTGCACGCCGCCCGCGCGCCCGAGGTCGCCCGGACCCTGCTCGAACACCGGGCCCGGCTCAGGCGGGCGATCGCCGACCGGCTGGCACGCACGCGTGGACACGCCGAACTGCCCGCCGTCCTGGGCGACGTCGAAGGCGCCGCCCACGCCGTGATCGCCGCCTACGACGGGGTCACCGTCCAACTGCTGCTGGACGCGGACCTGGAGCGGGCCCGCGTCTGGCTCAAGCAACTGCTCACCGCGCTGCTCACCGACGGCAGCGACACCACCGTATGAGGGAAGGGACGGTCGCCATGGACGCCGACGTCATCGTCGTCGGAGCCGGGCTCGCGGGCCTGGTCGCCGCGCACGAGCTCACCAGCCGCGGCAAGAGGGTCGCGCTGGTCGACCAGGAGAACGCCGCCAACCTCGGCGGCCAGGCCTTCTGGTCCTTCGGCGGGCTGTTCCTCGTCGACTCCCCGGAACAACGGCGCCTCGGCATCAAGGACTCCTTCGACCTCGCCTGGAACGACTGGCAGGGCAGCGCCAAGTTCGACCGCGTCGACGACGAGGACTCCTGGGCGGTGCGCTGGGCGCGCGCCTACGTCGAGTTCGCGGCGGGGGAGAAGCGGTCCTGGCTGGAGGGGCACGGCATCAAGTTCCTGCCCACCGTCGGCTGGGCCGAGCGCGGCGACCTCACCGCCCACGGACACGGCAACTCCGTGCCCCGCTTCCACGTCGCCTGGGGCACCGGCACCGGAGTCGTCGAGCCCTTTGTCGGCTACGCCAAGCAGGCGGCGCGCGACGGACTGCTGACGTTCTACCACCGCCACCAGGTCGACGAGCTGGTCGTCGAGGAGGGCGCGGCCCGCGGCGTGCGCGGCACCGTCCTCGCCGAGGACAACTCCGCGCGCGGTGTCGCCTCCAACCGCGACCGCGTCGGCGACTTCGAACTCACCGCCCGGGCCGTCGTCGTCACCACCGGCGGCATCGGCGCCAACCACGACATCGTCCGCCGCTACTGGCCCGAACGGCTCGGCAACCCGCCCACCGAGATGGTCACCGGCGTCCCCGCCTACGTCGACGGCCGCATGCTCGACATCAGCGCGGACGCCGGAGTCCGCCTGGTCAACCGCGACCGCATGTGGCACTACACCGAGGGCATCCAGAACTGGGACCCGATCTGGCCCGGCCACGGCATCCGCATCCTCCCCGGCCCCTCCTCGATGTGGTTCGACGCCCTGGGCCGCCGACTGCCCGAGCCCTGTCTGCCCGGCTACGACACCCTCGGCACCCTCGAACACCTGCGCACCACCGAGGACATCGCGGAGCACGACCACTCCTGGTTCATCCTCACCCAGAAGATCATCGAGAAGGAGTTCGCGCTCTCGGGCTCCGAGCAGAACCCCGACATCACCGCCAAGGACCGCGCGGGCTTCCTCAAGGAGCGCATCCTCGGCAAGGGCGCGCCGGGCCCCGTCGACGCGTTCCTGCGCAAGGGCGCGGACTTCGTGACCGCCCCCAACCTGGAGCAGCTCGTCGAGAAGATGAACGGGCTCACGGACAAGGCACTCCTGGACGCCGACTCGGTCCGCCGCCAGATCGAGGCCCGCGACCTGCAGATCGCCAACTCCTACAGCAAGGACGCCCAGGTGCAGGGCATCCGCAACGCCCGCCGCTACATCGGTGACCGCCTCGGCCGGGTCGCCACCCCGCACCGCATCCTCGACCCCGCCGCCGGCCCGCTGATCGGCGTCAAGCTGCACATCCTGACCCGCAAGACCCTGGGCGGCATCCAGACCGACCTCGACTCCCGCGCGCTGGGCACCGACGGCAAGCCCCTGGAGGGCCTGTACGCGGCGGGCGAGGTCGCCGGCTTCGGAGGCGGCGGCGTCCACGGCTACAACGCGCTGGAGGGCACCTTCCTCGGCGGCTGCCTCTTCTCGGGACGCGCGGCGGGCCGGGCGGCGGCGAAGCAGGTCGGCTAGAACCCCGGGGGACCACCCGGGTCGGGTCACGGCTGGTCGTACGGCGCCGGGAGCGCGGGTGGCCGCCGTCCGATGCGACGCAGGTCGGCGTGCCGGACCCCGGGACGCCGACCTGATCCGTCGGGCAGCCCTACGACTCCAACAGCCGCACCAGCACGGTGGCGTGGCTCTGCTCCGGCGTCTTCGACGCGGTCAGCAGGGTCACGTCGCCCTCGTTCACCAACTCCCGGAGGCGGTCGAGCGGTCCGGCGGCCCCGGGGTCGGCCAGCTCCGCCTCGTACCGCTCGGCGAACTCCTCGTACGCACCCTCGCCCGCGTGGTACCAGCGGCGCAGCTCGGTCGACGGGGTGAGCGCCTTCGGCCACTCGTCCACCCGGGCCGCGTCCTTCGACAGGCCGCGCGGCCACAGCCGGTCGACCAGGACGCGCACCCCGTCCCCGGGCTCGGGCGGGTCGTAGACACGGCGGACGCGAACGCTCACGGGCGGCCTCTCCGACAAAGGGGGCGATTGTGCCCGGAGCGTACTGCGCGAGGCGGCTCGACTTGACCTGATCAAGGGTGAGTTGCGGGGGAGTCGACCTTTAGTGTGAAGCCCTTGTCCACCCCCCACCTTTAGGAGTGCACGTGCCGAAGGCCGTCAGACGCACTTTCGTCCTCGCCACCACCCCGGTCGCCCTCGCGGCGCTTCTCGGGGCCGCCGCGCCCGCGTCCACGGGCTCGTCCGGAGCCGGCGACCCCTACTTCCCGCTCGCCGGGAACGGTGGATACCACGTCGGCCACTACGACCTGACCCTGCGGTACGACCCGGGCAGCGGTCACCTCGACGGCAGGGCGGTCCTCACGGCCCGCGCCACCCAGCGCCTCAGCCGCTTCGACCTCGACTTCAAGGGACTGACCGTAACCGGCCTGACGGTCGATCACGCCAAGGCCGCCTTCCACCGGAGCGGACAGGAACTCGTCGTCACCCCGAAGCGCGCCCTGCGCAAGGGGGAACGATTCACCATCGCCGTCACCTACAAGGGCAAGCCCCGCCCGGTCACCGACCCGGACGGCTCGCTCGACGGCTGGATCCCCACCGACGACGGGGCCTTCGTCGCCGGTGAACCGCAGGGCGCGATGACCTGGTTCCCGGCGAACAACCACCCCACGGACAAGTCGTCGTACGACTTCACGATCACCGTCCCCAAGGGGCGCACCGCGGTCGCCAACGGCGTTCTCCTCTCCCAGCGGACCGCGCACGCGAAGACCACGTTCCGCTGGCGCCAGAGCGAGCCCATGGCCGCCTACCTGGCCACGGCGACCGTCGGAAAGTTCACGGTGCAGCAGTTCACCACCCGGGACGGCGTCCGGGTCTACAACGCCGTCGATTCGCGCGAGGCCGCCGCCGCGGCCCCCGTCCTGAAGAAGCTGCCGTCCGTGCTGGAGTGGGAGAGCAAGCTCTTCGGGCCGTACCCCTTCCGTGCCGCCGGATCGATCGTGGACCACGCCCCGAACGTCGGCTACGCCCTGGAGACCCAGAGCCGTCCGGTCTACGACCGGGCACCCGACCTCAGCACCCTCGTCCACGAGAACGCCCACCAGTGGTTCGGCGACTCCGTCTCCCTGACCTCCTGGAAGGACATCTGGCTCAACGAGGGCTTCGCGACCTACACGGAATGGCTCTACGCCGAGCAGCACGGCGGCGACAGCGCCCAGAAGACCTTCGACGGCCTCTACGCGAAACCCACGAGCGATGACCTGTGGGAGTTCCCGCCCGGAGACCCCGGCAGCGGCGCCAACATCTTCGGAACTCCTGTCTACGACCGCGGCGCCATGACCCTGCACGTCCTGCGCACCACGGTCGGCGACGCGGCGTTCTTCCGGATCCTGCGGGCCTGGGCGTCCGAGCACCGCGACGGCCACGGGACCACCGCGCAGTTCGAGCGGCTTGCTGAACGGGTTTCGGGGAAGAAGCTCGACAGCCTGTTCCGGACCTGGCTCTACACGTCGGGCAAGCCGAACCGGCCGTAGAACCTGACCAGTTCCTTACAAGTGTCGGCCAGAGTCGGTCCATGATCACACGTAGAGCCCATGTGACCCTGCTCGCCGCATCCCTGCTTCTGACGGGATGCGGCGGCGGGGTCATGGCGAGTACGGCGGGCACGACCACGCCTCCCGGGAAGACTCCGGAGACCTCTCCAGCGCCGGAGATCTCCGTCGAGGCCGTTCCCCGGCAGATACCCGGCCTGGGACCCAGGACATGGGGCGAGATACCGGCCGACACACGGCAGGCGGTGGTGGTCACCGGGCGGAACCGCGACTCCTCCGCATCCACCGTGGTCCTGTACGAACGCACCGCGGCCGGCTGGCAGGCCGGCGAGAGCTGGCCCGCGCACAACGCGCTCAGGGGCTGGAGCGACCACCACCTGGCGGGCGACCTGCGTTCACCGATCGGCGTCTACACCCTCACCGACGCCGGGGGACTGCTGAAGGACCCCGGCACCAAGCTGCCCTACGACCGCGGCCCCGGCTTCACCTCACCCGGCACGGGCTTCGAGGGCGAACCGCTGGCCGGGTCCTTCGACTACGTGATCGCCATCAACTACAACCGGCGGCCCGGCACTTCACCCCTGGACTGGACACGTCCCCTCGGCGCGGGCCGCGGCGGCGGGATATGGCTGCACGTCGACCACGGCGGACCCACGCACGGCTGTGTGAGCGTCGACGAGAAACACATGAAGGCACTGCTCCTCGCCCTGGACCCGGATCTGCGTCCCGTGGTCGTCATGGGCGACGCCACGTCGCTGGCCCGCTGAAGCGCCTAGGATCCGCCACGTGTGCGCACATGTGCTGGTCGCCGAGGACGACGAGATGCAGGCCGAACTCATCCGGCGGTCCCTGCTCGCGGAGGGGCACACCGCCACCGTGGTCCACGACGGGCGGGCCGCCCTCGACGCGGCCCGGCGACTCGCCCCCGACCTCGTCGTCCTCGACCTGATGCTTCCGGTGATCGACGGCTTCGGGGTGTGCCGGGTGCTGCGGCAGGACGACGACAGCTCCGCCATCCCCGTCGTGATGCTCACCGCGCGCTCGGCCGAGGACGACGTCCTGCTGGGCCTGGAGCTGGGCGCCGACGACTACATGACCAAGCCGTACAGTCCGCGCGAGCTGATGGCCCGCATCCGGACCGTGCTGCGGCGCAGCGGACGAGGCGCGCTCGCCGACCGGCGCGAGGATCCCGTCATACGCGCCGGCGGCCTGGCGGTCGATCCGGTACGGCACGAAGTGCGCTGCGACGGAGCGCCGGTGGACTGCACACCGGCCGAGTTCGAGATCCTCCTCGCCATGGCAGCCGAGCCGGAACGGGTCTTCTCACGGCGCCAGTTGCTGGAGGTCACCCGGGGTACCGACCGGGCGTCCACCGAACGGGCCGTGGACGTGCACATCATGAACCTGCGCCGCAAGACCGAGGCCGATCCGCGCCGCCCGGTCCGGTTGCTGACCGTGTTCGGCGTCGGCTACAAGCTCAGCGGCGGCCGCGGATGAGTGCTCGCATCCCCCTGCACAAGCGGCTGTTGGTGCGGCTGCTGATCACGTCGGGGCTCATCGCCGTGTGCTCGGTGGCCGCGACCGCCTGGCTGGCCGTGGCGACCACCACCCAGGCCCTGCGCGAGGAGCAGGGGCAGGCGCTCGCCGACGACATGGACGTCCTCGCCGAGCTCAGCGGCTATGCAGCCACCCATCCCGACTGGACGGGCGCGAGCGCCACCGTACGGCGGCTGTCGGCGAAGACCGGCCGACGCATCGCCTTGACCACCCCCGACCGCAGGACCATCGCCGACTCCGCACCGCGCGGCACCACACTGCCGCCCACCGCCGCCGCCACCGTCGACCCGCTGCGCACCGACACCTACACCGAACGGGGCGCCCAGATCAGTGGCACCGATCCGCGGGTGGTCGGCCCCTACCGGCTCACGAGGGCCGAACGCGTCAAGATCGACATCATCGCGGGCAAACGCCGGACCTGCTTCGCCCGGTTCGGCATCGAGACCAGCGTCGTGCACACCCCGAGCGGCCGCCCGGTCCTCACCGAACCGGACAGCGCCGCGCAGCCCTCCTACGTGCCCGACGCCTGCGCCGACGGGATGCTCAACGCGCCGACCCCCACGGAGGAGAAGGCCCTGGGCGCACTACGCCGAGGTGCGCGCTCCTGCCTCATCCGCAAGGGCCTGCCCGGCGACACACCCCTGGTCCTCGGCGCCGGGGTCCCCGGTTCCGACTTCGGGTCCCCGACCCTGGCACCCGCGTACGCCAAACAGAGCGCGAAGGTGACTCGCGAGGCCCAGCCCTGCGTCGACGCAGCGCGCCGCGCCCAGCTCGACCCGTACGTGGCACCGGTCGCCGAACTCTTCCTGGGCACCGGGGACACGCCCGCCGTGCTGTTCGACATGTCCCCGGCCAACAAGGCCAAGGTCGTCGGCACCGCCGGCCTCGTGCTCGCCGTCACCGTGGTCGTGACCGCGCTGGTCGCCACCCGGCTCGTGCGGCCGCTGCGCGCCCTCACCGCGGCGGCCCAGCAGCCACCGGAACTCCACACGCGTGTGCCCGTCACCACCCGGGACGAGACCGGCATCCTCGCCGCCGCCTTCAACGACCTGGCCGAGCGCCGCGAACGCCTCGAAGCCCAGCGCAGGGCCATGGTCAGCGACATCGCCCACGAACTGCGCAGTCCGCTCACCAACATCCGGGGCTGGCTGGAGGTCACCCGGGACGGCGTCGTCGCCGCCGACCCCGCCCTGCTGGGCTCCCTGCACGAGGAGGCCCTCGTCCTGCAGCGCGTCATCGACGACCTCCAGGACCTCGCGGACGCCGACGCGGGCACCCTGCGCCTGCACCCGGAGCCTGTCCGCTGCGACGAACTCCTCCAGCAGGTCGCCGCGGCCCACCGGGTCGCCGCCGGCGCGGCCGGGGTCGAGCTGCGCACCGCCGCCGACGGCAGGCCCTGGCTGGACGCCGACCCGGTCCGGATGCGGCAGGTGCTCGGCAACCTCGTCTCCAACGCGGTGCGCCACACCCCCGCCGACGGCACGGTCACCCTGAGCGCGCGCCGGGACGGCGACGACGTCGTCCTGGAAGTGGCCGACACCGGTTCAGGCATCGCGCCCGACGACCTGCCGCACGTCTTCGACCGGTTCTGGCGCGCGGAGAAGTCCCGCAGCCGCCGCACCGGCGGCAGCGGTCTGGGCCTGCCCATCGTCCGCCACCTGGTCGCCGCCCACGGCGGCACGGTCGGGGTGAGCAGCGAGCCCGGCAGCGGAAGCGTCTTCAGCCTGCGGCTGCCCGGCGGCGCGAAGCCGCAGGAACCTGCCCGATTCCCTCCGTGACGTGCGGGCACCCCGGTCTTCCCGCGACAGAAGGTGGTGGCGGGGGCGTCCCGTGCGGCTGTGGGTGGCCCGGCGTCTCTTCGACTACTCCCGTCTGCCGCACGAGAAGGACCCAGGAGTACGCCCCTGGGTCCTTCAGGGCCGCGAGCGGGGCCGGGGGCCCGGACAACGAGCCGCTCGTCAGCGACGTGCGGCCGATGTGCTGGATCGACCCCCGGGTGATCGAGGAGGCGTGGGCCGAGGTGGACCGTTAGGCGAACGCCTGGGGTCCGCTCCGGCGCCGAGGCCGCTGAACGGGCCCGGTCAGCCGGACCTTCTGCGCGCGGCCGCACGCCGGGCCAGTGCGCGGCGTTCCGTTTCACTGGTGCCGCCCCAGACGCCGATGCCCTGCCCGGTGTCGAGAGCCCACTGCAGACACTGCTCCTGGGAGGGGCAGCGCCGGCAGACGGACTTGGCCTGCTCTGTCTGTACGAGTGCGGGGCCGGTGTTGCCGATCGGGAAGAAGAGGTCGGGGTCCTCTTGTCGGCATGCGGCATGGTCTCGCCAGTTGTCCATCAAAGTCACCTGCGATCGGGTCGTACGTGCCCTCGTGGAAGCCTTACTTGATTTCGGGTCACCTGTCGATGCGCGATGAAACAACCGGGCCCCGTGGGACACACTCCCTTCACTGTTCGCGGACGCCCCACGGGGAGCCGTACGCGGTCAGCAGGTTCAGGAAGGGGCGGGCAGGGAAGGCCTCCGGGCCGAGGACGCCGGTGCCGGACCAGACGCCGGTGGCGAGGAGTTCGAGGGCGACGACAGGGTTCACCGCGGTCTGCCACACCACCGCCTGACTGCCGTACTCCGCCATGGACCACTGGTTGTCGACCACGTGGTAGAGGTACACCTCGCGCGGCGCCCCGTCCTTGACGCCCTTCACCCACGTGCCCGCACAGGTCTTGCCGTGCATCCGCTCGCCCAGCGTCGCCGGATCGGGCAGACACGCGGCCACGACGTCCCGGGGCGAGACCGCGACCGGCCCGCCGGCACTCGGCACGGTCACCGGGTCGGTGCGGTCCAGGCCCAGCAGGTGCAGCGTCCTCAGCGTCTCGATGAACTCGCGGCCCAGCCCGTACTTGAAGGTGACGCGGCGCGCGCCGACCCAGCGGGGGACGAGCAGCACCTCCTCGTGTTCCACGTTCACGCACTCGACGGGACCGATGCCCTCCGGGAAGTCGAAGACCTCGGGCTCGCTGAAGGGTTCCGTGGTGAACCAGCCGCGGTCGGCCTCGTAGACCACGGGAGGGTTCAGGCACTCCTCGATGGTGGTCCAGATGCTGAAGGAGGGGGCGAAGTCGTATCCGTCGACGGTGAGGTTCGCGCCGTCGCGGACCCCGATCTCCTCGATCTCGTCGAACAGTTCGTCGGCCGCGTACCGGGCGAAGACGTCCGACAGCCCCGGCTCCACACCCATGCCGACCAGGGCCAGCGCGCCCGCCTTCTCCCACTCCTCGGCCTGCGCGAACTGCTCGTCGCCGAGTTTCACCCCGCACTTCGCGTACGGCAGCTCGGGGTGCGGCCGTGACAGGGACATCGCCATGTCGACATACGTCGCTCCGGCGGTGCGCGCCGCGCGGAACAGCGGCATCACGAAGCGCGGGTCGGTGGCGTTGAGGAGCACGTCGCAGGCGTGCCGCTCCAGCAGGGCGGCCACGGCCGACTCGTCGTTCGCGTCCACGCGCTCGGCGCTGAACCGCTCGCCCGGCTCGCCGAGCGCGGCCACCGCGGCCTCGGCGCGGGCCGGGTCGTAGTCGGCGACGACCATGGTGTCGAAGAACGGCCGCCGGGCGGCGATCCGGGTGATGGCGGTGCCGACGCCTCCGGCGCCCACGAGCAGTACACGCATGACAAGCACTCCTTCACGGGCCGACGTCGCGGATGTGCGGGGCCCCTGGCTGAGATACAACGCCGTGCCCTCGTTTAAGGTCAATGGCGTTGGCATAAGGAGGCGAAGGGAGGCTCAGGATGCCGAAGCCCGTGGTCCGCGAGGAGAACCGCCGTCGGCGCAGGCCCACCAGGAGCGGCACCGTGCTGTCCGAGGAGCTGATCGTCGAGACCGCCCTGCGCATGCTCCGCGAACACGGCAGCACCGGTCTGACCGCCCGCCGTCTGGGTCTGGCGCTGGACGCCGACCCGAGCACGCTCTACCGCTACTTCCGCGGCATGGACGAGCTGACCCTGGCCATCGGCGACGCCCTGATCGGACAGGCGCTGCAGGGCTGGGCGCCGACGGGGGAGTGGCGGCCCGACCTGCGCTCCATGGGCCTGCGTATCCACGCCGCGTACGTGGCCCACCCCCAGGCCGCCCTGCTGACGACGAGCAGGGTCACCGGCCGGGCGAACGAACTGGCCGCGGACGAGGCGGTCCTGGACGTCCTGCGCACGGCGGGCCTGCCGCTCCCGGACACGGTCCGGATCTACCACGCCTTCATCGACCAGACCCTGGCTTTCGCCGCCCTGGACGCGGCGTCACTGGCCCTGCCGAGCGAGGCGCTGGACGCGGACGAGGGCAAGTGGCGCTCGACGTACGCGCACCTGCCGGCCGATCGTTATCCGCGCATCGCGGAGGCATCGGCCCTCCTTGCCACCCGCATGGTCACCAGCGCGTATCCGACGGCCCTGGACATGCTCCTGGACAGCGTGGAGGTACAGCGGGGCAGCGCCCCGTAAGGTGCGCTGCCCCGCTGCACGACCAGGCACAACGAACCCGCGCTCGCCAGACGGCGTCCCATGGGTGCGTCATCGCAGCGTGTGCGACGCGGCGGCCGCCACCGCCTCGGCCACCACTCCCAACGCCGGCGAATCCAGCTTCCACTGCTGCCAGTACAACGGGACATCCACCGCAAGATCCGGCGCCAGCGAGATCAGCCGACCCGCCCGCAACAGCTCCTCCGCCTGCGCTTCCGGCACCATTCCCCACCCCAGTCCCAGCGCGACCGCCTCCACGAACCCCTCCGACGTCGGCACGGCGTGCCGCACCCGGCTCGCCCCGCCGCGGCCCAGCTTCCGCAGGAACCCGTCCTGGACGTCGTCGTTGCGGTCGAAGGTCATCACCGGTGCCTCGGCCAGCGCGTCGCGGAGCGGCCCGTCGAGATACCGCGAGGCGAACTCCGGACTCGCCGCCGCGAGATACCGCATCCGTCCCAGCATCCGCACGGAACACCCCGCCACCGGATCCGGCGACGACGTCACCGCCGCCATCACCAGCCCCTCCCGCAACAGCTCCGCCGTACGCGTCTCGTCCTCGCGCCGCAGCTCGAAACAGAGCCGCTCGCGGCCCGGGACCCGCGTGAGGGCCTTGAGGAACCAGGTCGCCAGGGAGTCCGCGTTCACCGCGACGGAGACCCGCGTCACCTCCCCCTCACCCGGCATCCCCAGCTCGGCGAGCGCGTCCCGCTCCAGCCGGGCCAGCTGCCGGGCGAACCGCACCACCACCTCGCCCGACTCGGTCGGCCGCACCGGCTTGGTGCGCACCAGCAGCACCCGCCCCGTGCGCTGCTCCAGTGCCTTCACCCGCTGGCTCACCGCGGACGGCGTCACATGCAGGGCCGCCGCCGCGGCGTCGAACGTCCCCTCGTCGACAACCGCGAGCAGAGTCCGTACCTGATCCAAGGGCAGCTCGGTCATCATCACGACAACTAATGATACGTAAGAATCTTTAGCTGTACGGGCAGTGATCGTCTCCGTACCGTCGAAGCCATGCAAGCTTCCCTGTCCGCCGCTGCCGCCGGTTTCGGCACCGGCCTCTCGCTGATCGTCGCCATCGGAGCCCAGAACGCCTTCGTCCTGCGCCAGGGGATCCGCCGCGACGCGGTCCTCGCCGTCGTCGGCATCTGCGCCCTGTCCGACGCCCTGCTCATCGCCCTCGGCGTCGGCGGGATCGGCGCGGTGGTGGTCGCCTGGCCTGGTGCGCTCACCCTGGTCGGCTGGATCGGCGGTGGATTCCTGCTCTGCTACGGCGTGCTGGCCGCCCGGCGCGTGTTCCGGCCGGGGAAGTCCGGCCTGCGGGCCGAGGGCGAGGCGGCGGGGTCCCGGAAACGGGCGGTGCTGACCTGTCTGGCCATGACCTGGCTCAACCCGCACGTCTATCTCGACACCGTGTTCCTGCTCGGCTCGGTCGCCGCCGACCGCGGTCCGCTGCGCTGGACCTTCGGGCTCGGTGCCGTGCTGGCGAGCCTGTGCTGGTTCACCGCGCTGGGCTTCGGGGCCCGGCTGCTCAGCCGGTTCCTGGCCGGGCCGGCCGCCTGGCGGGTTCTCGACGGACTGGTGGCCGCCATGATGATCACCCTCGGCGCCGCGCTGGTGGCCGGGGCGTGAGGACCCCGAGTACGCGGTCCGCAGGATGAGATACCGCGTCCGGAACTCCCGGGCGGTGCTGCCATAGTGAACCCTGGACCCGTTAGATGTAACGAGCAACCAGGAAGCGCGTGGACACCAGCGAGGACAGCACCGACCCCAGGACGCCGGCCGCGGACGAGGCGCCGCCACCCCGGCGTGGCTGGCGCCGCTGGGCCATGGACACCCGCCCACTGCGCCTGCCGGCCTACCGTCGGCTGTGGAGCTCGACGATCGTCACGGCCGTCGGCAGCCAGCTCACCGCCGTCGCCGTGCCCAAGCAGATCTACGACATCACCGGCTCCTCGGCCTGGGTCGGCGCCGCGAGCATGGCCGGACTGCTGCCGCTCATCGTGTTCGCGCTGTGGGGCGGCGCGGTCGCCGACACCATGGACCGCCGCAAGCTGCTCCTGATCACCAACACCGGCATCGCCGTCACCTCCGTCCTGTTCTGGCTCCAGGCCGTCACCGGACTGGACTCGGTGGCGGCGCTCATGGTCCTGCTCGCGGTGCAGCAGGCGTTCTGGGGCCTGAACGCCCCCGCCCGCAACGCGTCCATCGCCCGCCTGGTCCCCGAGGCACAGCTGCCCGCGGCCAACGCGCTCGGCTCGACCGTGATGCAGACAGGCCAGGTGGTCGGCCCGCTGCTCGCCGGTGTCCTGATCCCGGTGATCGGCCTTCCGGAGCTGTATCTCATCGACGCCCTGGCGCTGTGCTTCACGGTCTGGGCGGTGTACCGGCTGCCCTCCCTGCCGCCGCTCGCCGCCGCGGTGGCGCGTCGGGCGGGTGTGCGCGAGATCGCCGAGGGCTTCCGGTACATCTCCGCGCACAAGGTGCTGCTGCTGTCCTTCCTCGCCGACATCATCGCCATGGTCCTCGGCATGCCCCGGGCCCTGTTCCCGCAGCTCGCCTCCGAGACCTACGCCCCGTACGGCGAGGGGCTCGCGCTGGGCCTGCTGTTCGCCGCCATCCCCATCGGCGCGGTGGTCGGCGGACTGTTCTCGGGCACCTTCTCCCGGGCCCGCCGGCACGGCTGGATGGTCATCGGCGCGGTCGTCGCCTGGGGTGTGGCCATCACCGGCTTCGGGCTGAGCGGCAGTCTGTGGCTCGCCGTGGTGTTCCTCGCGGTGGCCGGGGTCGCCGACATGGTCTCGATGGTCTTTCGCGGAGCGATCCTGCTCTCCGCGGCCACCGACGAGATGCGCGGCCGGATGCAGGGTGTCTTCACCGTCGTCGTCGCCGGCGGACCCCGCCTCGCCGACGTCCTGCACGGCACCGCCGGCTCGGTCTTCGGCGCGCGCACCGCGGTCGCCGGCGGTGGACTCCTGGTGGTCGCCGCCATGCTGGGCCTGGCCTTCGCGGTGCCGTCACTGCGCCGCTACCGCATCTGAGGCGGGCGGGCGTCGCCCCGCGGTCCGGTGTGGTGGGGTGCTCTTTCAGCGGCACTGTCGGCGGCGGGCCCCTGGTGGTCCCCGTGGTGCTGGGCCTGGCCTTCATGGTGTCGTCACCGCGTCTGAGCTCGGGTGCGCTCGGCGCCGAGCGGTCCGGCGCGGGGTCTCCGGTCACGGCGGCCGCGTACACCGCGCGGCCCGCGCCGTCTCCGCCCGCACCAGCAGCTGCGCGCACAGGTGCTCGACTGCCTGGAGGGCCCCGAATCGGTTGCCCGAACTGCTCTCATGTCCCGGCGTGTTGCACGGCCCTGCCAGCTCACACGCGCGCGTGGCGGTGCCGAGTTGCTCGGCGGCGGCGGCGGTGAGGAGGACGGCGGCGGGATCGGCCGCCCCCGCGCGTGCGCCCGGCACCGGGTTGCGGGGGTGGGGGTGGGGCGGGCTCCTGGTCGCCGACCACGCGGTGGCTGCTGCGGCGGCCTCCGGGAGCCCCGCAGCCACACATCTGTGCCGACAAGGCACCGTTGACTCCTGGCCCGGTCCAGCCGGGCCGCGGGGCCCCTACAGAACACCTCGCCGGTGCGAGCCGTACTGCTCCATGAGCTTGCCCCGTGTCGTCTCCAGCCGGTGGGCGAGGATCTCGGCGACCGTGCGGACCAGGATCATCCCGAGCTGCTGGTCCTCCTCGCACAGCCGGAGCACCGCCGCGGCGTCGAACTCGTAGGCACGCACGGGACTGAAGGCCTCCGCGCCGAAGTCCCACTGGTACGGCGGGAACAGCCAGGACCAGCCGAGCAGATCGCCCGAGCCGAGCCCGGCGACGGTGACCCGCTGCTGGGTGGTCACCTGCTGGGTCAGGGTGACCGCTCCGGAGCGGATGACCCAGAAACGGTCGGCCGTGCCGCCTGCCTCGAAGATGCGGAAGTCCTCGGGGAAGGAGACCTCCTTGGCGAGCGTCATCAGGCTCTGGCGCTGCGGCTGCGGCAGCGCGGTCAGCAGTCTCGTCGCTTTGGTCATGACGCGGGGCTCCTCGCCGGCGATGGATTCCGGTGTTGTGCCTACGCCCATTTCAGCGGCTGCAGCCGTCAGGGGCACCTCGACGGACGGAGGGATCTGCCCACGGCATGAAAAAGCCCTGGCTGGACGGGGGAGACCAGCCAGGGCAGTCAGAGGTGGTGTCCGCAGGCCGGTCGGTCGACCCCGCCACCACGTATGAATGAACCGTAAACCATTCATGGCGATTGTGCGCACTCAAATCCCGGGCGAGTGACCGGTTTCACTCAGCGGACCCGTTTACGGCCCTGATCGTCTTCAACTCGGCGTCGGTGGGATCGGGGAGGTTCATGCCCGCGGCCGGTCCGGTGCGCAGATACCGCAGCACCGGCTCGGCCAGCAGCTCACCGGGCAGCACGGCCGGGATCCCCGGCGGGTACGGCGTGATCACCGCGTCACCCAGCACCTCCCGCACCGCGGGGTCCGCCCCGCGGGCCTGTTCGTGGCCCGGCGGTGCGAAGGGCAGCCGCCCCCGACGGTGATAGTCCGCCTGGGCGTCCAGTACCGGTGCTTGGGCGTGATCGACAGCCATTGCGCCCCGGGCGCCCGCCCTGGGCGCGCCTCAATCAGTACGGACCGGACAGGCCGGGCTCAGCGGCTGCCCGGCCGCAGTACCTCGTCCAGCACCCTGGTCACCGCCTCGTAGGCCAGCGTGCGCACGGCGGCGTCCTGGGCGGCCGCAGGATCGGTGGGCCGCATCTCGTCGCTCCGGGCCTGCCAGGACCGCTCCTCCTCGGCCGCGCAGTCCCGGGCGCGCCGGATGCGGCGCAGCAGTTCGTCTGAGTCCACGACATCGGTCATGAGGTTCGCCTACCCCGGGATCACGAACGAATGGCCGGGCACGTCGTCCGGATCGGGGAGGTTTGGCACGGAGCGAAGAGGTCAGCCGAGTAAGAGGCCCACGGAGAGCGCGCACCGTACAGCAGCGGTCACCGTGTCCATGGACCGGGCCCAGGCCCGGCCGGCTGCCGCTTCACCGACCAGAGAACCAGCCGTTCCATCGATCAGGAGCTACGTCATGTGCGACGAGCACAGGACCGAAGCCGCCCCCGAAACCTCCGTCGCGGACCGGCGCCCACGGACTCGGCCATCCAGGCCGGCCGAGGCGCGCCGGGCAGTTGAACGAGCCGTGTCCGAACGCTGCCGGGCCACGCACACCCCGTGCGAGCCCCAGGCCCTTTCGGACGCGCTGCTCGTCACCTCTGAACTCACCACCAACGCGATCCTGCACGGCGGCGGCATCACCGACTTCCATGTCGTCGTCGAGGGGCGGGGCGTCTGCGTCTCGGTCAGCGACCGCAGCGCCGCGCTGCCGGTCGCCAAGGACCACACCGACCCGCACGGCAGGTGGCGGCCCGGCGGCCGCGGCTGGCCCATCGTCTGCCGGCTGGCCCGGGACGTCCGGGTGACCGACCTGCCCTCCGGCGGCAAGCAGATCACCGCCGTGGTGCCCCTGAGCTGATCCGGCACCGGTGGGAAAGGCGCCGGACACGGAGTGTTCGCAGCGGTGTTTGGACCCCATACAGCAGGGCAGACGCAATTTCGTGCTTCGGACCGGAGGCGCGCCAGCGGAAGCGGTATCGCTGCTGCGGGCCCCTTTTCGGCGGTCCTGTTGCGTCCCTTCCGCGGTCAGTCCCTGAACCCGTTCTTCAGGAGCGAATCCGCATGCTCACCGACACGTCGACCGCCCGTTCGACCACCAACGACCGTCCCACCAGCTCGACCAGGCGTCGGCACGACGACGCCCCTGACACCATGGCCCTGTTCGGCCGGCTCGCCGGGCTGCCCGACGGCCCCGAGCGCGATGTCCTGCGCGACGAACTCGTCACCGCCTGGCTGCCCATGGCCCACCGCATCGCGGGCCGGTTCCGCGACCGCGGTGAGTCCCTCGAGGACCTGCGACAGGTCGCCGCACTCGGGCTCGTGAAGGCCATCGACCGTTTCGAACCGGAACGGGGAGCCTTCGAGAGCTACGCCGTGCCCACCATCACCGGAGAGGTCAAGCGCCACTTCCGCGACCGCATGTGGGCCCTGAGGGTGCCCCGCCGGGTGCAGGAACTGCGCAACAAGGTGCGGGTGGCCCGGCGCGAACTGACCCAGAACCCCGGTTCCGCCGAACCGTCGCCCGCCGACCTCGCCGCCCACACCGGGCTGACCGAGGAAGAGGTCACCACCGGCCTGGAGGCCCTCGAAAGCTTCAGCACGTTGTCCCTGGACGCCGAACTCTCGGCCAGTGACGACGGCTACAGCCTCGCGGACACCCTGGGCGGCCCCGACACGTCGTACGACACCGTGATCGACCGCGAGTCCGCCAAGGAGGGCCTGCGCCGGCTGCCCGAGCGCGAGCGCGCCATTCTCTACATGCGCTTCTTCGAGGACATGACACAGAGTCGCATCGCCGACCAGCTCGGCATCTCGCAGATGCACGTCTCCCGGCTCATCAACCGCAGCTGCGCACGTGTGCGCGACGAGGCGATGGCGGATCGGTCGAGGCGGCAAACCGCCGACGGGCAGTCGGCGGCCGGAGCGTACGAGGAGTGAACCAGATGCTGATACCCGACCCCACGTTCCTGCGCCGCCTCGTCGAGGAGTACGAGGAACTGCGGGCCGAGCAGGCCACGACGGCCGCCGAACCGGGCCCTCGGTCGAGGGACCTCGCCTACACGCTCTGCGTGTCGACCGGCACCCGGGACGTCCGGGTCGCCCTGGAAACCGCCCACCGTCTGCTCGCGGCCATGCCCGAGCGCGCGCGACTGGGCGACTGATCGCATGTTGTACGGGCATCTGTCACCCGGGCATCCGAATTCCAGGAGGTCGACATGAACACGAGCTCCATGGCTCAGACCGGCCGGTCCACGTCCGGTCGCGCGGCACGCGACTCCGTCATGGAAGGTGCCGCCCGCGCTGGTTTCACCGCCCGCGGTGTGATCTATCTGCTGGTCGGCGTGCTGGCGCTGCAGATCGCCTTCGGCGAGGGCGAGCACCAGGCCGACCGCGGCGGCGCCCTCGCCGCGGTCGCCGACAAGCCCTTCGGTGCCGTCATCCTGTGGGCGCTGGGCATCGGGCTCGTCGGAATGGCCCTGTGGCGGCTGTCGGAGGTCCTGTTCGGCGCGGTCGGACCTGACGGCCGTAAGGCGGGGAAACGGTTGCTGTCAGCGGCCCGCTGTGTCTTCTACTCGTTCGTCGCCTACTCCGTACTCTCCTTTGCCGTCGGCACCGGCAGCGGTGGATCGAGCGACAAGCAGTCCAAGGACATCACCGCCCGGGTCCTCGGGGTGACCGGCGGACAGTGGCTGGTGGGTGCGGCCGGCGTCGGTGTCGCGGCGGCCGGTGTCTGGATCGCCGTGCAGGCGGTGCGCCGGTCCTTCCACGACAAGCTGAAGCTTGCCGAGATGAGCCCGCGGATCAGGAAGCTCGTCGACGTGACGGGGGTGGGCGGCGGAGTGGCGCGCGGCGTGGTGTTCGCCGCGGCGGGTGCTTCCGCCGTCCGCGCCGCGGTCGACTACGAGCCCAAGAAGGTGAAGGGGCTCGACGACACGCTCCGCTCCTTCTCCGACACCCCGCTGGGGCCGTGGCTGCTCGTCTGTGTCGCGGCGGGGTTCGTGCTGTTCGGGGTGTTCTCGTTCGCGATGGCCCGCTGGCGGCGGGTCTGACCGGCCGGAGACGGGGAACCCGAAGCGCATGAACCAACCCGAGCTTCCGCCCGACGGTAGGCCCGTGGACGTCTACCTGGACCTGTTGCGCATCCGCATGGCCTCCAAGGACTACGAGCTGCTGCTCAGCGTGGTCCGCCCGGTCCTGCAGGCGATCGACCAACATCACCTGCCCGCACTGGACTTCGCCCTGGAGGACGCCCAGGAGGACGGGCTGCCCCAGGAGATCCGCGACGAGGCCGCCCTGGTCATCGCCACCGCCGTCACCGGCCGCCTGGACAACAAGGTGGTCGAACTCCAAGTCGACGACACCGGCCCCGTCCGGGTGGTCACCGACGCGGACACCGCGGCCGATCCGGAGCGCCTCGGCGAGATCGCCGACTACATCCGTGAGCGCCGGCAGACCGACGAGGAACTGCGCGGCATCGCCGAGGTGAGCAACCTGCCCACGGATCTCTGAGCGCCGTGCCTTATCGTTTCGGCGCCGCGACCGGCACGTTCAGCGGCCGGGCCAGACCCACCAGGGTCTCGTCCAGCCGCTGGACGTGCCGCAGCACGCGGTCGGTGACCCGGCCGTAGCGCGCGATGCCGGGGACCTCGGTCTCCAGGAGGGACGCGATGCTCGGCCCGGTCTCGACCTCGGCGGTGGAGCGCTCGTCGGCGACATGCGCCGCGATCGCCGTGATGTTGTCCCCGATGCGCCGGCCGGCCCGGCGCAGCCGGGGATCCGCCGCGATCGAGGGATGTGTGGGCAGCAGCTCGGCCGTGGCCGCCAGCGAGCGCGCGTGGTAGGCGCAGGTCTCCAGCAGCGCCACGACATAGCGTGCCGTGTCTCGCCTGGCCCGCAGCGGCGTGATCGGGTGCGTGAGCGGCTTGGTGGCCGCCCGCAGATCGGCCAGTGACTGGTCCAGGTCGCGCGCCTGGTCGAGCAGTTCGACGGGGGAGCCGCCGCTGAGCTGGTCCACGGCGGCCTCGGTGACCTCGTCGAGCCGCTCCAGGACGGTGACGAGCAGTTCGTTCGTACGGCGGTCTGTGCGCACCGGCAGGACGAGCGCCGCCGCGATCACCCCGCAGGCCGCGCCGAGCGCGGTCTCCTCCACGCGCAGCAACAGCACCGAGAGGCTGTAGGTGTGCAGCAGGGTGTAGAGCAGGCCCAGCGCGGCGGTGACGAAGAACGACATGAGTGTGTAGGACAGCGGCGCGGTGTAGAACATTGCGAAGACCAGCACCAGTACCAGGGCGAACGCCGTCCAGGTGTGCTGCCCCACCGCCCCCGCCAGCACGATCCCGGCCAGCACGCCGAGGACGGTGCCCACCAGCCGGCGGTAGCCCTTGACCAGGATCTCGCCCGTGGACGCGGTGTTGATGAAGACGATCCAGCAGGTCAGCACCGCCCAGTACCAGCGCTGGCTGGACAGGAACTCGCCGCCGACGATGGCGAGTGACGATCCCACGGCCACCTGTACCGCGGCCCGGGTCGTGGGCCGCCTGAGCCCTCTGAGCTCCTCCTGCGCCTCGGCCTCCTCCTCGCCGGCGTCGATGACGGCGTCCTCGGCGTCCAGCTCCTCGCGCGAGCGGGCCGTTGCGGGGGAGTCGTCGGACTCGTCCTGCGGACCGTCCAGGGCGATCCTGAGGCCCAGTACCGCGCGGGCGGTCTCGCCGATGCCCCGCAGGACGTCCTGGACCGCGGGCGGCGCGGGCGGCAGGTTCTCCTCCTCGCGGTAGCCGAGGAGCCGGTTGCGGACCTGCGACAGGGCGGTGCCGGTCCTGGCGGCGACGGGGCGCAGCACCAGCAGCCGCAGCGCTTCAAGATCCCGGCGCACCGTGCCCATCGCCTCGTCCCGGCCGGGCATCCGGCCCGCCCGGGGAGCGGGCGCACCCGGCAGATGCAGGGTCAGCGTGTCGGCGCGCTCGGCACTGCGGGCCGTCAGCAGCAGCAGGCCGAGCCGCTCGGCGGCGATCTCGGCGTCCGCGATCCGCCGCTGCACGAGCCGTGCCGTGGCCTCGTCGGAGGTGCCCTCCTCCAGCCGCCCCTGGATCATCAGCGCCGTCTCGTGCAGCCGCGCGGTCCCCTCGCGTACGTCCGACAGCGCCTCGTCGATCTCCCCGGGCCCGGCGTCCAGCAGCTGCAGCTGCGCGGACACCAGCTGGGCCAGCCGGGCCCGGAAGGCCTCCCGCAGGCGTGTGAGGAGGCCGGCGGGAGTCTCCGGCACCAGCAGGAAGCGCGCCGCCGCACTGCACGAGAAGGCGACGCCGAGGACGCCGTACAGCTCGGGCAGGCCGGAGACGGTGGCGCCGACGAACAGCGACACGAAGTAGACCTGGAAGCCGATCAGGCCGAGCGCGGTGCCCCGGTCGCCGAAGCGGCGCCCGTAGACGGCGCAGAAGATCAGCGCGACGAAGAAGAGGTCACCCGCCAGGACACGGGAGCTCAGAAGGGCGCCGAGCGACATGGAGGCCAGCGCCACGGGGAGGCCCAGGGCGAGCGTCACGGCCTGCGGGACGCGCTGCTTCTCGCGGATGGCGAAGGTCGCGACCATCGCCGCGATCGCGCCCGCCACCAGATGCGGGACGCTCATCCCCAGCAGACCGAGCACGACCAGCGTGAGTGCGATCGCGCCCACCGTGCGCAGACCGGCGGCCAGCCGCAGCAGCCCGGGGTCCGACGCCGCGACGCGATCGCGCAGCCTTGCTGTGTTCACTCCGCCGTACTCACTCCCGTGTCATGTCATGATCCGTTTCCAGCATGGCACGGCGGAATGACATCACTTCCCTCCGGTCTCCGCGAGGGTGTGGGCGACCAGGGCGTTGGCATGCCCGTGTCCCAGGCCGTGCTCGGTCTTCAGCCACGCGACGAGCTCCATGTGCCGGGTCAGCGGCGAGGAACGGATGAGGTCCTGCCACTCGGTGATCGGGCGGCCGTACTTCTTCTCGATCGAGGGGAAGTAGCTCGCGGGGCCCTTCACTGTCTCGGCCATGGTGGTGTCCTTTCGCAGGGGCGTTGTGCCGTCCCTCCTATGACCGTCGACCGGCCGGAAGCCGATCGACGATACGGAGTGATGTATGTCACCTCTACTGGTCCAGCCGCTGCGTCCCGTCGACGTGCGCCTTGACCTGTTCCGGCGTCAGATACGCGTCGGTGTACTCGAAGTCCTTCAGCTTGGCGGGTTTTCGGGCCTGGAAACCGGTACGGACGAAATCGTCGCCCGCGACCGCGTTGAGGAACCAGTTCGTCGCCACGCGGACCTTGGCGACGTTGGTGCGCAGTGCCGACCAGTGGTAGCCACGGGCGGCGGCCTGGGCGGGGATGCCCCGCAGTTCGATGCCGAGCGGCTTGGACACGGCGTCCTTGCCGCCCAGGTCGACCACGAGACCGAGGTCCTTGTGGACGTACGGCGTGAGCGCCCGGCCCCGCAGCGTGGCGATGACGTTGTCGGCGACGTGCTTGCCCTGGCGCATCGCGTGCTGCGCGGTGGGCGGGCAGACCGCGTCCTGCTGGTCCTTGGCCTTGTCGGGTACGGCGGCGGAGTCTCCCAGCGCGAACACCCCGTCCTGGCCGGGGAGGTTCATCTCCGCGGTGACCGCGAGCCGGCCCCGGACCGTCTCCGCGCCGAGCGTGGCGATCAGCGGGCTGGCCACCACTCCGGCGGTCCAGATCAGGGTGCGGGTGGGAACGACCCGTCCGTCGGTGAAGGTGACCTCCTCCGGGCCCGCCTTCGCGATGGAGACGCCCAGCGAGATGTCGATCCCGCGCTTGCGCAGCACCTCCTGGGCGCTGCTGCCCAGCTTGTCCCCGAGTTCGGGCATCAGCTTCGGGGCGATGTCGATCAGGTGCCACTTGATGAGCGCCGGGTCCAGACGCGGATAGCGCTTGACGGCGGCGTGGGTGAGCTTCTGAAGACAGGCCGCGGTCTCGGTACCGGCGTAACCGCCGCCCACCACCACGAACTGGAGCCGCGAGGTGCGCTCCGCCTCGTCCTGGCTGGCGTCGGCGAGGTCCAGCTGGGAGATCACGTGGTCGCGGACGTAGGCGGCCTCCGCGAGGCTCTTCATGCCGAACGCGTGGTCGGTGAGGCCCGGGATGTCGAAGGTACGGGTGACGCTGCCGGGAGCCAGCACGATGTAGTCGTACGGCTCGTTGACGATCTGGTCGGTGATGGTGCGGATCACGCACACCTTGGACTTGAGGTCCACGCCGATCGCACCGCCCGGAATGATCCGGGTGCGGTACTTCTTGCTGCGGCGCAGGGACACGGCGATCGACTGCGGCGTGAGCACGCCGGAGGCGACCTGGGGCAGCAACGGGAGATAGAGCTGGTAGGCGAACGGCGTCACCAGGGTGACGTCGGCTTCGTCCGGGGAGAGCTTCCGCTCCAGCCGGCGAACGCACTCGACACCGGCGAAGCCGGCGCCAACCACCAGGATCCTGGGTCGTGTCACGGTTTTCATCCCTTTCTGCGGCTCCAGGCGGTCTGCCTCGAACGCCCTTCGTCTGCCCGCGGGGCCACGACGAAACGCGTCGAGGACCACCATGCCCGCCCTGGCCTGAAAGTGCACCGGGAGAAAGGTGAAGGAGGTGCACGGACCGGACCCGAGGCCACCGCTTGTGAGGGGGCCGTCGCCGAATGCGCGTGCGACAGACGGGTATTTGGTGCTGTGGGCCCGGACGCAGCGGACCGCCGGGACCCGCGCAGCGCACGAACAGGGAAGGAGCAGTGTGACCACCGACAGAATCTGGTCGTACGCGCCGGACAGCGGATACGCCGAGGGACAGGACCTGACGGGCTTCAGCGTCGTCGCGAGCGACGGCACGATCGGGCACGTGGACCGGCAGGCCGCTCCCCACGGGATGGCCCACCTCGTCGTCGACACGGGCGTGTGGGTCTTCGGCAGAAGCGTCCTGGTGCCGGTGGGCGTGATCACCGGCATCGACACCCACGACCACCGGGTCACGCTGGCCTGCACCGGATCCGAGGTGAAGGCGGCCCCCCGCTTCGGGACCGACAGCGAGACCAGGGACCGCGAGTACCTCGCGGCGGTCGGCACCTACTATCTGCGGCTCTCGGCCACGGCCTGACCGGCCCCGGAGCACGTCACCACGGAAGAAAGACGTGCACGTCCTTGCCACGCTCGTCCGTCACCACGCTGACCTGGTCACACAGCGCGTGGATCAGGTGCCATCCGATGCCCCCGCCACCGGCGTGGGGATCGAAGGCGCGGGGTGCGGGCGGCGTGGTGTTGGTGTCGCGCAGGGTCACATGCACGCCGTCGAAGGTCCGCCGCATGCGCAGGGCGAACGGGCCGGGTGCGTACTGGACGGCGTTGGCGGCGAGTTCCGTGACCACCAGCAGGATGTCGTCCCAGTGCTCGGGACTGGCGGGAGGCACGCTCTCGCCCAGGTCGCAGAGGAACTCTTCGGCAGCGAGCCGCGCACCCGTCACACATTGCGGTTCGCCCGCGAAACGGGTGGTACGGCTCGGAATCGCCTCGGAAGTCAGTGTCTCGTCCCTACGCGGCTCGGTCGCCATGCCGCTCTCACGGCTTGGCGTCAACACGGCTGTGTCGGCTGTCTCGTTCTCTCTCGTGTCGCCACTGAGCCGTGTTCCCTTGGGCGCGCGGCCCAATCGTCCTCACCTCACCTGACGTGGTCCGCGGGCGACCGGTCACCTGAAAACGTCGTCCGAGTCGTCCCAGCTCAGCAGGTCGTCCGCGGGGTAGCGCCGGGCGCCGGCCGAGCGGGCCTGGTACATCGCGTCGATCTCCATCGCGTACCGGCGCACGATCTCGTCCCGGCGCAGCTTCATCGACGGCGTCAGCAGACCGTTGGCCAGGTCGAACGGCTCCGGCAGCACCCGGAAGACCCGGATCGACTCCGAGCGCGAGACCATGCTGTTGGCGGAGGCCACGGCTCGCCCGATCTCCTCCCGCAGCGCGTTCTCCTCCCTGGCCTCCCTCGCCGAGGGGTCCTGTTGCGGCGCCAGGACCCGGCGCCAGTGGGCCAGGTACACCGGGTCCACGGTGAGCAGGGCGCCCACACAGGGCCGGTTGTCGCCCACCACCACCGCCTGGTGGATGAGCGGATGCATCCTCAGCCGGTGCTCCAGGGCGGACGGGGCCACGCTCTTGCCGCTGGTGGTGACAAGGATGTCCTTCTTGCGGCCGGTGATCGTCAGATAGCCGTCGGCGTCCAGCCGTCCGAGGTCCCCGGTGGCCAGCCAGCCGCCGTACAGCGCGGCCCGGGTGGCGGCCTCGTCGTTGACGTAGCCCTGGAAGACCGACGGCCCGCGCACCAGGATCTCCCCGTCGTCCGCCACCCGCAGGTCCACGCCCGGCAGGGGCCGGCCGACGGTACCGGACTTCTCCCGGCCCAGCGGCTGCATGGTGATCCCGCCGCTGGTCTCCGTTAGGCCGTATCCGTCGTGCACGTAGACGCCGATGCCCTCGTAGAACAGGGAGAGTTCGCGGTTGAGGGTGGAGCCGCCCGACGTGGCACGGCGGGCCCGGCCGCCCAGCGCGGCCCGCAGTCTGCGGTACACCGTCCGCTCGTACAGGGCGTGCTGCAGGCGCAGGTCGAAACCGGGGCCGGGGCCCTCGCCCAGCCGCTGCCGCTCGCAGGCCAGGGCGAAGTGGCGTGCCGTGTCCGCGGCCCGCTCGAACAGGGCACCGCGGCCCGCCTGCTGGGCCGTGCGCAGGAAGGTCTTGTAGATCTTCTCGAAGAGCGAGGGGACGGCGTAGAAGTACGTGGGGCGGAAGGACTGCAGGGACGCCGCCAGCGCCTCCTCGCTCAGGTCGGGCTCGTGGGCCATGAGCACACCGCCCCGGATGCACACGCCCTGGATCATGAGGCCGAACACATGGGAGAAGGGCAGGAAGGCGAGGACGGACGGCTGCTGTCCCGGCGACGCCGCGGTGTGGCCCCAGCCCTCCAGGATCGTGTCGCAGGGGCTCGCGAGGCCGCGGTGGCTGAGCGCGCAGCCCAGCGGACGTCCCGTGGTGCCGGAGGTGTAGGCGACGACCGCCGTGGAGTCCGGCAGCACGATGCGGCGCAGCGACTCGACCGTGGCGAGCGGGATCACCTCGCCCCGCTCCGTCAGGTCCTCCAGCGCGGCCGCGTCCAGCTGCCAGACGTGCCGCAGCCGGGGCAGCGAGGCGCACACCGACCCGACCGTCATCACGGCCTGTTCGTCCTCCACCACCACGGCCACACAGCCGGCGTCCCGCAGGATCCACTCGACCTGCTCGCGCGACGACGTCGGATAGATCGGCACGACCTCGGCGCCGACCGCCCACAGCGCGTAGCTCAGGACCGTCCACTCGTAACGGGTGCGCGCCATGATCGCCACGCGGTGGCCGGGGGAGATCCCCGACGCCACCATCCCCTTCGCGAGGTCCATGACCTCGTCCCGCAGCTCCACGGCCGTGACCTCCTGCCAGCCGGCCGAGGAGCCCTCGGGACGGCGGGCGAGCACCGGGAGTGTGGGATCGAGTTCCGCCCTCTCGAAGACGCTGTCCGCCAGACCACCACTGGAGTGCGAGATGGTCCGGGGAGCGAGGGCGAAGTCGCGCATGCGCTGCTCCTGACGTGTACGGGCTGTGACTGCGCCGATGAGCTGGGTCATCGGCGGTGCTCGAATCTAGTCCAGGTCGGACCGGACGGTAACCGGAATACGGAAGTAGACGGTCAACGGTGATCCCGCCGTGATCGGGGGACTCGGAACGCATGAGCCATACGAACCCCGACCCCGAACCCGAGCGCACCACCGGCCTGGAACCGGGCGGTGGCGTGCCTCCGGGCGAGACCCCGCCCGCCGAGAGCAGCATGTGTCTCCAGGGGGCCGGCCCATCCTCGTCCCGACCGTCCTCGTAGCCGCGTTCTTCCTGGCGTACGCGATCGTGCCGGCCCTGTGACAGCTACGCCTGGGTCAGGCGCACGCACTCGGTGACCACGTCCCGCAGACTCCCGGTGCGCTCCAGCAACTCCCGTTGCACCCGGGCGCCGTTGCCGTACCGCAGCAGTCGGTCGCAGGCCTCGCGGGCCATGTCCAGGTCGCCGTTCTCGGCGAGCGCGTCCCCGATGTACTCCAGCAGGGCTCGCACCACCGTCTCCGCGGGCATGCGGTGCATCGTCGCGGGGTGCAGCAGCTCTTCCGTCAGGCCGGAGCGCGCGGCCCGCCAGGCCGCCAGCCGCAGCAGGCTCACGCTGTGCGTGACCGGCTCCCGCTCCGCCCGCCACTCGCGGGCTGCGGTCTCCACCAGGCCCCGGGCGAGGGTCGCCAGAAGCACGGGCGTGTCCGCGTGCAGACAGACGTCCGAGACCCTGATCTCCACCGTCGGGTAGGCCCGTGACAGCCGGGCATCGAAGTAGATCATCCCCTCGTCGAGGATGACGCCGGTCGCCACCATGCCCGCGACCCGTCGGTGATAGCGCTCCGCGGAGCGGAACGGTTCGGTCGGGCCGGCCGAGGGCCAGCGCTGCCACACCCGGCTGCGGTAACTGCTGTAGCCGGTGTCCTTGCCCTGCCAGAACGGCGAGTTGGCGCTCAGCGCGGCCAGCACGGTCAGCCACGGCTGGATCCGGTCGACGACGGCGACGGCCTCTTCGTCGGACTCGACGGACACATGGACGTGACAGCCCATGACGAGCTGCTCCTGGGTGGCGATGCCGTACTGCTCCGCCATCCACTGGTAGCGGCGCCCGACGCCGACGGAGGGGCTGACGGGCAACGGTGAGGAGGCCAGGGCGGCGACGGCACAGCCGCTCTCGCCGGCCAGCCGGGCGGCCTCCTTGCGGCAGCGCACGATCTCCGCGCGGAGTTCGTCCATGCCCGACTGCGGGTGGGTGGCGAACTCCAGCATCTGGTTGTGCAGTTCCTTCTCGAAGACGTCCTGGTCCGGCTCGCTCTGCTCGGCCCGCGCGAGTACGGCCGCGGACAGCGCCTGTGGTTCGCCGGTCTCCGGGTCGACCAGGAGGAGTTCCTCCTCCACTCCGACGGTGCGCACGTGATGCAGCCCTTCTGTGGCCCTCGGCGACAACGAGGATGCTCGGTCGAGATCGAGGATGCTCGACCGTGTACGACCCCGACTGCCCCGTTCGGACCGGTCGGACACCTCGAAGTCGCCGGGCGGCCTCAGCCGGACACCGGGACCAGCCACACCGTCGCGAGGGGCGGCAGGGTGAGCCGCAGTACTCCGTCCTCCGCCTTGACCGGGTCACGCTGGGAGAGGTCGCCGCCGCCGTACCGCGCGCGGTCGGTGTTGAGGGACTCCTGCCAGAGGGGAAAGCCGTCGGGAACCGTGAGGCGGTAGTCGTCGCGGACCACGGGAGACAGGTGGGAGACCGCCAGCAGGGGGTTGCCCGCCGCGTCGAACCGCAGGAAGGCGAACACGTTGTCCTCGGCCGCGTCCCCGGCCACCCAACGGAATCCGGCGGGGTCGCAGTCGCGCTGCCACAGGGCGGGGGTCGCGCCGTAGACCGTGTTCAGGTCGCGCACCAGATCGCGGACGCCCCGGTGGTCGGCCTCGGCCGGGTAGGCGGGGTCGAGGAGCCACCAGTCCGGGCCGTGGGCCTCGGACCACTCCGCCCCCTGGGCGAACTCCTGGCCCATGAAGAGGAGTTGCTTGCCGGGATGGGCCCACATGAAGGCCAGATACGCGCGATGGTTGGCCCGTTGCTGCCACCAGTCGCCGGGCATCTTGGACACCAGGGCCTGCTTGCCGTGGACGACCTCGTCGTGGGAGATGGGCAGGACGTAGTTCTCGCTGTAGGCGTACACCATCGAGAACGTCATCTCGTTGTGGTGGTACTTGCGGTGCACCGGCTCATGACTGATGTAGCCGAGGGAGTCGTGCATCCAGCCCATGTTCCACTTCAGGCCGAAGCCCAGGCCCCCGCTGTCCGTCGGCCGGGTCACGCCCTCCCAGGCCGTGGACTCCTCGGCGATCGTGACGACACCCGGTGCCCGGCGGTACACGGTCGCGTTCATCTCCTGGAGGAAGGCGACCGCGTCGAGGTCCTCCCGGCCGCCGAACACGTTGGGGGACCACTGGCCCGAGTCGCGCGAGTAGTCGAGGTAGAGCATCGAGGCGACGGCGTCCACCCGCAGCCCGTCCACGTGGAACTCCTCGCACCAGTACACGGCGTTGGCGACCAGGAAGTTGCGCACCTCGACGCGCCCGAGGTCGAACTCGTACGTTCCCCAGTCCGGGTGCTCGGCACGGCGCTGGTCTCCCGGCTCGTACAGCGGATCCCCGTCGAAGCGGGCCAGCGCCCAGTCGTCCTTGGGGAAATGGGCGGGCACCCAGTCCATGATCACGCCGATCCCGGCCCGGTGGAGGGCGTCGATCAGGTACTTGAAGTCGTCGGGGGTGCCGAGCCGGGAGGTGGGTGCGTAGAAGCCGGTGACCTGGTAACCCCAGGAGCCGCCGAAGGGGTGCTCGGCGACCGGCATCAGTTCGACATGGGTGAAGCCCAGGTCCTTGACGTACGCGGGCAGCTCCTCAGCGAGCTGGCGGTATGTCAGACCCTGGCGCCAGGAGGGGAGATGGATCTCGTAGACGGAGAACGGCGCCTCGTGCACGGGGACTTCGCCACGCCGTGCCATCCACTCCCGGTCGCCCCATTCGTAGTGCGAGGCGGTCACCACCGACGCGGTCGCCGGCGGTACCTCGGTGCCGCGCGCCATCGGGTCGGACTTGAGGAACCGGTGGCCGTACCGCGAGGTGATCTCGAACTTGTAGCGCGCGCCCTCGCCGATGCCCGGCAGGAACAGTTCCCACACCCCGGACGAACCGAGCGAGCGCATCGGGAACGCCTGGCCGTCCCAGAAGGTGAACTCCCCGGCGACCCGGACCCCTTGGGCGTTGGGCGCCCACACCGTGAACCGGGTGCCGGTCACCCCCTCGTGGGTCATCGGCTCGGCGCCGAGCGCCTTCCACAGCTGCTCGTGGCGTCCCTCGCGGATGAGATGGAGGTCGCTCTCGCCGAGGGCGGGCAGGAAGCGGTACGGGTCGTGCACCTCCTGCTCCCCGTCCGGGTACGACACCAGCAGCGTGTAGGCGGGGATCTCGTCGAGGGGGAACAGCCCGGAGAAGATGCCGTCACCCTCCGAGGCCAGCGGTCTGCGCTCGCCGTCGACGACGACGCTCACCGCGCGGGCGAACGGGCGCAGCGCCCGGAAGGCGATCCCGCCCCTGACCGGGTGGGCGCCGAGCAGCGCGTGCGGGTCGTGGTGGGCACCGGCCAGCAGCCGGGACCGCTCGGCGGGATCGAGCGGAGGGGCCGTGCCGCACCCGGCGGGTCCGGACGGCTCGGGCAGCGAAGTGTCGCGCAGGGCCACGGGTCAGTCTCCTCTCACGGCGAGGCGTTCGATCGCCGCCATCGGCACGGGCAGCCAGTCGGGGCGGTGTCGTGCCTCGTACAGGACCTCGTAGACGGCCCGGTCGGTCTCGTAGGCGCGCAGCAGACCGTGCTTCTTGCGCGGATCCCAGCCCGCGAGGGCGGCATAGCCCCCGCAGAAGGCCTCACGGCAGCGGCGCGCCCACTCCGGGCGCCAGGGGCGGCGCTGCCGGGCCGCGTAGTCGAAGGAGCGGAGCATGCCCGCGATGTCCCGCACCGGGGACTGGGCGGTGCGGCGTTCGGCGAGCGGACGGGAGGGTTCGCCCTCGAAGTCGATGACGAACCACTCGCGGCCCGCCCGCAGCACCTGACCCAGATGGAGATCGCCGTGCACGCGCTGCTCGGGCGGCCCGGCATCGCAGGTGGCCAGGGCGCCGAACGCGGTGCGCAGACCGGGCACGAACGGACGCAGCGCCGGCACGCTGTGCGCGGCGGAGTCCAGGCGCTCGGCCATCGCGGCCGCGGTGCGGCCGTTGTCGCCGTGGGTACCGCAGGGGAAGGCAGCGGCCAGCGCGAGGTGCACCTCGGCCATGGCCCGCCCCAGCTCGTGCGCCCGCACGGTGAAGTCGTCACCGGAGGCCAGCGCGTGCAGGGCCAGTGCCCAGCCGTCGGACGCGTCCCGCAGATACGGCTGCAGGACACCGAGCGTCGCCTCCTGCGGATGCGTGGTCCGCCACCAGGCCACAGGCGCGGGCACCCGGCGGCAGCCCTGCCCGGCCAGCGCGACCGGCACCTCCAGGTCGGGATTGACGCCGGGCTGGATCCTGCGGAAGACCTTCAGGATGAACGCGTCGCCGTACACCAGCGAGGAGTTCGACTGCTCGGCGTCCAGCAGCCGCGGCGGCAGCCCGGCGGGCACCGGCACCGACGGGTCGCACTCGAAGCGCAGGGGGCCGGCCGTGCCCGGCTGCCTGAGCCGCTCCAGCAGCAACTGCGCCGAGCGCGGGTCGTGCAGGGCGTCGTAGACCGTGAGGCCGGCCAGTGGGCCCTGTTCCACGCGGCCGATGAGAGCGCGGCCCAGGCGCGGCGAGAGGTGCTTCCGTACGCCGAGGAGCAGCTGGTAGCAGTCACCCGCCGGGGCGGCACCGCCTGGGCCGGACACGCCGCCGGGACCGGTGTGGACCAGCAGATGCAGACACCCTGGGAACAGCTCGGTCATCGACAGCAGACCGAGGTCGCTCACGGGCCGGTCCTTGCCCGCGAACCAGCGCTGCCGCGGCAGCCACTGGCGCAGCAGTCCGCCGAGCGAGGCCATGAGATCGGCCCCGAGCGCGGGTCTGGGGCTGAGGGATACGGTCTTCGGCATGGTGACGCGTCCTTTCGTCGGCACGCTCAAGGGCGTCGGCCGATGCGGGATGCGACTCGGGAGAGCCGGAACCAGTAGAAGCCGTGCCCCCCGAGGGTCAGCAGGTACGGCAGTTCGCCGATGGCCGGGAAACGGACCCCGCCGAACAGTTCGACCGGGTGCAGACCGTCGAACTCACGCAGGTCCAGTTCCGTCGGCTGGGCGAACCGGGAGAAGTTGTGCACGCACAGGACCAGGTCGTCCTCGTACTCCCTCAGGAACGCGAGCACAGCGGGGTTGGAGGACGGCAGTTCGGTGAAGGACCCGAGCCCGAAGGCCGGGTTCTGCTTGCGGATCTCGATCATCCGGCGGGTCCAGTGCAGCAGCGAGGAGGGCGACGCCATCGACGCCTCGACGTTGGTGACCTGGTGCCCGTAGACCGGGTCCATGATGATCGGCAGGTTGAGGCGCCCCGGATCGGCCGTGGAGAAGCCCGCGTTACGGTCCGGTGTCCACTGCATGGGGGTGCGTACGGCGTCGCGGTCGCCGAGCCAGATGTTGTCGCCCATGCCGATCTCGTCGCCGTAGTAGAGGATCGGCGAGCCCGGCAGGGAGAGCAGGAGCGCGGTGAAGAGCTCGATCTGGTTGCGGTCGTTGTCCAGGAGCGGGGCGAGCCGCCGCCTGATGCCGATGTTGGCGCGCATACGCGGGTCCTTGGCGTATTCGGCCCACATGTAGTCGCGTTCCTCGTCGGTGACCATTTCGAGGGTGAGCTCGTCGTGGTTGCGCAGGAAGATGCCCCACTGGCAGTTGGAGGGGATCGCGGGGGTCTTGGCGAGGATCTCCGAGACGGGGTAGCGCGATTCGCGGCGGACGGCCATGAAGATGCGGGGCATGACCGGGAAGTGGAAGGCCATGTGGCATTCGTCGCCGCCGGACTCGTAGTCGCCGAAGTAGTCGACGACGTCCTCCGGCCACTGGTTCGCCTCCGCCAGCAGCACGGTGTCCGGATACATCGCGTCGATCTCCTTGCGGACCCGCTTCAGGAACGCGTGACTGGCGGGCAGGTTCTCGCAGTTGGTGCCCTCCGCCGCGTACAGATAGGGGACTGCGTCGAGGCGGAAGCCGTCGATCCCGAGGTCCAGCCAGAACCGCAGGGCGGCCAGGATCTCCTCCTGGACGGCCGGGTTCTCGTAGTTGAGGTCCGGCTGGTGGGAGAAGAAGCGGTGGAAGTAGTACTGACCGCGGACCGGGTCGTGGCTCCAGTTGGACGCCTCGGTGTCGACGAAGATGATCCGCGCGTCCTGGTACTGCTTGTCGTCGTCGGCCCACATGTAGTAGTCGCCGTAGGGGCCGTCGGGGTTGGCGCGGGACTCCTGGAACCACGGGTGCTGGTCGCTGGTGTGGTTCATGACGAAGTCGATGATCACGCGCATGCCGCGCTGGTGGGCGGCGTCGACGAACTCCACGAAGTCGGCGAGGTCACCGAACTCGGGCAGGACGGCCGTGTAGTCGGAGACGTCGTAACCGCCGTCCCTGAGCGGTGACTTGAAGAACGGCGGCAGCCACAGGCAGTCGACACCGAGCCATTGGAGGTAGTCCAGCTTGGCGGTCAGGCCCTTGAGGTCGCCGACCCCGTCGCCGTTGCTGTCCTGGAAGGAACGGACCAACACCTCGTAGAAGACGGCTCGTTTGAACCAGTCGGGATCCCGGTCCCTGGCCGGGGTGTCCTCGAAGGTGTCGTGGACGGGCTCGTTGACAGTCACGCTCTGGACTCTCCGATCTGCGGTGCCGGCCTGCGGACCTGGAACACGTGCGCGGGTGCCCGGCCGGGCTCCAGGCGCACGTAGTTGCTTCTGCTCCAGTGGTGGGTCCGACCCGTCAGTTCGTCGTGCACGGACAGGGACTCGTGCCAGTCCAGGCCGAGTTGCGGCATGTCCAACGAGACCGTCGCCTCCTGGGTGTGGTGCGGGTCGAGGTTCACGACCACCAGAACCGTGTCGTCGCCCGTGCGCTTGCTGTAGGCGATGACCGCGTCGTTGTCGGTCGAGTGGAAGCGGATGTTGCGCAGCCGCTGGAGCGCGGGGTGACGCCGCCTGATGGTGTTGAGCCGGGTGATGAGGGGCGCGAGGGAGTCCTCGCTGTCCCAGTTGCGGGCCTTGAGCTGGTACTTCTCCGAGTCGAGGTACTCCTCGCCGCCCGCGCGCAGCGGGGTGTTCTCGGCGAGTTCGTAGCCGGAGTAGATGCCCCAGGTCGGCGAGAGGGTCGCGGCCAGGACCGCGCGCAGGGCGAACGCGGCACGGCCGCCGTGCTGCAGGTGCCCGGGCAGGATGTCGGGGGTGTTGGCGAAGAAGTTCGGCCGCATGTAGGAGGCCGCCTCACCCGACAGCTCACTCAGGTACTCGGTGAGTTCTTCCTTGGTGGTGCGCCAGGTGAAGTAGGTATAGGACTGCTGGAAGCCGATCTGCGCCAGCGTGTGCATCATCGCCGGCCGCGTGAACGCCTCCGCCAGGAAGATCACATCAGGGTCGCCGGCGTTGATCTCGGCGATCACGCGTTCCCAGAAGACGACCGGCTTGGTGTGCGGGTTGTCCACCCGGAAGATCCGCACCCCGTGGTCCATCCAGTACCGCAGCACCCGCACCGTCTCGGCGATCAGCCCGTCCAGATCGGCGTCGAAGGCGATCGGATAGATGTCCTGGTACTTCTTCGGCGGGTTCTCCGCGTACGCGATGGTGCCGTCGGCACGGTGATGGAACCACTCCGGATGCTTGTGCACCCAGGGATGGTCGGGAGAGCACTGCAGGGCGAAGTCCAGCGCGATCTCCAGACCCTGCTCCCGCGCCTGCCGGACGAACCAGTCGAAGTCCTCGATCGTGCCCAGATCCGGGTGGACCGCGTCATGCCCGCCCTCCGGCGAACCGATCGCCCACGGCACCCCCACATCCTCCGGGCCGGCGGACAGGGTGTTGTTGCGGCCCTTGCGGAAGGTGCTGCCGATCGGGTGGATCGGCGGCAGATAGACCACGTCGAAACCCATCGCGGCGATCGCCGGCAGCCTCCTGGCCGCCGTACGGAACGTGCCGTGCGGCCGCTCCGGGGTGCCCTCGGACCGCGGGAAGAACTCGTACCACGAGCCGAACAACGCCCGCTCCCGCTCCACCAAAAGCGGCAACGTCTCCGACGCCGTGATCAACTCCCGCAACGGATGGCGGGCCAGCACCGCGTCGACCTCAGGGGTCAGCGCCCCCGCCAGACGGGTGGCGACCGGCAGTGAGTCGTCGGCCAGCGTCCTGGCCGCCGCCAGCAGTACCGCGCGCTGGGGGCCCTCCGGGACGCCCGCCGCCGCATGGGCGTACAGCTCGGCGCCCTCCTCCAGGACCAGGCCGGTGTCGAGGCCGGCCGGCACCTTGATGCGGGCGGTGTGCCGCCAGGTGCGCACCGGATCGCTCCAGGCCTCGACGCGGTACGTCCAGTGCCCCTCGACGTCCGGGGTGACCTCGGCGGCCCAGCGGTCGGTGCCCGGGGCCATCTCCCGCATCGGGGTCCACGGGCTGTGCCGGCCCTCGGGGTCGGTGAGGACGACGTTCGCGGCGACGGCGTCGTGCCCCTCGCGGAACACGGTGGCGGTGACCTCGAAGGTCTCTCCCACGACCGCCTTCGCCGGGCGCCTGCCGGACTCGACGGCAGGGCGGACGTCCCGTACCGGGATGCGGCCGATGACCGGGGTGGAACTCATGCTCTCGCCTCCGTCGTGCTCGAGGCCGGGCGCTGAGGGCGCCCGGCCGGGGGTCGAAGCTGCGCCGGAAGGGTGTCACCTCCCCGCGGGGGAACGTTCTGTGGCTATCGGCGGACCCCGTCTTGCGACGGCGTCCGAACGGGGGAGGTCGCTCTGCTCCTGGAGATACGTCACCACGCTGCTCCGCAGATAGCGCTCGGCCGCGTCGGCGGCCTCGCGGGCGCAGCGCTTGCCCATCAGGACGCACAGCGTGTAGCCGGCGTCCTCGAAGGTGCTCCTGACGGTGCGGTCGGCGGGGGAGGCCAGCATCACGCGCTCCTGGGCGCGATACCGCCGCAGTTGCCTGGCGACCTCGGCTTTGGCCGGTAGCAGCATGGCGCCGTTCACCTTTCGTGCGCGACAGGGCTCGACAGGATTGGAGAGAGATCCTCACTCATGGTGCACGCGCGACGACCCAGCGTCTTGTTGGCGCTTCAACCACCTCGCTGGTCGCTCGTGTTGCACGAATGGCGTAGCACTCGCACTCTGGAGTCACTCTGAAGCGATCAGCGCTCACGCTCCGTTGTTCGGGGCCCGGCCCCGCGGGGGCCGGGAGGAGCGGGAGCTTCGCCGTGAGGAGCGACGATGAAGACCGCAGTGCCCTGCTACTACCACCTCGACGTGGAGGTCAGCCCGGAACGGGTCGGGCAGGTCAGGCGCATCCTGGCCGCCCACCTACGGCTCTGGGACCTGGACACCCTGGTCGAGCCCGTCTGCCGTGGTGCCGTCCTGCTGCTGAAGGCCATCGACGAGCACGCGACGGACAAGAACACCTCGATCGAACTGTGGTGGAACGGCCAGCACCTGATCACCGCCGTCGCCGAGAACGACTGCGACCTGCGCCCGGACCTGGATCTCCGTGCGTGCCTCGGACGCATCGCCGCGATGAGCGACGGCTGGGGCTGCTGCGCCACCGAGACCGGCAGCAAGGTCATCTGGTTCTCGCAGCGGGCCCGTTCCGGTGAGCGTGTCCCGCGCGTGCCGACGGTCCCGGCGCCCAGCCTGCGGGAGGTGCTCCAGGTGCCGCGTGCGATGCCGGTCGCGGCCCTGGCCTTCGGTGCCGTCGACGGCGGGCGCTGAGCGTGCCGGCGTCCGGGAAGAAGCCGTACAGGCAGCGCAAGGGGGTGCCCGCGTGGAGCGGGCGCCCCTACCCGCTGGGCGCCTCCTTCGACGGTGAGGGCACCAACTTCGCGCTGTTCAGCGAGGTCGCCGAGCGCGTCGAACTCGTACTGGTCGACGAGAAGGGCACCCACAGCGGCATCCCCCTGACCGAGGCCGACGGCTTCGTGTGGCACGGCTACCTGCCAGGGGTCGGGCCGGGGCAGCGGTACGGCTATCGGGTGCACGGCCCCTGGCAGCCCGAGTTCGGCCATCGGTGCGATCCGGCGAAGCTGCTCCTCGACCCGTACGCCAAAGCGGTGGACGGCCGGACGGACAACGACCCCTCGCTCCGCACACCCGAGGCCGACAGCGCCGGGCACACCATGCTCGGCGTGGTCACCGACCCGGCCTTCGACTGGGGCGACGACCGGCCACCCGGACGGCCGTACGCCGACAGTGTGATCTACGAGGCGCACGTCCGGGGCCTCACCCGCACCCACCCCGACGTCCCGCCCGAACTGCGGGGCACCTACGCCGGTCTCGCCCATCCCGCGGTGACCGACCACCTGACCTCGCTCGGCGTGACCGCCGTGGAACTGATGCCGGTGCACCAGTTCGTGCAGGACGGGGTGCTCCAGGACCGCGGCCTCGCCAACTACTGGGGCTACAACACGATCGGCTTCTTCGCGCCTCACAACGACTACGCCGCCCACGGCAGCCGAGGGCAGCAGGTCACCGAGTTCAAGGCGATGGTGAAGGCGCTGCACGCGGCCGGCCTCGAAGTCATCCTCGACGTGGTCTACAACCACACCGCCGAGGGCAACGAGAAGGGTCCCACGCTCTCCTTCCGGGGCATCGACAACGCCTCCTACTACCGGCTGGTGGACGGTGACTGGGGGCACTACTACGACACCACCGGCACCGGGAACAGCCTGCTGATGCGGCACCCCTACGTCCTTCAGCTGATCATGGACTCGCTGCGGTACTGGGTCACCGAGATGCACGTCGACGGCTTCCGCTTCGACCTCGCGGCCACCCTGGCCCGGCAGTTCCACGAGGTGGACCGGCTGTCGGCGTTCTTCGACCTCATCCAGCAGGACCCGGTGATCAGCCGCGTCAAGCTGATCGCCGAGCCGTGGGACGTGGGGGAGGGCGGCTACCAGGTCGGCAACTTCCCTCCCCTGTGGTCGGAGTGGAACGGCAAGTACCGTGACGCCGTACGGGACTTCTGGCGCGCCGAGCCGCACACACTCGGCGAGTTCGCCTCCCGGCTGACCGGCTCGTCCGACCTGTACCAGCACAGCCGGCGCCGCCCGCGCGCCAGCGTCAACTTCGTGACCGCGCACGACGGTTTCACCCTGCGCGACCTCGTCTCCTACAACGACAAGCACAACGAGGCGAACGGGGAGGGCGGCCGCGACGGCGAGAGCACCAACCGGTCCTGGAACTGCGGCACCGAGGGAGACACCGACGACCCGGCCGTGCTCGACCTGCGCGCCCGCCAGCAGCGCAACTTCCTGGCCACCCTGCTGCTCTCGCAGGGCATTCCGATGCTCTGCCACGGCGACGAACTCGGCCGCACCCAGCGCGGCAACAACAACGCCTACTGCCAGGACAACGACATCTCCTGGATCGACTGGCGGCTGACGGGTGAGCAGCGTGAACTCGCCGAATTCACCCGGCAGGTGATCGCTCTGCGGGCCGCGCACCCCGTCCTGCGAAGGCGCCGCTTCTTCCGCGGCGAGACGGTGACGCACGCGGGGCAGCCGCTGCCCGACCTGGTCTGGCTGCTGCCGGACGCCGCCGAGATGGCCGAGGCGGACTGGCAGCGCTCCGACGCGCACTCGGTCGGAGTCTTCCTCAACGGCGATGCCATCGCCGAGCCCGACCAGCGCGGGCGCCGGGTGGTCGACGACTCGTTCCTGCTCCTGCTGAACGGCTACTGGGAGCCCGTCGAGTTCCGGCTGCCGGACCTCACCTACGGCGAGCGCTGGACGACCCGGCTCGACACGGCCGAGCCGCAGGGCGCCGACGAGTCCGAGCACAAGGCCGGCACGGAGATGACCGTCGAGGCGCGCAGTCTGGTCCTGCTGTCCCGGCCCTCGCACGGGGCCGGGTGAGGGCCGGGACAGCAGGATGCAGCCCCGGGCCTCAGCGCGCGGGGCTGCAGCGCTCGGTGTTTCGACGCGCGGTGCTTCAGCGCGCGGTGCTTCAGCGCGTGCGCCGCGAGGTCACCGTGAAGCGGGCGCCGTCGGGGTCGTGCAGGACGGCCTCGTCGTCGTTCTGCGATACCACGCCGCCGCCGTGGGCCTCCGCGGCCTTGGCGCAGGCCACCACGTCCGTGACCGCGAAGTGGACCTGCCAGTGCGGCCTGATCGTGGGGTCGGGCGCCGAGCCCAGCGCCCCCGACTCGATCCGCGCCACGATGTCGCCCCCGCTGCGCAGCACCACTTCGCCGCCCTCGTAGTGGACCTCGCAGGCGCCGGGGCGCTCCGAGGCCCAGTCGAGGACCTCCCCGTAGAAGATCGCGGCGTCGAACGCGTCGCGGGTGTGCAGTCGGACGAAGGCCGGCTGGGCGTGGCGCCACACCTCCCAGCCGGCGACGAGCTCGCCCTCCCAGACGCCGAAGGTCGCTCCGTCACGGTCGGACAGCAGGGCGGCCCGGCCGGGCGGGAAGGACAGCGGGCCGACCGCCAGGGTGCCGCCGCGTTCCTGGACCCGGGCCGCTGCCTCGTCGGCGCTGGGCACCGCGAAGTACGGCGTCCAGGCCACCGCCATCTGCCACATCGACGCCACCGCCGCGATCCCGGCGACCGGGGTGCCGTCCACGAGCGCGACCCGGAAGCGGTCGCCCAGCTTGACCGACCTCCACTCCCACCCGAGGACAGCTGCGTAGAAGTCCTCCGTGGTCCGCTGGTCACGACTGGTCAGGCTCACCCAGCAGGGGGCGCCGAAGACATGGTGTGTGGAGACGGCGTCGGCGGTCGCGGTGGGTCGTCTCGAGGTGTGGTTCATGGCAGTCGCGTCCTGCTCTCGTCGGCCGGCGGCCACCGGGGGGTTTCACCAGTGTCCGTCCGGAACCGCTGGGGGCGCCTGCCGAGTACCCCCGGTGTGACGCCGAAACGGTGGCTCTTCCCTCCTCCGGCCCGGTGGCACGGACCCGCCCGAGTGACAGGATGGAAGGGTGTCAGCCGTACCGAACGAGCCCGCCGACGAGTCGCAGCGGGTCTTCGAGCTCCAGGAGCAGGTCGACCAGCTGAAGGAGGCCGTCGCCTCCCACGCTGTCGTGGATCAGGCCATCGGGATGGTCGTCGCGCTCGGCAGAGTGAGTCCGGACCAGGGCTGGGAAGTGCTGCGGGACGTCTCCCAGCACACGAACATCAGGCTGCGCAACGTCTCGGAACTGATCCTCATCTGGGGGCGCTCGGGAGAGATGCCCCCGGAGATCCGGGCCCGGCTGGAAGAGGCCCTCGACCGCCACGGTCCGACGCAGATCCCGGGGGCGCCGTCGGAGTGACGGCACCCGCGCGGCTCAGCCGGCGTCGGTCACGACCTCCTCGCGCAGCTGGGCGAAGCACGTGCTGAGCAGCCGGGAGACATGCATCTGCGAGATGCCGAGCTCCTCGGCGATGCCGCTCTGCGTCATGCCCCGGAAAAAGCGCAGGTACAGGATGGTCCGCTCGCGTTCCGGCAGGGCTTCGAGAGCGGGCCTGGCGGCCACGCGGTCGACGATCACGTCGTAGCCGGGGTCGGGGCCGCCGAGCGCGTCGCCCAGGGCGTAGCCGTCGGTGCCCGGCATCTCGGCCTCCAGCGACAGCGCCGTGAAGCACTCCAGGGCCTCCGCCCCGGTGCGCACCTCGTCCTCGGTCAGCTGCGCCCGCTCGGCGATCTCGGCGATCGTGGGAGCCCGGCCGGAGGTGGTCTGGGCGAGCTCCTTGGAGGCCCGCCGGACCCGGTTGCGCAGATCCTGCACACGGCGCGGTACGTGCAGCGTCCACATGTGGTCGCGGAAGTGCCGTTTGATCTCGCCGGTCACCGTCGGCACCGCGTACGCCTCGAAGGCGCTGCCCCGTGCCGGGTCGTAGTGGTCGACAGCCTTGACGAGGCCGAGGGCGGCCACCTGGTAGAGGTCTTCCAGGGATTCCCCGCGGCCCCGGAACCGGACGGCGATGCGCTCGGCCATCGGGAGCCACAGCTCGATCAGCTCGTCCCGCAGCGCCTTGCGTGCCGGGCCGTCGGGCAGCCGTGCCAGGCGCTCGAAGGCCTCGTTGGTGTCGGGGGCGTCGTTGTGGGGATGAGACTTCGTTCTGGTGGCGACCGGCATGTCGCGCACCTCCCTGAGCGGGTGCTGGGTGGACAGACACCGTGGGAGATCACGCGGGCCTTCGCGGGGACATCCGGGACCCGTTCGGCGGACTCCCACGGACGTGCCTCCTGTCCGAAGCACTTGTTTGCGAATTCCCGCTTTCGAATGAATTAAAACAGAAAATGCTAATAGACGGAAACCGGCAATAGGTCGTAGATGTCCACCTCTGCTCATGCGGAGCGCTTGCTTGACCTGCCCTTGGTCGAGATACCTCTTATGCAGAGATAATCTCGATCGCGTGGACGAACAGACCCTCCCGGAAGAACTGGCCGACGCACTGGTCGGCGTCCAGCGCCTGCTCAGACGCAGACTGCGCGCCGGACTGACCGCACCGCGGCTGCGCGGTGCCGAGGTCGAGCTGCTGCGCCTGGTGCAGTCGCGGCCGGGGATCGGCGTCTCCGACGCGGCCAAGGAGCTGTACCTCGCCGGAAACTCCGTCTCGACCCTGGTCAACCAGCTGGTCAAGGAGGGACACCTGATCCGCGAGACCGATCCGGCCGACCGGCGCGCCGCCCGCCTGCTGCTCACCGACAAGGCCGAGACACGACTGCGTGACTGGAAGCAGCGCCGGATCGCCCTGGTCGGACGGCAGGTCGCCCGGCTCGACGAGGCCGACCGGGAGGCCCTGCGCGCCGCGCTCCCGGCCCTGCGCGCACTCGCCGTCAACCTGCACGAGGAGGCCGAGGAGTCATGACGACCGAAGCTGTGTCCTGTACGGGGCTCGCCTACACGTTCGGCGACACCAGCGCAGTGCACGAACTGGACCTGACCGTCGAAGAGGGCGAGGTCTTCGGACTGCTCGGCCCCAACGGCGCCGGCAAGACCACCGCCATCCGCTGCATCACCACCCTGCTCCCCGTCCCGGCGGGCATGGTCCGGGTCTTCGGCCGCGACACCGCCGAGGACCCGATGGCCGTACGGCGTCTGCTCGGCTACGTCCCGCAGCAGCTGTCCGCCGACGCCAACCTGACCGGCCGGGAGAACGTCGCCCTGTTCGCCCGCGTCTTCGACGTGGCCCGCAGGGAACGCTCCGAACGCGTCGGCCAGGCCCTGGCCGCCGTCGACCTCACCGACGCCGCCGACCGGCTCGCGGGCACCTACTCCGGCGGCATGGTCCGCCGGCTGGAACTCGCCCAGGCCCTGGTCAGCGCGCCCCGGCTGCTGATCCTCGACGAGCCGACCATCGGCCTCGACCCGATCGCCCGCACCGGCGTGTGGGAGCACATCAACGCCGTACGCGAGGCGACCGGCATGACCGTCCTCGTGACCACCCACTACATGGACGAGGCCGACCAGTACTGCGACCGTGTCGGCCTCATGCACCGGGGCCGCATCCGCGCCCTCGGAACCCCCGTCGAGCTCAGACGGGGACTCGCCGAGAGCCGGGGCGCTGACACCCTGCCGACCCTGGAGGACGTCTTCCGTGACGTCGCCGGCAGCGGACTCGAAGACGAGGGAGGGGATTTCCGCGATGTCCGAAGCACCCGCCGCACCGCGAACCGTGTCGGCTGACCCGAGCGCGATCCATCTGCTGCTGCGCCCGCCGGAGCCCCGCGCGGGCTGGCGGCTGCTGCCCGCCCGGGTCGTGGCGATGTGCGCCGTCGAACTCCAGAAACTGCGGCACGACCGCACCGAGCTCTACACCCGCGCGGTCCAGCCCGCCCTGTGGCTGCTGATCTTCGGCCAGACCTTCACCCGCATGAGGGCGATCCCCACCGACGGCATCCCCTACATCGACTATCTGGCGCCCGGCATCATCGCCCAGTCCGCGATGTTCATCGCGATCTTCTACGGCATCCAGATCATCTGGGAGCGCGACGCGGGCATCCTCAACAAGCTCCTGGTCACCCCGACCCCGCGCTCGGCACTGACCACCGGCAAGGCCTTCGCGGCCGGCGTGAAGTCGCTGATCCAGGCCGTCGTCGTCATCGTCATCGCCGCCCTGCTGGGCGTGTCCCTGACCTGGAACCCGCTCAAACTCCTCGGGGTCGGGGCGATCGTGGTCCTCGGCTCGGCGTTCTTCTCCTGCCTGTCGATGACTATCGCCGGCATCGTCCTCAGCAGGGACCGCCTGATGGGCATCGGGCAGGCCATCACCATGCCGCTGTTCTTCGGCTCCAACGCCCTGTACCCGCTGTCGATCATGCCGGGCTGGCTCCGCACGATCAGCAGGGTGAACCCCCTCAGCTACGAAGTCGACGCCCTGCGCGGCCTCCTCCTGGGCACGCCCGCCCATCTCGCGCTCGACTTCGGGGTGCTGGCGGTGGCCGCCGCGCTCGGCATCACCGCGGCCTCCTCGCTCCTCGGCCGGCTGGCCCGTTGATCATGCGTGGGGAACGTGATGTGCGGCACGCCGGTGGAAGGGTTTTTCCGGCCGCCTGGCGGATTCTTCCTGCGCACGGCTTGATCAGCGATCAAAGGGGGTGAAGTACCTGGCCACAGCGCATTCTGCTCATTTGACAGTGCATTGAGCACACAGATAGGAAGCAGCTCTCTGAGGTCGATGAGGTGCACTGTGTACGAGCCGAACGTGGTCGGGGACTGGCTGGAGTACGACGAGCATGCCGGTCTGCGTGTCCGCGTCCACCGTCTGGAGGCGGCCGAGCCGCCGCGTGGACGCGACGACGCCGCTGAAGGGCTCACCTACTTCAGCGTCCGGGTGACCGTCGAGAACCGCGGCGAGCGGCATCCCACCGTCCACCTGGAGGACGGTCAGATCGACGTGCGGATCGGGCCCGACGGCGAGAGCGCCTTCATCGACTGGCGCAACTCGCAGTTCATCGAGGGCTTCGACGTCTATCCGCTGCGCCGCGTCACCGCCGTGCTGTTCGCGGCGGGACCTGAGGCGAGCCTGAACCAGATCGACGTGCAGATCCAGCTGCGGGTCGACGACGACTGGTCCGACCGGCGACTGTGGGCGGGCGGTATCGGCCTCGACGAGGGAACGGCCCACCCGGGCGTGGGCCGTGAGGGCCTGGCCTGCCAGGTGAGCAACTTCCTGCGGGACCAGGCCGAAGAGGGCACTGCCTGATCCCGTTTGGGTCTCAGTGCGGGATGCCGTCGATGATCTCGCGGGCTCCCTGACGCAGCAGCGCCACGGCGACCGAGGTGCCCAGGGTGGCCGGATCGAGCCGGCCCGCCCACTCGTGGGCGTTCAGCCTGGTCTTGCCGTCCGGGGTGAACACGCAGGCCCGCAGGGAGAGTTCGCCACCGTGGTCCGTGCGCGCGTACCCGGCGATCGGGCTGTTGCAGTGACCCTGGAGGACATGCAGGAACATGCGCTCGGCGGTCGCCTCCCGGAAGGTGTCCGGGTCGCCCAGCGCGCTGACCGTGTCGATCAGATCGGTGTCGCCCTCCCGGCACTGGAGCGCGAGGATGCCCGCGCCGATCGGCGGCATCATCGTCTCGGGGGAGAGGATCTCGCTGATCACGTCCTGACGGCCGATGCGTTCCAGGCCGGAGACCGCGAGCAGCAGCGCGTCCGCCTCACCGGCCGCCAGCTTCGCCAGGCGCCGGTTGGCGTTGCCGCGGAACGGCACGCACTCCAGGTGCGGATGGGTCACGGCCAGCTGGGCCACGCGGCGCACCGAGGAGGTGCCGATGCGGGTCCCGTCCGGCAGTTCGTCCAGGGTGAGGCCGCCCGGATGGATCAGCGCGTCACGGATGTCGTCCCGCTTCAGGAACGCCGCGAACGTCGTGCCGGCCGGGAGCGGTCGGTCGGCGGGCACGTCCTTCACGCAGTGCACCGCGAGATCCGCCTCACCGGCCAGCAGCGCGGCGTCGACCTCCTTGGTGAACGCGCCCTTGCCCTCGACGGCGGACAGGTCGCCCATCCACTTGTCACCGGTCGTCTTCACCGGCACGACCTCGGTGCGCACACCGGGGTACAGGGCGGTCAACTCGCTGCGGACACGCTCCACTTGGGCCAGCGCCATCGGCGAGTCACGGGAGACGATGCGAATCAGTTCCGGGAGGGACATGCGGGACACGATAGACCCTGCGGCGGGTCCGTGTTTGACGCTCAGGGAGCAATGGCCAGGAAGGAGGGCCCCGTTCGCTCGACTTGCTCGACGCGGGCGCCCGCCCGGCGGTGAGGTGTCAGCGGGGCGTCCATGAACACAGTGTCCAGTCCGAGCCTCGTGAAGATCTGCCCGGTCGTCATCGGCAGCCGGGCCCCGGGGTGTCCATCGCTGTGAAGGTCCGCTGCCGCGGTACGGCGGCGAACGGCCACTCCAGTACCGCGAGCGCCCCCACCGTGAGCAGCCCGCCGGCCAGGAACGCGCCCCGCATCCCGATCAGGGGCAGCAGCCCGCCCCCGAGCAGGGCACCGGCGGCCACGCCCACGTTGAACGCCGCCGAGTTGGCCGCCAGGGCCGTCTCGGTGCGCCCCGGGGCGACATGCAGCACCTGGCTCTGCGTCGCCATGAACGCCGGCGCCACCGAGGCCCCCAACAGCATGAGCAGTCCCACGGTCGCGACCTGGCTCCTCCCGACCGCGCACAGTCCGATCAGGGCCACGGCCTGCCCCGCCACCGGCACGGTCAGCGTCGCCCGCGGATACCGGTCCAGCAGTGGCCCCGCCACCGCGACCCCGGCCACTGCGGACGCCCCGAACGCCAGCAGGACGGCGCTCACCGCGTCCCGGCCGAAGCCGCTGACCTCGTCAAGGAAGGCGACGACGTAGGTGAATCCGGTGAACGCCCCCGTCACCGAGAGCGCGGTGGTGGCGAGCACGACCGCGAACCGGCGCCGGTCGGGGGCGGCACCGTACGCCGCGTGGCTCTCCCGTGGAGGGGAGGTCGGCAGGAAGACGGCCACCGCGACCAGCGACACGACGGCGAGCACCCCGAGCACCGCGAACGGCGTCCGCCAGCCACTGTGCCCGCCCAGCCAGGTCCCAGCCGGCACTCCCGCCACCGTGGCCAGCGAACCCCCGACCGACAGGAGCCCGATGATCCGGCCCCGGCGCTCGGGTGCGAAGAGACCGACAGCGACCGGCCCCATCACCGCCCAGAACAGCGCCTGCGCCAGCGCGGTCGCCACCCGGGCGGCCAGCAGCAGGCCGTACGACACGGCGGCGAGCGCGGAGATCCAGCACGCCGCCGCGAGCACCACGAGCAGGCAGGCCATCAGATGCCGGCGCGGCACGGACCGGGTGACGTGGGCCAGCGGCAGCGAAGTGACGGCCACCGTCAGGCCGTAGCCGCTGACGAGCGCACCCACCGCCGTGAGGGAGACCCGGAGATCGCCCGCCATCAGGGACAGAAGGCCCACCGGGAGGTTCTCGGTCGTGTTGAACGTGAACGCCGCAAGCATCAGCGCCGCGACGACGACGGCCCCGCGCCAGGGGACCGGACGTACGCTGCCCATTCAAGTGCCTTCCGGGGGAGGGGAGTCGGGGACGGCAAGCGTGCGGCGCCGACGGCGGCGGTTCTACTCTTTCGGTCCAGGACGAATCACCGATCGCCGCCAGGGAGCCCGACGTGCCGCTGACCCTGCGTCTCGGGAACGACGACCTCGGACGGTGCCGGTTCGCCGTCTCCCCGCTGTGCCAGACCCACGAGGCGCTGCGGATGCTGCGCCGGTCCGCCCGGCACGGCTACCACCGGGACTGGCTGCGCCGCGCGGCCCCTGCGGTCGCGGGACTCGACCTGACCCCGCTGTGGCTGTTCATCCCGCCGGCCAGTGGGTACACCCCCGACTTCCTGGGGCCACCGCCCGAGGAGCCCTACCCCCGCTTCGAGGACGAACTGTCCCGCGTGCGCGCCACCGACCCCGCCCTGGCCCACGCCGAGATGGCCCGCTCACTCGCCTGCACACCTGGGCTCGCCGAGTCGCCGCGCGGCCGGGCCGCCCTGGACGACCCGGCCGCGACCGTACGGCGTCTCGCCGACCTCACCGAACAGGCCTGGCAGGTACTCGTCGCGCCGGAGTGGGCACGCCACCGTGCCGTCCTGGGGGCCGACATCGCGCACCGGTCCCGGCAGATGGCGGACGCCGGGCTCGACGCGCTGCTGACCGGACTGCATCCGGACGTCGACTGGATCGACGGAACCCTCACTCTTCCCGTGCGCGGCGACATGGCGGACGCTCAACTGGCCGATGGTCGGGGCGTGTTGCTCATGCCGAGCGTGTTCGTCTGGCCGGACGTGGTGAGCGGCTTCGCGCGGCCCTGGCAGCCGACGGTCATCTATCCCGCCCGCGGCATGGGTGCCCTGCGCACCGACGAGGCGCCGCGGCCGCCGCAGGCGCTGGCCCGGCTGCTGGGGCGGCAGCGCGCCGCGGTCCTGGCCGGGCTGGAGGATCCGTCCTCGACCACCGACCTGGCCCGCCGCCACGGCCTCGCCCCCTCGACCGTCTCCGCCCATCTGTCGGTCCTGCGCGAGGCGGGTCTGCTCGGCTCGCGGCGGCAGGGCCTCCATGTGCTGTACGGACGGACGGCGCTGGGCGACGCAGTGGTGGCCGGGGCCGGGGCGAGCTCCTAGGAGGCGAGCGGCTCGCTCAGTTCGACCGAGCGCAGGGCGGCCGCGAGGGCCTGCTCGTCGCCGACGTCCAGGGCCGTGTCGGTCAGTTTGATGACGTGTTCGTCGCCGTGCGCGAGTGCCCGCTGCAGGACTTCCCCGGGCTCCATGCGTACCGGCGGGGTGGGGGCGACCGGTTCCACGGGCGCGTACATCGCGGTGACCGCCGCCGACGCCGTCCAGGCCGCGTGCAGGCTGGGCGCCCACTGGTCCCGGGGGAGCGAGTCCAGGGCACGCAGTACGGCGTTGGGGGCCGTCGCCGCGTGGACGAGCATGGTGGGCTCGCCATGGCCGTGGGTGGCGTAGCGGTGGGTCGCGGCGCGGACGAGTTCGGTGAGCCGCTCCTTCGCGGTGTCCGGGTCGGTGACCTCGTCCGCCCAGACGGGCAGTCGCCGTACGGCGGCCAGGCGGTTCCGGAACCCCAGGTGCCCCGGCTCGATCACGGGTACGGCGTCCAGGGCCGCCCTCGCGGTCCGCGCGCCCGGCAGCGCCACGAGACCGGTCACCGGCTGGTGCCGTGCCGCCCAGTAGCCCAGGGCATGAGCCAGCTCGGTGACCCGGGGCGCGTTCTCCTCGGCGGCCACGGCGCGGACGGCGTGGCCGACGCGTATGACCGTGTGGGTGGCGCCGCCGTACAGGCCGGGCAGCAGGCGGGGCCACCATTCGGCGAGGACGTCCCGCCAGGGGCGTTCGGCGAGCGTGCGGGAGAAATGGTCGGTCCAGTCCGCGATCCGGCGCGGATCACCCAGTGCCGAGAGCCAGTTGTCGTCGGTGACGGGGGCCGTGCGGTCGGGGAAGTCCTCCAGTCTGTCCCGGTAGAGGTCCAGCCACCGGTGCACCGAGTCCGCCTGCCCGTGCGCGGCGAGCGCCTCGACGACCATGGGGGCGTGATTGGACAGCCAGCCCTCTCGTTCCGGGCCGGACGCGTGGACGCGTTCCAGCGCCTCTTCGAGGTGCCCGCTGGTGTCGCTCGTGACGGTCGGGTGGCTGAGGTCCTTCGGTCGGGTCGCGTCGCTGGTGTCCATGCACGGGACGTTATGCGGGGGACCGGCGGGGGTGGATCGGGCGCGGGGCGGAAGCCGTGGAGACGTGAGTCCTAGGTCCTGCGCCCGATCGTCCGGGCGGGTCAGGCGTTGGGGTCGAAGGCGATCCCCGACGGTTTCGCCGACGTCAGGTGGTTGGCGAAGTTGGCGTCCTTGAGGCCGAAGTTGGCGCTCCCGAAGTCGTACGCGCTCAGCTTGTCGCGCAGCCCGGCCGGGTAGCCGTTCCAGCCGACCAGCGGCGGGTACTGCCAGGTGCCCTTGGCGTTCTCCGGGGGCTCGTCGCCCGAGTTGGCCAGGCGGAAGCAGTGCGTGCTGATGCCGTCCTTGTGATAGACGATCTTCGCGTGCGTGCCGTCGAAGCGGACACCGGACGCCGCGCTCACCGTGAACGAGCCGTGGTTGGACGTCGAGACGTACTGGACCGTGCCGTTCTGCACCCAGATCACGACGTGCTCCCAGTCGTGGCGGTGGCCGCCGATGCTGCTGTTCGCCACGGCCTGGTCCTTCTCGAAGTACAGGCCGTACAGGTAGGCGCACCAGCCGTTGTTGCACTTGTAGCGCGAGTACGTGTTGGTGTTGTCGAGGTCCGAGGCGTCATGGCAGTCACCGCTGAGCGAACCCGTCGGGTTGAGGCCCCCGTTGATCGTGCCGTCGGGGCCGATGGCCGGGGTCGAGTAGCAGCCGTCGGTGTCGTAGTCGAAGGCCGGCTGGTACGTGTACTCGGCGCTCTCGGCGTTGGCGGGCAGCGCCTTGGGCGGAGCGGCGAACGCGGCGGAGGGGAGGGCGACGACGAGCGCGGCGGCGCCGGCCAGGCCGGTGAACAGCCTCGCACGGTGCTTCTTGAACGACGGTGACGCCACTGCGTCCTCCTCGGGTCCGGGCGCAGCCCAACGGCTGTGGGGTTACTGGGGAGTTCAGCTTCCCGGCTTTTCATGTCCGCGCCAAGAGGCCGAACACATCGCTCCGGTTACGGCCCGCCGAACATTCGGATCATGAAGGTGCGTCGGGAAGGTCGGCGGCAGAGTCCTCCGGCGCGAGATCCGGTCGCAGCCGCAGCCAGGACGGCTGACGCAGCAACCCCGCCCGGGTCCGGGTGCTGTAGCGGACCTCGCCGACCAGCCGGGGCAGCACCCAGCGCGCACCGGGGACCGGCGGCGCGGGATCGAAGGGGCACACCTGTGTCGCCGCGGCGGTCAGCAGTGCGGCGAGTTCGGTCCGCTCCTGCTCGCTCCAGCCGGTGCCCACATTGCCGACGTACCGCAGCCGCCCTCCGGCCCGCTGTCCCACCAGCACCGCGCCCGGCAGTCCCGTGAGGCGTCCCTTGCCGAGCAGCCAGCCGCCCACGATCACATCCTCGCTGCGCATGTTGCGAATCTTGATCCAGGCCCGGGAACGCACCCCCGGCTCGTACACCGAGTCCAGCCGCTTGCAGACCAGGCCCTCCAGACCGTGCTCACGTGTGGCACGCAGGGCCTCTTCACCATGTCCGACGAGGGCGGCGGGCGTCGACCAGTGAGGCCCGGTCAGGCCCAGCGACTCCAGTCGTGCGCGCCGCTGCACGTAGGGGAGGGAGAGGAGGGACCGCCGCCCCAGGTGCATCACGTCGAACAGGACGAGATGGACAGGGGTTTGGGCCGCCCGGCGCGCCGCCCTCGCCGGAGCGTGGGCCAGCCCCATCCGCGACTGCAGCAACTGGAAGTCCGCGCGCCCCTGTTCGTCCAGTGCCAGGATCTCCCCGTCGAGCACGGCCGCCGCGGCGCCGAGGGCACCGCCCAGCGGCCGCAGTTCGGGATAGGCGCCGGTGATCTCCTCCCCCGACCGGGCACGCAGCACCACCGAGCCGTCCCCGCCGAGACAGACCACCACCCGCTGGCCGTCCTGCTTGGTCTCGTACGCCCACCGCGCGTCCTGCGAGGCGGGCGGCAGGGTGCCGGGCGTGGCCAGCATGGGCGGGATCAACGGGAGGGTCACGGGTGAGTTGTCGACGCGGGCAACGACCGTCACGCGCCCCGCGCGCCGGTTTCCCCTGAACGGGCGCTGCCCGAGGAGCCGTCAGGCGGCGCCGGCCTCCGGGAAGCCGTCATGTCTCCCGGTACCGGTCGACGAGGGTGCTGTCCGGGTCCCGCAGCCACACCGACCGGCGGAGAAGCCGGCGAGCGCGGGGCGTCGTCGGTGATCAGGGGGTGCCGGTGGACGGCTGCTGCACCCCGGGTTCGCAGGTGGTCGCTCGGACAGTCGGCTCGCGCGGTGGGAGCGGTCGGCTCGTCGGGCGCCGGGAGAGGTGTACGCGCGGGCGGGGTCGCCCGGCGCCTGGCCGGCCGGGGTCAGACTATGCCGCCGTTGGCCCGCAGCACTTGGCCGTTGACCCAGTGACCGGCCGGGCTCACCAGGAACGACACGACGTTGGCGATGTCCTGGGGTGTCCCGAGCCGCTCGAGCGGGGGCTGTGCCGCCAGGCGGGCGACGGTCTCCTCGTCCTTGCCGTCGAGGAAGAGGTCGGTCGCGGTCGGACCGGGGGCGACGGCGTTGACGGTCACGTCACGGCCGCGGAGCTCGCGGGCGAGGACCAGGGTCACGGCCTCGACGGCGCCCTTGCTGGCCGCGTAGGCGCCGTAGCCGGGGAAGGCGAGGCCGACGACCGAGCTGGAGAGGTTGACGAGCGCCCCGCCCGGCCGCAGCCGGCGCGCGGCCTGCTGGTCGACGACGAAGGTGCCGCGGATGTTGGTGCGGTACAGCGCGTCGAGCTCGTCGAGGTCGAGCTCCGCGATGGGGGACAGGGGCATCCGGCCCGCGGAGTGGACCACGGCGTCGACACCGCCGTACGTGGCCTCCGCCAGGTCGAACAGGGCGGCGACCTCCGTCTCGTCGGCGACGTCCGCGCGCGCTGCGTAAGCGTGGCCGCCCGCTTCCGCGATGGTGTGCACGGTCTCGTCGGCCGCGTCCTTGTTGCCCGCGTACCCGACGACGACCGCGAACCCGTCGTCGGCGAGCTGTTGGGCGATCTGCCGTCCGATGCCGCGCGAGCCGCCGGTCACGATCGCCACGCGCTGTTCCGTCCGGGTCCCAGTGGTCATGACTGCATCCCTTGTTAGCGTTGCTACGGCCTGTTCGTATCGACGATAACACGGGATCGTAGCGCTGGTAACCCCTCACTCGTATCGGCGATACGAATGTCTTACGGTGGAGGCATGGATGCGAGAGAGAAGATCCTGGAAGCGGCCACCGAGCTGCTGGCCGGCGCGTCGGCCGCCGATGTCTCGACACGCGCCGTGTGCGAGCGGGCCGGGGTGGGCGCACCGATGCTCTACCGGCTCTTCGGCGACAAGGCGGGCCTGCTGGCTGCCGTGGTCGACCGGGGCTTCGAGCAGTACCTCGCGTCCAAGCGTGCGGCGCGGCCGAGCGGAGACCCCGTCGAGGACCTCAGGACCGGCTGGGACAACCACATGCGCTTCGCGCTGGAGCACCCCAGCCACTACCGCCTGATGTACTCGCCCGAACTGACGGTGCCCCCGGCCGCGGTCCAGGAGGCGCACGACCTGCTCCACGGCATCCTGGAGCGCTGCGCGGCCGAGGGACGGCTGACGGTGCCGCCCGCACTGGCCACCCAGATCATCATGTCCGCCAACGTCGGGGCGGCCCTGTCCATGCTGACCAGAGCCGAGCAGTACGCGGACGCCAAGTTCGCGGAACGGCTGCGCGACGCCGTGCTGGACTCGGTGACCCGGCCCGCCGACCTCGACGTCTCCCGTGAGGGGAGCTCGGTGCCCGTCGCGGCCGCCACTCTGGCGGCCCGGTTGCGCGCCGACCTGCCGCCGGTGTTCACGACGGCGGAGTCGGCCCTCCTCCAGCAGTGGCTGGAGAAGCTCTCCGAGAGGTGAGAGGTCAGCGCTCCTCGGGCGGCAGCGCCTGGACCAGGCCCGACTGATAGGCCATGACGACGAGCTGGGCCCGGTCCCGGGCACCGAGCTTCGTCATCGCACGGTGGACGTGGGTGCGGACTGTCAGGGGGCTGACGAACAGCTTCTCCGCGATCCCCTCGTTGGAGTGGCCTTCCGCCACCCAGGCCATCACCTCGCGTTCCCGGGTGGTGAGGCCGGTCAGGTCGTCGGCGGCGGCGAGCCGGGTGCCCAGCCCCGGGGCCGACAGGAAGCGGGTGATGAGGGTGCGGGTGGCGCCGGGGGAGAGCAGGGAGTCCCCGGCCGCCACGGTCCGGACGCCGTCGAGCAGGGCCTCGGCGGTGACGTCCTTGCCGAGGAACCCGCTGGCCCCGGCCCGCAGCGACTGTGCGACGTACTCGTCGATCTCGAACGTGGTCAGGATCAGCACGCGCGTCTCGGACAGCTCGGGGTCGGCGCAGATCGCGGACGTGGCGGCCAGGCCGTCGGTCCCCGGCATGCGGATGTCCATCAGGATCACGTCGGGCCGGTGGACGCGTGCCAGATCGACCGCTGCGGCGCCGTCGGCGGCCTCAGCGACCACCTCCATGTCGTCGCACGAGTCGATGAGGATCCGGAAGGTGGCCCGCAGCAGGGCCTGGTCGTCGGCGAGCAGTACGCGGATGGTCATGGGGTCCGTTCTTGACGTTCCGTGACGGCGGGCAGGGGGAGTCGGGGCGACCCCTCACATACGGCCTCTGGAAGCCGGGGCGGCTCCCGCCGCGCGGCCGGCACGGCGGCGACCGTGCGGACAGGGTCGTCGGTGCGGCGCCGCAACGGGATGCTCATCGGCTCTCCGCTCGTGTCCTGGAACCATGGTGGCCGTGCCCGCCGGGCGCTGCCGCCGCGCGTCGTCCGGGCGGATGAGCGTCACGCCCCACGCCGACGGTCCGGACGACCCCAGTCTTCCCGGTCCGGGCCCGCTCGTCGTCGTACCTCCGCCGACAAGCGCGCTACTGAGAACGCAGTACGCGCGGGGAGTCGTGTCCTCCTCGGGCAGGACATGAACGCCTGACGGCCGCCCGCCGACGGCCGTCGGGCGGGGAACGTCAGCGCCCCGAGGGCGTACCGGCGGACCTCTCCGCGGCGGGCGGCGCCGGGACCGCCGCCAGGGGCGCGGCGCGCGGGCGGGGGATGAAGGAGGCGAGGGCGAAGGCGAGGAGCGCGGCGCCCGCGCCGATCGCCATGACGGTCTTGAAGGCGTTCTCGGACGGCAGCGCGTAACCCCCGAGGTCGACGGTCATGTGGGCCAGGACCACTCCGGCGACGGCGCTCGCGCAGGACGTACCGATGGACCGCATCAGGGTGTTGAGGCTGTTCGCGGCCGCCGTCTCCGAGGCGGGCACGGCGCCCATGATGAGCGCGGGCATCGAACCGTACGTGAACCCGATGCCGGCGCCGATCACGCAGGAGACCAGCACCAGGTGCCACACCTGGGACATCAGCACGATGTTGATGCCGTACCCGCAGGCCACGATCAGGGCGCCGATCATCAGCGTCACCTTCGGGCCCTTGGCCTTGGAGACCATGGCGGAGACCGGGGCCAGAGCCATCATCACCAGACCCGAGGGAGCCATGACCAGGCCGGCGGTCAGCAGGGACCGGCCCAGGCCGTAGCCGGTCTGGGTGGGCAGCTGGAGCAGCTGGGGCAGGACCAGCGACATCGCGAACATCGAGAAGCCGATCGCGATCGACGCGAGGTTGGTGAACAGCACCTGGCGGCGGGCGGTGGTGCGCAGGTCCACCAGCGGCTGGGCGGTGCGCAGTTCGAAGAAGCCCCAGGCCACCAGGACGATCACGGCGACGGCGAACAGACCGAGGGTGGTCCCGCTGGTCCAGCCCCAGTCGGCGCCCTTGGAGACGGCCAGCAGCAGGGAGACCAGGCCCACGGCCATCCCTGCCGCGCCGACCGCGTCGAAGCGGCCACCGGTGCGCACCCGGGACTCCGGCACCAACGCCACGACGAGCACGAGGGCGATCACGCCCATCCCGGCCGAGCTCCAGAACAGGAAGTGCCAGTCGAAGTTGTCCGCGATGAGCGCGGCCGTCGGCAGGCCGAGGGCACCGCCGACACCGAGGGAGGCACTCATCAGCGCGGTCGCCCCGGCCAGGCGTTCCGTGGGCAGCTCGTCGCGCATGATGCTGATGCCGAGCGGGATCACACCGGAGGACAGGCCCTGGAGGGCGCGGCCGACGATCATCGGGACCAGGGCGTCGCTCAGTGCGCAGACGACCGATCCGGCCACCAGCATCACGACGCTGACCAGCAGCATCCGGCGCTTGCCGAACATGTCGCCGAGCCGGCCGACCACGGGGGTGGCCACGGCCGCCGCGAGCAGGGTCGCCGTCACCGCCCAGGCGGTGTCCGAGGCCGGGGCGTCGAGCAGCTTGGGCAGTTCCGGCACGATCGGGATGACCAGGGTCTGCATCAGAGCCACGACGATTCCGGCGAACGCCAGCACCGCCACCACGGCGTTGGGCCGGGGCGGGGTCACGGCACCCGCGTCGGCGGATCCGGCGGGAGCGTCGGACATGAATGAGCCTCCAGGGCAGGGCGGGGGACCGAGAGCTCGGCCGAAGTTAAGTCAGGTGCTTGACTTAGCTTACGGGTCCGGGTGTCCTGTCCGTGCAGCGATCGCCGGAGCCGAGGAGGACCCCTGTCCTTGACCGCAGCCCCGGCCCCTGCCCCGCGTTCGGCGTCGGAGCCCGGTCCTGCCCGGGCCGGGCACTCGCCCGCGCGGTGCTGCGCGCCGTCCCCGACGCGCTGTTGCGTAGGCTTCCGGCACTGGAACTCGCCGCACCGCCGGCGGACCTCAGGCGGCTCGAGGGGCTGGCCGTCGGAGGGCTCAGCGAAGTCCCGGTGCGGTGGTGAGCATGGCGGGCAGGACGGTACGCGAGGAACAGGTCAGCGCGACCCGGGAGCTGATCCTGACCGCGGCGGAGCGGCTGTTCGCCGAGCGTGGTGTCCTCGCGGTGTCCAACCGTCAGGTCAGCGAGGCCGCGGGGCAGGGCAACAACACCGCGGTCGGCTACCACTTCGGCACCAAGGCCGACCTGGTCCGGGCGATCACCCGCAAGCACCATGTCCGCATCGAGGAGATCCGCGCCCGGCTGCTGGACAGGGCGGGTGCCTCCACGGACGTACGCGACTGGGTGGACTGTCTGGTACGTCCCGTGCCCGAACATCTCGCGGCGCTGGGCAGTCCCACCTGGTTCGCCCGGTTCTGCGCCCAGGTCATGACCGACCCGGTGCTCCAGCAGATCATGGTCGAGGAGTCCATGGCCTCGCCGTCGCTCCGGCGGATCGTCGACGGGCTGAACCGGTGTCTGCCCGAGTTGCCCGCCGACGTCCGTGCCGAGCGTGCCGAGATGGCCCGTCATCTGATCGTGCACATGGCCGCCGACCGTGAACGGGCCCTCGCCGAGAACACCCCCACCCCCCGAGCCACCTGGCACGACGCCGCTACCGGTCTCGGTGACGTCGTGGTCGCCATGTGGACGGCCCCGGTCACGCCCACCCGATGACGGCCTCCCGTGGACCCTGCTGTTTACTTGAGTTAGGCAAGGAGAAGCTAGGGTGGGGGAGCGCGCCTCCCCACGAACGGTGTTGTCCCATGTATGGCAGCTCCAGCGAGCGGCACCCGGCCCTCGCCCGCGGTGCCGGTCAGCGGCTCCTGGTCATCGCGGGCGACTCTGAGGTGTCCGAACTCCTCTGCGCGACGCTGGAGTTGGCGGGTTACCGGGTCGTCGAGGCGGTCACCGCCGTCGACGGCCTGGCGCGCCTGACCCGCGAACGGTTCGATCTGGTGGTCGTCGACGTCACGCTGCCGGACGTGGCGGAACTGGGCCGCACCCGGCCCACCGTGGTCCGCCGTCCGCCCGTCCTCCTGCTGGTCGACTACGAGTCCCTGGACCGGATCGTGCCCGAACTCGGCCTGGGGCAACGGGACTACGTCACCAAGCCCTTCCGGGTGGCCGACCTCCTGGCCAGGGTGCAGGTCCTGCTGCGCGGGACGGGCGCGGGGCCCGCCCGCAGCGGCGGGCTGTGCTACCGCGAACTCGTCCTGGACGACAGTCTGTGCGAGGCCCGGCGTGGGCCGCGCGTCCTCGACCTGACGCCCGCCGAATACCGGCTCCTGCGCCATCTCCTCGTCAACGCCCACCGCGTGCTGTCCAAGGAGCAGATCGGCCGCTACGTCTGGGGCGACCATCGCGGCGACAACGCGATCGAACAGCTCGTCTCCCGCCTGCGGCGCAAGGTGGACCAGGACGCCCCCGAACTCATCCACACCCGCCGCGGCTTCGGCTACTGGCTGGGACGCGCAGACGTCGAGTCCTGAGGCCCGCTGCAAACGACACGGTGTGGCAGTCGGTGTGCCCGCAGCGGCCGGGGTGTCGTGGGCATTCGCAACTCTCCGAAGATTCACAGCAGTTGATGGCTCTGTGACCTGAGTCACGTCAGCTTTCCGTCAGGTTGCCGACGGGGTGGCGTCAGCCCTGTCTGTTTGCATGTGTTCATCGAGGCCTCGACCACTTCGCACCGGCGCTCCACCCCGTCCGGCGGAGCCCCCACCACCGAGGAGAACCATGGCCGTCACTCCGGCCGGTCCCGCGCACGACGTGGCGGGCACCGCCCCCGAGTTCCCCATGTCCCGCGCCGCCCGCTGCCCCTTCGACCCGCCGCCCGGCCTCATGGAACTTCAGGAGAAGGGGCCCTTGGCGAAGGTCCGTCTGTGGGACGGCAGCGAGCCGTGGCTTGTGACCCGCTATGCCGAGCAGCGGGCGATCCTGGGCGATGCCCGGGTCAGCGCCGACACCGACCGGCCCGGTTATCCGGCCAAGGCCGACTCCGCGGCCGGGGAGGGCAAGCTCAGCTTCATCATGATGGACGACCCCGAACACGCCCGGTTGCGCCGGATGGTCACGGCACCGTTCGCCATCAAGAGGATCGAAGCCCTCCGGCCCGCCGTGCAGCGGATTGTGGACGGACTGATCGACGACCTGCTGGCCGGACCGCAGCCGGCCGACCTGGTCGAGGCGTTCGCCCTCCCCCTGCCCTCGCTGGTGATCTGCGAACTGCTCGGCGTGCCCTACGACGACCACGCGCTGTTCCAGGCGAACACCAAGACGATGGTGCGCACGACCGCGACCCCGGAGGCGCGCGGCGCGGCCACCCGGGAGATCGCCGGCTATCTCTCCGATCAGCTCGCCCAGCGGCTCACCGAGCCAAAGGACGACCTCCTCACCGGCATCGCCGAACGCGTCAGCGCGGGCGAGCTGACGCACGGGCAGGCCACGGAGATGGCACTGCTCCTGCTGATCGCGGGGCACGAGACCACCGCGAACATGATCACGCTCGGTACCGCCGCCCTCCTCCAACACCCCGACCAGCTCGCCCTGTTGCGCGGTACGGACGACCCCGCACTGGTCGCCTCCGCGGTCGAGGAACTGCTGCGCTACCTGCACATCACCCACCTGGGACGCCGGCGCGCGGTCACCGAGGACATCGAGATCGCCGGGCAGGTCATCACTGCCGGCGAGGGCGTGATCATGGTCAACGAGATCGGCAACCGTGACCCCCGGGTCTTCGAGGACCCGGACCGCCTCGACATCACCCGCGACGCCCGCCGCCATGTTGCGTTCGGCTTCGGCGTCCACCAGTGCCTGGGCCAGCCCCTCGCCCGCATGGAGCTCCAGGTCGTCTACGGCACCCTCTACCGGCGCATCCCCACGCTGAAGCTCGCCTGCGCCCTCGAGGACGTGAAGTTCAAGCACGACGCGTTCATCTACGGCATCCACGAACTGCCGGTGGCCTGGTGACCGCCTGCCGTCCCGCGTACGAACGACACCCACGACAGAAGTAGGGGGCATCCCATGAAGGTGGAGCTGGAAGCCGACAAGTGCGTCGCCTCGGGACAGTGCGTGGTCGCCGCCATGGACGTGTTCGACCAGGACGACGACGGCATCGCGGTCCTCCTGGCGGAGGAGGTCGGCGACGACCGACTCGACGACGTGAAGGAAGCCGTCGCGGTCTGTCCGGCCGCCGCCATCCGGCTGGTCCGGCAGTGAGGCGGATCGCCGTCGTCGGAGCCTCGGCCGCCGGGCTCGCCGCGGCCGAGACACTGCGCCGCGAAGGGTACGACGGAACGATCACCCTCATCGGCGACGAGCCCGAACCTCCCTATGACCGGCCCCCGTTGTCCAAGCAGATCCTGGCCGCGGAGTGGCAGCCCGACCGGCTCGCCCTGCGCACTCCGGCCGACCTGGCCGCACTCGGTCTCGACCTGCGGCTCGGCGTCGCGGCGACGGGTCTCGACCTCGCCACCCGCACGGTGCGGATGGCCGACGGCTGCGAGGTGCCGTACGACGGACTGGTCATCGCCACCGGCGTGCGGCCGCGCCGGCTGCCCGGTGAGGGCGCCCACGTGCTGCGCACCCTCGACGACGCGCTCACACTGCGGGAGCGGTTGGCGCGGGGACGGCGACTGGTCGTGGTGGGCGCCGGGTTCCTCGGCGCGGAGGCCGCGGCGGTGGCCCGGCGTATGGGCGCGCGGGTGACTCTCCTGGAACCGGCCGCCGTGCCGCTGGCACACGCGGTCGGCGTCGAGATCGGGCAGATGCTGGCCCGGGCCCATGTCGACCGGGGAGTCGAACTGCGCTGCGGAGTCACCGTGACGGACGTGACCGAGGACGGTGTCCGGCTCGCCGACGGAGAGGAGGTCGAGGCGGACGAGGTGCTCGTGGCCATCGGCTCGCTGCCCAACACCGAGTGGCTCGGCGGCAGCGGACTCGCGGTGGGCGACGGCGTGGTCTGCGACGAGTACTGCGAGGCCGCGGAGAACGTGTACGCGGCCGGTGACGTGGGCCGCTGGTACAACCCGCTGTTCGGCGCGTCGATGCGGATCGAGCACCGCACCAACGCGGCCGAGCAGGGCATGGCCGCCGCCCGCAACCTGCTCGCCGCCTGGGAGTCGCGCAAGCCGTTCGCGCCGGTTCCCTATTTCTGGTCCGACCAGTACGACATGAAGATCCAGGCGTACGGGTACCTGCGCGGACACGACGAGGTCGCCGTCGTGGAGGGTGACGTGGCGCAACGCCGGTTCGTCGCCGCGTACCGCACGGGGAACCGGGTCAGCGGTGCCCTCGCGGTGGGCATGGCGCCCAAGGCGATCCGCCGGTGGCGCCAGGCCGTCGCCGCCGGAGCGGTCTGGCAGGGGAGCGTACGGACCGAGGTCTCGGTGGTCGAAGCCTGAGTATTCCGGGTGTCCCGAGAGGGCGCCGACGGTCACCCGGCCGTCGGCGCCCGTCGTACGTCCGCAGTACGCGCGCTGAACACCCGCCGTAGATTACTTGAGTTACGCAACAAGATGGTAAACTGGTGAGTATGTCCTCACAGCCGCTCCCCGACGTCCCCGCGTCCCCGGAAGTCATCGAGATCGAGCGGGCGCTCACCCGTATCACCTACCTGAGCACCCGTGCCCGTCAGCACGACCGGCTGATGTCGCTGGCCGAGGTGCCGCTGGACCGCGCCGCCGTGGCCCTGCTGCGCCAGGTCGCCGACACCGAGCCGATGCGTCCGGGGGAGCTGGCCAACCGCCTGGGAGTGGAGGCCTCCCACGTCACACGCACGGTCCAGCAGCTCCAGAAGTCGGGTTACGTCACCCGCGTCCCCGACCCCGACGACAGGCGCGCCCAGCGCATCCAGCTCACCGGCACCGGGCGACAGGCCATCGACCGCATCCGTGACGTCGGAGCCCGGGGCATGCAGCTGGCCCTGTCCGAGTGGGAGCCCGAGGAACTGCGGCAGCTCGCCGGACTCTTCCACCGCATGGTCGACGACTTCCTCTCGTACTCCATCGACGACGAGAGCGAGGAGCCGACACCCGCCGGCACCGCCTGACACCGACGCCAGGCTCGGGTGGCGGACCGTAGCGACGTTGCGTCGGCGAGTGCCCCCGGCGCCGCCGGGTGGTCCTGCCCGGCTGGTCCTCCGTGACCGCGTGCCGCGACGTGTTCCGCCGTGCCTTCGGCCGCACCCCGGGCGCCCGCAACCGCCGTTCCCCATAGGGCCTTGATGGCGCGGGCAGGCCCCTGTCGGACCTGGATGTACCGTCCAGTAATGTGCGCGGCAGCCCCCCGAAGGAGGAACCGTGTCACGGTCCCCACGTTCACCCCTGCTGCTCGCCGGTCTGCTGGCCACCGCGGGCGTCGCCCACTTCGCCTCACCGCGTTCCTTCGACGCGACCATCCCGCAGGCACTGCCGGGCAGGCCCCGGACCTGGACGTACGCCAGCGGCGCCGTGGAGCTCGCGCTCGCCGGCGGTCTGGCGTTGCCGCGGACCAGGCGGACGGCCGCCCTGGCCACGGCCGCCTTCTTCGTCGGGGTGTTCCCCGCCAACGTCAAGATGGCCGTCGACTGGCGCCACCGCCCCGCGCCCCTGAAGGCGGCGGCCCTCGGACGGCTGCCGCTGCAGCTTCCGCTCGTGCTGTGGGCACGCAGCATCGCGAAGAACACGGAGGCCCAGGCATGAGCAAGGCGATAGAGACCGGCGACACCATCGACGACTTCGAGCTCCCGGACGAGACCGGCGCCCACCGCCGGCTCTCCGACCTGCTCGCCGACGGCCCGGTCGTGCTCTTCTTCTACCCCGCCGCCCTGAGCGCCGGCTGCACCGCGGAGGCCTGCCACTTCCGCGACCTCGCCGCCGAGTTCGCCGCCGTCGGCGCACAGCCCGTGGGCATCAGCGGCGACACCGTCGAGCGCCAGCAGGAGTTCGCAGGCCGCCACACCCTCGGCATGACCCTGCTGTCCGACGCCGACGGCGCCGTACGCGAGCTGTTCGGCGTCAAGCGCGGCTTCTCCCTGGCACCCACCAAGCGCGCCACCTTCGTCATCGCCGAGGACCGCACGGTGCTGGACGTCGTGCGCAGCGAACTGCGCATGAACACGCACGCCGACCGTGCCCTGGACGCGCTGCGCGCCCACCGGAAGTGACGGGCGGGGCCCAGTTGCCCCGTTTCGGTTGATGCGGTCCGGCAAAGGGACCATCCTGGAGCATATGGAGCACGTCTCCGCTACGGCGGTCACCGATGCCGAGGGCATTGTGACGGGGTGGAGCGAGGGCGCCCGGCGGCTGACGGGACACACGGCCGAGGAGGTCGTGGGGCGGGCGGCCCGGGAGCTGCTCGCCGAGGACCCGCCGGGACCGGCCGTGGCGGCGCTGAAGGGCACCGTCGTACTGCGCCGCAGCGACGGGTCCCCGCTCACGCTCACCCTTGATGCGTGTCCCGTCCTGAGCGGCGACGGCACACCGGCCGGGTACGTGATCACCGGCCGGCCGCCCGTTGCCGGCGAACCGACGCTGGCCGGGAAGGCCTTCCAGCAGGCCTCCATGTCCATGTCGATCTTCGACCCCCGACAGCACTACCTGCGCCTCAACGACGTGGCCTGCCGGGGCATGGGGGTGCCGGAGGACGCGCTGCTCGGCCGGTACTTCCCGGACACCGTCGAGGACGCCGAGCACAGCCGGGGTTTCCTGGCCCATCTGCGCCAGGTGGCCGAGACGGGCATGCCGGTGCGCTACGAGAGCTTCACGGGCGCCCCGTCGAGCAACAGGGAGCACGCCTGGACCTTCGACATGTGGCCCGTGCGCGAAGACACCGGGGAGCTGACCGGGGTCGCCCTCGCGGGCTTCGACAGCAGCGAGCAGCACTGGGCCCGGCAGCGGCTGGCCCTGCTGAACGAGGCCGCGGCCAGCATCGGCTCCACCCTGGACGTGGTGCGCACCGCCGAGGAGCTCATCGAACTCATCGTCCCGCGGTACGCCGACTTCGCCAGCGTCGACCTCCTCGAATGGGTCCTCGGCACCGACGAGCCCCCGACCGTGCTGGAAGGCGACATCGTCCTGCGCCGAGTCGCCCACGGCTCCGCCTTCGAAGGCACCCCGGAGGCCGCCGTCCGCTTGGGCGAGGCGGATGTCTACCCGGCCTTCTCCCCGCCCGCGCGGGCACTGCGACAGGGCAGGGCAGCCGTCAGCCAGGCCGGAGAGCCCGACTTCGTGCGCTGGGTCGCAGAACGCAATGCCCGCGCCCCCGCCGGCCGCTCCTACCGCAAGGGCGTCCACTCCATGCTCGCGGTACCGCTCAGGGCCCGCGGCACGACCCTGGGTGTCGTGGTCGCGGTCCGCATCGCACACCCCGACGACTACGGCGGCGACGACGCGACGGTCGGCGAGGAGCTCGCCAGCAGGGCCGCCGTCTGCATCGACAACGCCCGCCGCTTCGCCCGCGAGCGCACCACCGCCCTGGCCCTCCAGAACAGCCTCCTGCCGCGCAGCCTGCCGGGACAGGCGGCGGTCGAGGTCGCCCACCGCTATCTGCCCTGCGGCTCCCTGGCCGGTATCGGCGGTGACTGGTTCGACGTCATTCCGCTCTCCGGCAGCCGCGTCGCCCTCGTGGTCGGCGACGTCGTGGGCCACGGCATCCCGTCCTCGGCGACCATGGGCCGCCTGTGCACGGCCGTGCGCACGCTCGCCGACGTCGACCTGCCGCCCGACGAACTCCTCACCCACCTCGACGACCTGGTCACCCACCTCGCGTCCGACGACCGCCCCGACGACGGGGGCGAGGTCGCCGAGCTCGGCGCCACCTGTCTGTACGCCGTCTACGACCCGGTATCGCGCCTGCTCACCGCGGCCGCCGCCGGGCATCCGCCGCCTGCCGTCGTCCTGCCCGACGGCACCGTGCGGCTCGTCCCCCTGAGCGCCGGACCCCCGCTCGGTGTAGGAGGCCTGCCCTTCGAGGCCACGGAGGTCGAACTGCCCGAGGGCGCCGTCATCGCCCTCTACACCGACGGTCTCATCGAGGACCGGGACCGCGACGTCGACCACGCCACCGACGAACTGTGCCGCGCGCTGACCGCGAGGACCGACACCCTCGACGACCTGTGCGACACGGTCCTCAAGGCCGTACTCCCCGAGGAGCCCGGCGACGACGTTGCCCTCCTGCTCGCCCGTACCCGAGCCCTCGGCGCGGACCGGGTCGCCACCTGGGACGTCGAGCCCGACCCCGCGCACGTCGCCGCCACCCGGCAGGCCGCCACCGAGCAACTCGCCGTCTGGGGACTGGAGGAGGCCTCCTTCGTCACCGAGCTCGTCGTCAGCGAACTGGTCACCAATGCCATCCGCTACGGCGAACCGCCCATTCAGCTACGGCTGATCCGCGACCGCACCCTCATCTGCGAGGTGTCCGACGGCAGTTCCACCTCCCCGCACCTGCGGCGCGCCCACGCCTACGACGAGGGCGGCCGCGGGCTGCTCCTTGTCGCCCAGCTCACCCAGCGCTGGGGGAGCCGGCAGACCGGCAGCGGCAAGACGATCTGGGCCGAACAGTCCCTGGAGCCGCCGGAGTTCTGATCACCGCGGTCACTGGAAGGAGCAGCCGGGGTTCGGCACGTCCTCCGAGTACGGCGACCCGTGCGGCAGGACGTACAGCACCTCAAGGACGAGCGGGGTCGTCCCTTGGTTGCGGCCGAGGTGGATGTCGCCCGGGCCACCCGGCTCACGCACGACCGTGCCCTGCGGGTAGACGCCGTCGACGGCGCAGTCGGCGTGGTAGTGGCTGAGCGTTCCCTGCTTGACGTATCCGTAGACGGGGCCGTCGTGGTAGTGCCAGCCGGTTGCCTGACCCGGCGGAACGGTGATCTCTCTGAGGACGTAGTCGGTGTCGCCCACGGTCTTCTGAGCGATCAGTGTGCCGACCACTCCGGGTCCGGGCGGTGTCGCCCCGGCGGTGCCGCCGGTGGTGAGGACGGTGGCGGTGAGGACCGCGCCGGACACGGCGGTACGGAGCGCGATGCGCATACGGAAGGCCTCCTGGCTTCGAGTGCGTGAGTGCTGACCTGTCGCAGTGGACTTCGGAGTGAACATAGAGGCAGACAAGGGCAGTTGAGGCCTGATTCGGTGGACCGCCCGTGTCCGTCACCCACGGTGTGGAGGCCGGGGCGGCGATGACGCGGATGCCGGACGCGTACGTGACACCCTCCCGCAGCGGCGGCCACCATGGAGGGATGGCGCGACTCAAGGACATCGTCTTCGACTGTGCTCGCCCCGCGGCCACGGCCCGCTTCTGGGCCGCCGCCCTGGACGACTACGCCGTCGCGCCCTACGACGACACGGAACTCGCCCGCCTGCGCTCCCTCGGCATCAGCAGTACCGAGGACGACCCGACCGTGCTGGTCGAGTCGGCGGAGGGCGGACCCCGGCTGTGGTTCCAACTCGTGCCGGAGGCCAAGAGCGTGAAGAACCGTGTGCACCTGGACCTGCTCGCCGTGGACCCGGAGGCGGAGATCCGGCGCCTCACGGCTCTCGGCGCGACGGTCGGGGCCCGGCATCCGCACCACATCGTCCTCACCGATCCCGAGGGAAACGAGTTCTGTCTGGTCCCGGCGGACGGATGACCACGGGGCGACCGCTCAGCGTGAAGTCCGGGCCGCGCCCCCGACGATCATCGCGCCACCGCCGTACTCACCCCGGGGCCCCGAGAACCCCTCCCGGGGATCAGAACTCCTCGTGCACCTCCGGATCCCCGCCCAGGCGCCGGTGCGCACGGTCGCCGATCGCCGCCACCTCGGCCTCGCTCAGCTCGAAGCCGAAGACGTCGAGGTTCGCGCGCTGGCGGTTCCGGTCGCCGGACTTCGGGATGGGCACGGCGCCGAGCTGGATGTGCCAGCGCAGGATCGCCTGGCCGGGGGTGACACCGTGCGCCGTGGCGACAGCGGCCACGGCCGGGTCGTCCAGGAGATCCGAACCCCGGCCCAGCGGGCTCCAGCTCTCGGTGACGATGCCCTTGTCGGCGTGGTACGCGCGCAGTTCGCCCTGCGGGAAGAAGGGGTGCAGTTCGATCTGGTTGACCGACGGCAGGACCCCGGTCTCCTTCTCCAGCCGCTCGATGTGCGCGGCGGTGAAGTTGGAGACCCCGATCGACCGCACGAGACCGTCCTCGCGCAGCTTGATCATGGCCCGCCACGAGTCGACGTACTTGTCCACGCGGGGGAGCGGCCAGTGGATCAGGAACAGGTCCACGTACTCCAGGCCGAGGCGGGCGCGGGACTCCTCGAAGGAGGCCAGGGTCTCATCGTGGCCGTGATGGCGGCCGGGGAGCTTCGTCGTCACGAGGATCTCCTCGCGAGGGACAGCGCTGCCGACCACGCCGCGGCCGACACCGGTCTCGTTGCGGTAGTTCGTCGCGGTGTCGAGGAGCCGGTAGCCGCTCTCCAGCGCGGTGCCGACCGCCCGTTCCGCCTCCGCGTCGTCCATCGGCCAGGTGCCCAGACCGAGCGCGGGGATGGTCGTACCGTCGTTGAGGGTGTGCGTCGGGATGCTGATCACTTCTGGACCTTCCCTTGACTGTGTCGTCCCTTCCCAGCCTCAGGGATGGAGTGCCTGGTGATCAACCGGACGGCACGGGCACCGAAGGAGGAGTTCACCGTCAGAGGGCGTAGGCCGTGCCGCCCTCCGCGGCCAGCGCGGCGGCGATGCTCCGGTGGGCCAGTCGGCGGTCCTCGTCCGGCAGGGGCGGCAGGAGCTCCTCCCAGACCGACAGGAAGGTCCCCCGCATCTGCATCAGCCCGGCCGGCCGGGCGAGCAGCCAGAAGTGGAGGTGGGCGGCTCCGTCGCCCCAGCGGTTGACATGGACGCGCGCGACGCCGTCGAGTCCCAGCACCGCGCGTTCCGCACGCTGGAGGAGGGGGCCGAGTTCGGCCGCACGCTCGGCGGGCAGGTCGGTCAGGTCGTGGTGGCCGCGCGGTTGCAGCATGACGACGGCCGGCAGCCGGGACTCGGAGCCGACCGCGTCCAGCCGCCAGTGGTCGTCCGCCCACAGTGCCTCCTCCACCGGCCTGGCGCAGGTGCGGCAGTCCTCCGGGCCGTCCTCCCCCTGGCGTCCGGGCTCGGGGAGGACGGGCGGCTGGATCGGCTTGACCCGGAAGTCCCCTTCGAAGGGGAAGGTCTCCCAGCCCGCCACCGAGTCGGCCGGCAGGGGCAGCCGTTCGCCCGTGTGCAGGCGGCGCACGAAGGCGCTCGGTTCGTGGGGAGTCGAGGAAACGGTCACGATGGGCAGTCAAGCATGGGTGGCGTGTCCCGCGGGGAGGAGACCGTCACTCTCGTACAGACACAGGCGTGGCGATCGACGGAGCATCCATGACGACGGACAAGGGCACGGCGGAGCGGGTAGCGGGAATCGAGGTGAACCCGGTCGCCGGGCACATCGGAGCGGAGATCACCGGGGTCGACCTGGCCGTCGACCTGGACGATGCGGTGGTCGCCGCGATCCGGGCCGCGGTGCTGCGCTGGAAGGTGGTGTTCTTCCGCGGGCAGAAGCTGGACCACACCGGGCACGTGGCCTTCGCCCGCAGGTTCGGTGAGCCGGTCGTCCTGCGCAAGCGCGGCGGTGCCTCGCCCGCGGACTTCCCGGAGGTCGAGACGACCGCCGACCGGCTGGAGCTGGGCGGGAAGTTCGGCATGGAACACGAGGAGTGGCTGCAACGCCGACGGCACACCCTGCTGCGCGGCTGGCACTGCGACCACGGCGCCCGCGTCGACCCGCCCGCCGCGACGATCCTGCGCGCGGAGACCGTCCCGCCGTACGGCGGCGACACCACCTGGTCAAACCTCGCGGCCGCCTACGCCGGACTGTCAGGCCCGGTGCGGGAGTTCATCGACGGTCTGCGCGTGGAGCACCGGCTCGGCGTCGGCTACCAGCCCCGGCCGGGCGACGACGCCTATGTCCGGCACCTCCTGGACCACCAGGTCGCCTCGCTGCACCCGCTGGTGCGCGTCCACCCCGAGACGGGGGAGCGGATCCTCTTCGTCAACGGCTACTACGTCGAGCAGATCGCCGACCTGTCCCGTGCCGAGAGCCGGGCGATCCTCGACATGCTCCTCGAACAGGCGGTACGGCCCGAGTACACGGTCCGCTTCCGCTGGGAGCCGGGGAGCGTGGCCTTCTGGGACAACCGGGCCACCATTCATCTGGCCCCCAGCGACAACGCCCACCTCGGCTTCCCCCGGACCATGCACCGGGTGATGCTGACGGGGGACGTCCCGGTGGGAGCGGACGGCAAGTCGTCGGAACCGGTCACGGGGACCGAGGTGGGGCGCTGGTGACCTGGCCGGTCGGGAGCGGTGGGCGGGCGCTGCGGGGGGCGGGCCCGTCGGGGCCGGAGGACCGTGACCGGCAGGGTCGGGTGCTCGGGAGTCCGGTGGTGTCAGGGGCGGCCGAGGTCTGTGCCGCACGGGTCGGACGGGAGTCGGGCTGTCCCGGCGGACCGGGACCGGCAGGGCCGCTCACCTGGACCGAGCGACTCCGACCGACCGGGCCCCGCAGTCCGGTGGGTGGGACTGCGGCTCGGGTCCGTCGTACGGAGGTGTCGCGCCCCGCTGGTTCGGTCCGGGCCGGGGCGGGCCCGGTACCGCCCCAGCCGGCCGAGCGTCGTCCTACGCGGCGGGCTGCCAGCCCAGTGCCGGGCCCAGCTTCGTCGCGATGTCGGTGAGGATCTGCACATAGTCCTCGTGCTCGAAGGAGAAGGGCAGCGCGAACGCCACCTCGTCCACCTCACGGAACGCGGCGTGCGCGCGCAGCTGTTCGGTGATCTCCGCGGAGGTACCGACGATATCCGGGGCGAACATCAGCCGCGCCGGACCCTGCGGTGACGCGGTACGAGGGGTGCGCTTCGCCGCGTACTCCTCGTACTTCGTGCGCTGCTGCGGCGACGCCGAGTCGGTGGGGATGACGACGAGTCCCTGCGACACGCGGGCGTCCTCACCGTCCGGGTGGGCGGCGCGGAAGGCGCGGATGTGCGAGAGCTGGATCCCGGCGAAGTCGTACGGCCCCTCGGCGGCCTCCGCCTTGACGACGCTGCTGGTCAGGAAGTTCATGGCGTGCTCACCGGCCCAGCGCGCCGAGCCCAGGCTGCCGCCGCCGTACCAGAGGCGTCGGCCGAGGCCGGGGGAGTGCGGCTGCACGCGGTCGGAGAACACCTCGAATCCCTGCACTCCGCTGAAGTCACTTGCGGGCTTGCCGCGTACGAGGTCCAGCAGCCGCCGCACCCGCTCGTAGGAGAAGTCCTCCGCGTCGGCCGTGTCCGGGTACAGCGCTTCCTTGACCTCGTCGAAGTGCATCGGCGGGCCCACGCTCACACCCGGGTTCACCCGGCCGCCGGACAGGACGTCCACGGTCGCCAGGTCCTCGGCCAGTCGCAGCGGGTTCTCCCAGCCGAGCGGGATGACCGCGGTGCCGAGCTCGATCCGGCTGGTGCGCTGCGAGGCCGCCGCCATGACGGCGACGGGGGACGAGATGCCGTACTGGAGATGGCGGTGGCGCAGCCACGCGCTGTCGAAGCCCAGCCGCTCGCCCAGCTCGATGATCTCCAGGGTGGATTCGTGGCCGCGCCGCGGATCCGCCTCGTCGAACAGGCCGATGGTCAGGAAGCCCAGCTTGCGCAGGGGGCGTGGGGTCGACGGCACGGGTTCCTCCGTGGGTGCTTGATGCATCAAGTAGTACGACGGTGCCAACCCGCCCGTGACATGTGGTGTTCCCGTTTCGCGGGACCGTCGGCGCCGCATCAGACCAGCGGAATCGTCACCTCGTCCTCGACCGGCGGGTCGAGCTCCTGGGCGAGGTTGCCGGTGGCCGCGAAACAGCGCAGACGCACCGCCTCCGGGGTGACGTCCAGACGGAGGAAGCACTTGAAGAACGGGGGGCTGTAGGTCGCCGAGCTCGGCGAGAACAGCTGGGTGTAGATCTTGCGCACCGGGAGCCGGAACCGTGAGGTGCGGCCCGGCCGGCCGCCCGCGCCCAGGAGACTGGCCACCAGGCGGGTGCGGAACGTCACGCGCGCCGCTTCGCCGGGGGTACGGGTCGGCGGGATGCCGAGGCGCTCGGCGATCACCGCGGTGGCCTCGGCCTCGGTGAGGGTGAAGAAGCGACGCAGGTGCAGCCTGCGGCCGTAGAGCCTGCTGTAGAAGGCCAGGGAGTCGCCGCGCAGTGGGTAGCAGCGGAAGTCCTGCTCGGTGACGTTCGCGATCGAGACGTGCGGGATCGTGTGGGTGGCGTGCATGAACGCCCCGCCGCCGCCCGAGACGACGTACTGGATGGTCCTGCCGTCCACGTCGACCGGGTAGCGCTGGTAGTTGTGGATGTCGCCGCCTATCGACGCGACGAAGCGGTGCTCCGGGTCGCGGACGATGTCGTCCACGGTGCCGCCGCCCTCGATGGCGCAGGGGTGGTGTTCGCCGTCCACGTAGAGGGGCGAGCCCGTGATGAGGATCTTGGGGCGAGGTCCCTGGGAGACCTCGCGCAGCCAGGCGCCCTGTTCGGCGTCGATGGTTCCGAGGAGCCCGGTGTCTATGCCGATGATGCGCAGCGGGCCCGCGTCCACAGCCCAGTACGGGCCCGGCTGGACGGTCCGTTGGGCCGGGGCCGCACGCAACTCGCGGGCGCCGTCGAGGTGTTGGCCGTCGTCGGTGCGAGGCCGGTGCCACAGCAGGGAGCGCAGCCAGGCGCGGGTGAGGGGGCGCGGGGCGGGTTCGGGTGCGAGGGGCGGGGCGTCGTCGCAGAAGACGCGCATGAACGCGCCGAGGCCCTCGTACCAGTCGTGGTTGCCGGGTATCGCGTATATCGGCGCCGGATAGTCCTGGTAGGGCCGGTAGAACTTGGTGCCGTAGTCGTCCGCGCTGCCCACCGGGTAGATCACGTCACTGGCGACGACGGCGAACCGGGTGTCCTGACTGATCCTCAGAAACCCTGGCACGACCGCGTATTGGGGGTCGTCGCCCTCGCCGGTGTCGCCGATGACCATGAACGAGAACCGCTGCGGGTCCTCGCGCCGGATCACCTTGTCGGCGGGTGCGCCGGCCGCCGCGCGCTGGGCCACCCAACGGCTTCGGGTACGTCCCGTGGGGTCCCCGAGCCAGGAGGCGACCACGCCGTTGCGGGCGGCCCACAGCGTCTTCGGGTTCAGCCACGAGATCTTCTCGACCTCGGCCGGCATCAGCCGCTTGTATTCGCCGAGTTGGGCGGAGCCCCAGCCGGCGCCTTCGGCGGTATCGCGTGAGGAGTCAGACACCGGTGCACCGTAACAACGATCTAGAACCGGCCGGGAAGGGGGAGTGCCGCACGGCACCGTCCCTCCCGGAAATCACCGGATCCGTGAAGACTTCCGGGGGTGTCCTTCACCTCTGCCGGGTGCGCGGTGCGGCCCACTGCGGATCCTGTTGGGCGGGGCCGACCCGGTCCGCCTGATTCTCGAAGAGGGAGTCGGGCCGCGGCGCGGCGCGCGCCTCCGAGGCGGACTGACGGTTCCAGTCGCCGTCGCCGAGCACGAGCAGCGGGTCGAACATCACGACCACCCCGGCCAGCACGAGGAAGATCACCGGCCCCACGAGCATGGGCAGCAGCAGGGAGGAGGGCGAGTCGCCCGCCCACGACCCGCTGGTCCTGCCGTGTACATGGACGCTGACCGCGGCCATTCCGGTGTAGTGCATCCCGGAGACGGCGACACCCATGATCAGGCTGGCCCCGAGGCTGGTCAGGAAACCCCGGATCGAGACGGCCGCCCACAGCGCCGCCGTCGCCGCGACGATCGCGATCACCACGGAGAGACCGACGACCACAAGGTCGTAGTGAATCGTCCCGTTGAGGTGCAGCGCCGCCATGCCCAGGTAGTGCATGGCCGCCACGCCGAGCCCGGTGATCACGCCCGCGAAGGACAGGTTCAGGGTGCTGGCACCGCGGTAGCCGACGATGAACACACCGATGCCCACCACGACGATCGACACGGCGAGACTGAGCACCGTGAGCCCTGCGTCGTAACGGATCCGGGTCTCCACGACCTGGAAACCGATCATGGCGATGAAGTGCATCGTCCAGATGCCGCAGCCGATCGCGGCCGCGCCGAGTGCCAGCCAGCCGCCCTTCCATGACTGGTTGCCGGGCAGGGTGCGCACGACGCAGCGCAACCCCAGAGCCCCTCCCAGACACGCCATCAGATAGGCGGCGACCGGAGTCACCGCTCCGTAGCGGAACCCGTCGACTGTGCCTTCCATAAGCCAACTCCCCCCAGAGTCTTGGCTGGTTGTGCAGGAAGGGTTACGGCCGGGGATCGCATAAATCAAGCCACTACCGTGGGTAACCGCAGAACTCTCAGGCAGCGTGGTTGAACTTTAGTCACATGAAGGCGAGTTCCGGCCAAGGGAGTCTCTGGGCCTCGCGGGTGTGACAGAGTAGAGCGATTTTCAACATTCCGGTGATGCCGCCGGATCCGCCCGGATCAAGAAAAACGGTTGTCGGTCCGTCGGCGTTCCTGAACGATCCCAGCTCGTGACGACACGCACCGAACATCCCGCCTCCCTCGGCACCCGCCCGCTCGCACTGATCACCGGCGTCGGCCGCACCGTCGGCATCGGCGCCGGCATCGCCGAACGGCTCGCGGCCTCGGGGTGGGACATCGCCTTCACCTACTTCAACCCGTACGACGCCCGCATGGCCTGGGGTGCCGAGGCCGGCGCGACCGAGGCGATCGCCGGGCTCCTGTCCGAGCGGGGCGCGGCCACCACCGCGATCGAGGCGGACCTCGCCGACCCCGGCACTCCGGCCCGGGTCTTCGACGAGGCGGAGCGGCGGCTCGGCCCCGTCACCGCACTCGTGATGAGCCACTGCGAGTCCGTCGACTCCGGTCTGCTCGACACCACCGTCGAGAGTTTCGACCGGCACTTCGCCGTCAACACGCGCGCGACCTGGCTGCTGATCCGCGAGTTCGGCCGCCGCTTCACCGCGGAACCGGGCACCGGCCGGATCATCAGCCTCACCAGCGACCACACCGTGGGCAACCTGCCCTACGGGGCGAGCAAGGGCGCCATGGACCGCATCACCCTGGCCGCCGCCCACGAACTCGCCCACCTCGGCGTCACCGCCAACGCCATCAACCCCGGCCCCGTCGACACCGGTTGGATGACCGAGACGACCCGGACGCACTGTCTCGACGCCACTCCGCTCGGTCGCCTCGGAACCCCGCAGGACACGGCCCACCTCGTGGACTTCCTGTGCTCACGGGAAGGGCAGTGGATCAACGGCCAACTCCGCAAGAGCAACGGCGGATTGGACTGAGCCCTCCCTTCGCCGAGGCCGGCCGGTCCGCCCGCGCGCCGTGCCGTCGCCTCACGCGAGGAACTCGCCCAGCAGGGGCAGCAGTAGAGACGTGCGCTGCATGAGCGCCATGTGGGTGGTGGCCGGCAGGACCGCCAACTGCGCCTCGGGAATCAGGCGTTGCATCTCCGCGGCGTGCTCCGTGCGCACGAAGTCGCTGTCCCCGACGACCAGTAGCGTCGGCGCCCGCAGCCCGCGCAGGTCGTCGGCGGTCCAGGGCAGCGGGGCGTGCGCCGCCGCGGAGACCTTGGCGAGGAAGTCCTGGAAGTGCTCCGGATGCGGTGCGATGGCCGCGTAAGCGTCAGCCATCCGCTGGAAGTCGGCCTGGGTGGGCAACCTGGGGGAGCTGTAGTCCGGGATGCGCACGTCGTCGTGGACACCGTCCTGGGTGTACATGGCTGCGGCGAGCGAGAGCCGTCCGACGCGCTCCGGGTGCCTGACCGCGATCTCCAGCGCGACCAGTCCGCCGAGGCTGAATCCGAGGAAGTCGGCCTGCCGGATGCCGAGTACGTCGAGCAGCGCCACCACGTCGGACGCCAGGTCCGGCACGGTCATCTCGCGGCCGGAGTCTGCGGTGTGCCCGTGCCCCTGGAGCTCGGGAGCCACGACACGACGGTCGGCGGCCAGGGTGGGCAGCACGGCGGCGAAGGTCAGATCCACGGTGAGCCCACCACCGTGCAGCAGGACCAGCGGAGGGTGGTCGTCGAGGTCCGCGCCGTGGATCTCGTAGTACATCTCCAGGCCGTTGACCTTGGCGTGGGCGGAGCTGCTGGACACGGTCATCACATCCGTTCTGCGGGTGTCGTATGTGACGTGGACCCCGCGGAGTCGCGGAACTCATCGCTGCGAAGCGGCCGAGGGACGCGGTCCGCCGCCTCCGCGGCCCGCACCGGCATCTGGCAGGCGTCCCGCCTAGAGCGCCACCACGCGCCCGCTGCGGCCTTGCAGACGGACCGAGGCCAGGGTCCCGCAGACCACGGCCACGCCGAAGAGCGTGCCGCAGGCCGCCGCCGCGGTGCGGACGTCGCCGGCGAGAGCGGCACGCAGGCCGTGCGCGGCCCAGTAGCCGGGGGAGACGGGGGCCACGTCCGCGACCCACGCAGGCAGGACACTGAGCGGGACGAGCGCGCCGCCGACGCTGCTGAGGAGCATGCCGCCGATGTCGTAGGCGGCCGAAAGCTCGCCCATGCTGCGGACGAGAACGCCCAGCAGCGCCCCGAGGCCGAGCAGGGCGCAGCTCCAGCTGAGCAGGACACCCAGCAGCAGGAACGGATGCGCAAGGCGCAGCCCGAACACACCCGTCCCGAAGGCGACGATCACGAGTTGCTGGGCGAGCAGGGCCGTGAGGACGGGGACGGCCTTGCCGAGCAGCAGCTCCGCCGGGTGCAGCGCCGTGCCGCGCAGCCGGTCCCAGGTGTGGCCGAGCCGTTCGGTGAGGATCGCGTTGCCGGAGATGCTGAGCGCGAGCAGCGAGAAGGTGACCAGGGTGCCGACGACCGCCTGTTCGGTACCGGCCGCGCGGCCCTGCGCGGAGAGGTAGAGCGGGCGCAGCAGTGTCATGAAGACCAGGGGGAGGATCATCCGGCTCAGCAGCGGGCCGGGTTCGCGCAGCATCAGGAGCGCGTTGTGGCGTATGAGGACGCCGAGGCGGGTGGCGGACTCACGCGGCGGCACCGGGGGCCTCCGTCCTCTCGGTCGCTGCCTTCTTGACCGCTGCGGATTCCAGGGATCGGTAGAGGTCGTCCAGGTCCGCGCGGCGCACGTCGACGGAGGCGGGCGTGCGACCGGAGGCGATGAGGGCCGCCAGGTCGGCGCCGGGATCCGTCGTCGGTATCCGCAGTTCGGGCTCGGCCGGGTCGGCGAATGAAACCCTGAGCTCGCCGGGGAGACGGCGGGTGAGCTCCTCCTGGGTGCCGCGCGCGATGATCCGGCCGGTCCGGGCGATCGCCAACGTGGCGTCCAGGTCCACGAGTTCGGGCAGGTAGTGGGTGGTGTAGACGACGGCGGCACCGGCCCGGGCACGGGACCTCACGGCGGCCAGCAGGGCCGAGCGGGTCTCCGGATCGGCCCCGGCGGTCGGCTCGTCCAGCAACAGGAGCGGTGGCGAACCGACCATCGCGGTGGCCGCCTGGACCCGTCGGCGCTGCCCGCCGGACAGGACGCCCACGGCCCGGTCCGCCAGGGCCGACAGCTGAAGCTCCTCCAGGACCTGGGTGATCGCGGCGTCACGTTGCCGCCCACGCAGTCCCGCCAGCCCGGCGAACAGCCGCAGGTTCTCCCGCACGGACACGCTGCCGTACAGGGAGGTCTCCTGCGGAGCCACCCCGACGAGCCGCCGCGCGGCCCGCCCGGACCGCAGCGCGTCGTACGTCCCGATGCGGAGCCGGCCAGCGTCGGGCCGCACCAGACCGGTGACGATCTCGACGAAGGTCGTCTTCCCGGCCCCGTTGTGGCCGATCAGCCCCACGATCTCACCGGGCCCGACCGCCAGGTCGAAACCGTCGAGCGCCCGATGCCGGCCGTAGAACTTCACCAACCCGTTCGCCACGAGCATCCGTCCCCGTCCCCTCTTGTATACGGTGTATACGTCTACACTGTAGACCCATGAGTGGCAGGCGGGAAGAGATTCTGGACGCGGCACTGGCCATCGCCGACGAGCGTGGTCTGGAAGCGGTGTCGATGCGCGCACTGGCGGACCGCGTCGGCGTCACGCCGATGGCGCTGTACCGGCACGTCAAGGACAAGGCAGCACTGCTGGACGGCATGGTCGGCCGCCTGCTGTCGGCGTTGCTGCCGTCGGACCCGTCGCAGGAGCGAGCCTGGGACGAACGCCTCAACGCCCTCGCGCACACCTGCAGGCAGGTGACCCAACGTCACCCCTGGGCTGCGCACCTGCTCTTCTCACGCCCCGCCGTCACGCCGGACGCCGTGCGCGCGGTGGACATCATCTACCTGGCCCTGATCGACGCCGGGGTCCCGGAACCGGAAGTGCCCCGCCTGGAGCGGCTGATCAGCACTTTTGTCATCGGCTTCGCCACCTCCGAGGCATCGGGCCGCTTCGCCCCCGGCGCCCTCGATCCGCGCGGCCGCCGCGGTCAGCTTCAGGACAGCGAACTACCCGGCCACAGCAGGCTCGGGCCGTGGCTGGACCTTCCCGTCGACCTCACCGCCGAGTTCGAGGCCGATCTGGCCGACATCCGGCGACTGGTGGTGGGAGCGGCACGGCGGGAGGGGTAGCGGGGGCGGGGTGAGGTGGAGGCCGGGCTGCGGGCGGGGAGAGTCGGCCTCATGTGGCGGGCGCGGACGGGCGGGGACGGGGACGTGCGGGCGGGGACGAGAGGGACTCATGCCGTGGCTACGACGCCTCTACGGCGGCGCCTTGAGCCCCGACGGGCCCGTTGATCCCGGTGAGAAGGCATGGTCACGCTTCCATGGCGGTTTCGCCGGGTCTCGCGGGGACCGTCGGAGGGGGTCGGTGCTCCTGGCCGTCAGGGCTTTCGGGCGAGTCCGCCGTGCTCGGCGACGATCTCCGGGGCGGGCGAACCGGGCTCCGGGCGCCACTGCGTGACCGAAACGACGCCGGGGTCCACGAGTTCCAGGCCGTCGAAGTACCGGGTGATCTGGTCGACCGTGCGCAGGATGTACGGGACGGCGCCGCTGTTGTTGTAGGCGTCCTGGGCCTGCTCGAAGACCGGGTCGATGCCGAGCGATCCGTCGTTGACGCAGAGGTGGCTGCCAGACGGCAGGGCGTCCATCAGCCGGGTGACGATCGAGAGGGCCTGATCGTGGTCGGGGACATGGCCCAGGATGTTGCTGAGGACGAGCGCGACCGGGCGGTCGAAGTCCAGCGTCTCGGCGGCGGCCGCGAGGATGCGGTCCGGATCCGTCGCGTCGGCGTCGATGTAGGCGGTGGCGCCCTCGTGGGTGGAGTAGAGCAGGGCGCGCGCGTGGGCCAGGACCATCGGGTCGTTGTCGACGTAGACGATCCGTGCCTCGGGGGCGATCCCCTGGGCGACCTGGTGGGTGTTCTGGGCGGTCGGAAGGCCGGTGCCGACGTCCAGGAACTGCCGGATTCCCGCCTCGGCGACCAGGTAGGTGATGGTGCGGCGCAGGAAGGCGCGGCTGCCGCGGGCAATGGTGACGATGCCGGGGAAGACATCGGTGTAGGCGTCGCCGGCCGCCTCGTCGACGGGATAGTTGTCCTTGCCGCCGAGCCAGTAGTTCCAGATCCGGGCGGAGTGCGGCACCGAGGTGTCGATCTTCGGATGCTCCGCTGGTCCGGGCGTCGTCACCGGTTCGGTCATGAGTCGGGTCCGTCCTTCAGCCGGGCGTCGGTCGGTCAGGGCTCAACCTATGTCCCAACACCCGCTGCCCGCTCACCAGTTCGCGTTTTCTCGGCGGCGGGATCTTCGCCTCGTGCGACGACGGCGCCGCCGCGCGCCCGGCCTGACGCCCGCGTGGTCCCGGACGGAGGACCGTGACGACGGAGGACCGTGACGATGGAGGACCGCTGCGACGGAGGACCGCGGCGACCGTGGCTCTCGACGACTCTGGTTCGCACCGTCGGTGGGCAGCGATTCTCAGCCGCCGCGACGCGTCCGGGCTGCCTTGCGGGCCTCGGCGAGCTTGCGGGCCTCGCCTGCCTTCCGCGACTTGCCGCCGGTCCCGCCGGAGGCGTCCTTGCTGGTGCCCAGACCCCGGAAGGGGGCGTTGGTGTTCTTGGGCCGGGCTGCGGCGGGCCCACTGTCGAGCGGCCTGCCGGACGGAGCCCTTGCGCCGGTGATGCGGCTCAGCTCCGCCTCGCCCGAGCGCACCTTGGTGACGGTCGGCTCGACACCGGCCTCGGCCATCACCCGGCTCGTCTCGCGACGCTCACCCGACAGCACCAGGGTGACGACCTTTCCCGACTCACCCGCCCGGGCGGTGCGACCGGCGCGGTGCAGATAGTCCTTGGGATCGGTGGGCGGGTCGACGTTGACGACGAGATCGAGGTCGTCGATGTGCAGCCCACGGGCCGCGACGTTGGTCGCCACCAGAACGGTGACCTGGCCGTCCTTGAACTGCGCGAGGGTGCGCGTGCGTTGCGGCTGCGACTTGCCGCTGTGCAACGCCGCGGCGTGCACCCCGCTGGCCCGCAGGTGCCGGGTGAGCTGGTCGACGGCGTGCTTGGTGTCCAGGAACAGCAGGACGCGGCCGTCGCGGGCGGCGATCTCCGTGGTGACGGCGTACCGGTCGGGGCCGTGGACGACCAGGACGTGGTGGTCCATCGTCGTGACCGTGTTCGCGGACGGGTCGACCGAGTGGACGACGGGATCGTGGAGGTAATGGGAGACGAGGTGGTCGACGTCGCGGTCCAGGGTGGCTGAGAACAGCATCCGCTGACCGTCGGGTCGTACCTGGTCGAGCACCTCGGTGACCTGCGGCAGGAAGCCCATGTCGCACATCTGGTCGGCCTCGTCGATGACGGCGATCCGTACCCGTCCCAGGCGGCAGGCCTTGCGCTCGACGAGGTCGTGCAGCCGGCCGGGGGTGGCGACGACGACCTCGGCCCCGTCGCGCAGCGCGGCGATCTGCCGGCCGATCGACATGCCGCCGACCACCGTCGCCATCCGCAGCCGCAGTGCCTCGGCGTACGGCGCGAGTGCCTCGGTGACCTGTTGGGCCAGCTCTCGGGTGGGCACCAGGACCAGGGCGAGAGGCTGCTTGGCCTCCGCGCGCTGCCCGGCCGTCCGCGCGAGCAGCGGCAGACCGAAGGCGAGCGTCTTCCCCGACCCGGTGCGCCCGCGTCCCAGGACGTCGCGCCCCGCGAGAGCGTCGGGCACCGTGGCCGCCTGGATCGGGAAGGGCTCGTGCACGCCGAGTGCGGTGAGGGTTCGCAGTACCTCGGCCGGGAGGTTCAGTTCGGCGAAGGAACCGACCGGGGGTGCTGGGTGGGCGGCGTTCGCCGACTGGGCGGGGTCGGGGTGGTCCATGAAGGGCCTTCCGCGTGAGGGACGTACCGAGGAAGGCCCGGCAGGAACGTGCGTCCGCAAGGAGCGCGCAAATATCAGATGCTAACACAAAGTGACGACCCGGTGTCGTCGGACCGGGCCGACCGGCCGCTCCGCCGACGCCTCCGGCCGGCCTCGGAAGCTTAGGGAGGCGACGGTGTGGCCGAGGGCCGGGACCATGCTGTCGCCGTGGGCGAACCCGTTCACGCCTGTTCTCTCGAGGACTGAGATCGACATCCCGTCGGTCGACTCGCTCCGCCTCTCCGACACGAGGCCGCTCAAGGCCGCAGGGCACTCGCACGCACCGCTGTTCCTGTTCGGCTTCGGGCGTCGGCATGAATCGCCGCTCCTGCCGGACGGGCGTCCGCATGAACTGCCGCTCCTGCCCGGCTCCCGGCTCCCGCCGATCGGCCCGACGGTCACCGAGCGGTCGTTGGACCGACAAGAGCGGCCCCTGGACCGCCACTTGGCCCCTGGACCGCGACTTGCCCCCAGACCGCCACTTGACCACCGAGCCGACGGAGTCCCCACTCGGTCCGGGCGTACGGAGCCCTGTCTAGAACGTGCGCTTGAGCAGGTCGAGCAGCGCGACCCAGTGCCGCTCGTCGCCCGCGGCGTCGTACGCGGAGGTGTCGGCCTGGGTGTAACCGTGGTGGGCGCCGGAGTACACCTCGGACCGGTGACGGACCCCGGCCGCCGTCAGTGCGGCGTCGAGACGCTCCATCTGCTCGGGAGGCATCGAGGCGTCCTCGTCGGCGTGACCGAAGTACACCTCGGCGGTGATGTGCTCGGCCGCCAGGTGCGGGCTGTCCGGGGCATCGGTCGCCAGGCCGCCGCCGTGGAAACCGGCCGCCGCGGCCACCCGGTCCGGATACGCGCCGGCGGTGCGCAGGGCCAGCCGGGCGCCCATGCAGTAGCCCGTGACGGCGACCGGACCGTCGGCGACCTCCGGGCGTTCCGCCAGCCACCGCAGATACGCGTCGGCGTCCCGCATCGCGAGTTCGGGCGTCAGCGACTGCATGACCGGAACGATCTTCTCGAAGATCTCCGGCCGCGCGGCGGGGTCGATGAACTCGGGCAGCTCGAAGACCGGTGCGCGCCCGTGCCGGTAGAACACGTTGGGCACCAGGACCGTGTAGCCGGCCTCGGCGAGCCGGTCCGCCATCGACCTCAGATGGGGCCGCAGCCCGAACGCGTCCTGGTAGAGCAGGACCGCCGGGCGGGGCTCCCCGTCGACGGGGTGGACGAGATAGGCGTCGGCGGTGCCGTCCTGGGTGAGGATGTCGACCGCGGTTCCCTGTACGGAGGTCATTGGGGGTGCCTCTCTGCGCATACGACGGCGAGCAGGTCGCCGGCCCGGCGGAACCGGGCCGGGCACATGGTTGCACGCACCATCCAACGGGCCGTCGCAGCCCCCACCGACTTGAGGGCGCCTTTACTCGAACCGGCTGGTGTCGCCCGCCCCGTGCCGCACGATCTCCGCCTCGCCGCTCGAGAAGTCGATCACCGTCGTCGGTTCGGTGCCGCAGTCCCCGGAGTCGACGACCCCGTCCAGCACATGGTCGAGGCGGTCCTTGATCTCCCAGCCCTGGGTCATCGGTTCCTCCTCGTCGGGCAGCAGCAGGGTGCTCGACAGCAGAGGTTCGCCGAGCTCGGCGAGCAGTGCCTGTGTGACGACGTGGTCGGGGATGCGCACGCCGACCGTCTTCTTCTTCGGGTGCTGGAGCATGCGGGGCACCTCCTTCGTCGCCGGGAGGATGAAGGTGTAACTGCCGGGCGTCGACGCCTTGATGGCGCGGAACACGTCCTTGTCGACCCGTACGAACTGGCCGAGCTGCGCGAAGTCCTGGCAGACCAGGGTGAAGTGGTGCCGGTCGTCCAGATGCCGGATGGTCCGGATCCGGTCGATGCCGTCACGGCTGCCCAGCCGGCACCCGAGCGCGTAGCAGGAGTCCGTCGGATACGCGATCAGCGCGTCCGACCGGATGCTCTCGGCGATCTGGGAGATGGTGCGGGGTTGCGGGTTGTCGGGGTGCACGTCGAAGTACTTCGCCATCCGCCGAGCTTATGCCGTCGCCGCAGGGCGATGACGCAGGCCGGGGTGGTGGCGTCGCCTGCCACCGGCAGGTACGTGCGGCGACGTCGCGATCTCGCCGCTGATCCCGCCTTGCTGCCAGGGCTGCCAGGGCAGCCTGGATAAGCAGGGCAGTTGGCGGCGTCATCGGTCGCCCTCGCCCTTCATCGCCCCGACCGGGTTGAGTCTCCCCCAGGGGGAGATCGCAGGATGAGGTCATGGACGACGGCGCAACGATGTACTCGATCGGTGAACTGGCCCGGCGGACCGGGCTGACGGTCAAGACGATCCGCTTCTACTCCGATCACGGCATCGTGACTCCGGCCGACCGCACCCCCGCCGGTTACCGCCGCTACGGTCCCGAGGCCGTCGCCCGGCTCGCCTTCGTACGGACGCTGCGTGAACTCGGCCTCGGCCTCGACGCGGTCCGGCAGATCCTCGACCGCGAGCCGGCCCTGGGGGAGATCGCCGCACAGCACGCGGCGGCACTGGACGCGCAGATCGCCCACCTGCGGCTCAGGCGCGCGGTGCTCACCGCCGTGGCACGACGCAGGCCCACTCCCGAGGAGACGCATCGCATGTATGAACTGGCCCGACTTCCCGAAGCCGAACGCCGGCGCCTGGTCGACGACTTCCTCGACGCCGTCTTCGACGATTCAGGCAGCGAGGCGATCCGGCAGTCCATGACACCGCACCTGTCCGACCGGCCCACGGAGGAACAACTGCAGGCCTGGGTCGAGTTGGCCGAACTGGCCCTCGACCCCGACTTCAGGACAGACCTCCGGCGCACGGTGCGGGCACACCGCTCCGACGGCTCCGCGCCGCCCCGCCCGGACGTCGTGGCCCTCGCCCTGCACCACGCGGAACCGGCCCTCGCCGAGGGCATTCCGCCGGAGTCGCCCGATGCCGATCCCGTGGTGACAGCGCTGACCGCACACTGCGCCCGCACCCTCGACCGCCCCGACGACACCGCGCTCCACCGTCACCTGCTGAACCGCCTGGAAACCGCGCACGATCCGCGCAGGGAGCGGTACGTCGAACTCCTGGCCGTCATCAACGTGTGGCCCGCGCCGGTCCCCCTCACCGCGGCCCTCGCGTGGTCCACCACGGCACTGCGCGTACGGACGGCCTCATGACTCGGCCTCGTCACCGACCCCCTCGTCACCGACCCCCGCACGGGCCGGTCCGAGCGATCACCTACGCTCCCGCCATGGACCGGACCGCCGTACGACTGCACGTGCCCGCGACGCCCACAGCCCCGGCACTCGAACTACGGCCCTGGCGGCCGGAGGACGCCGCGGAACTGGCCGTCCTGCACCGGGACGAGGCGCTGCGCCGTTGGCTGCGTTCCGTCGTTGACGACGAGGCGGGGGCCGAGCGGTGGGTGCGGGCGCAGCGACGGGGATGGCGGGAGGGCGAGCGGTTCGCCTTCGCGGTCGTGGAGCCTCGGCGGCAACAGCAACAGCAACAGCAACAGCAACAGCAACAGCAACAGCAACAGCAACAGCAACCGCAACAACAGGGGCAACCGCACGAGGACCCTCCGGCTGCCGACGGACCGATCGTGGGCCACGCCGTCCTCAAGCGTCCGGCCCCCGGCAGCCCGTCGGCCGAGGTGGGCTACTGGACCGCAGGGCACGCGCGCGGCAGGGGAGTGGCTTCCCGGGCCCTCGACGCGCTGACCTCCTGGGCCTCGACGACGTTCGCCGGGGACGGACTCGTCCGTCTCGAACTCCTGCACAGCACGGGCAACACCGCCTCCTGCCGAGTGGCCCAGAAATGCGGATACCCCCTCTCCGCCCACCTGCCCGCGACGCCCCCGCGGTTTCCTCTCGACGGACACCTCCACACACACGCCCTCCACACGTGAGCGCGTCCGGCCGAACGCCCGTCCGCCGCACGTGAGGTAACGTCCCGAGCGGTGTGCCGGGGTGGGTGCGAGGGGCAAGGAAAAGGGTGACGTGGCAGGCCAGGAGAGCGGCTCCCGAGGGAGCGGGGCGGCGGACGCCGGCTCCCCGACGTGGGCGCAGGAGCTACTCGACCATCTGCGGCCGACGGGACGTGACGTCCGCCGGATCGTCGCCTGGCTCGCGGAGACGCTGGACGGCACGGCCTCACTCCAGGACGACACCGGAACCCTCGTCGCCGGGACGCGCATGCCGCTGGACGAGGGGCTGGTCGTGGACATCCTCGCCGGGCGCATCGCCTCCGCGGCCACGGCGGACGAGGACACCCACCTGCGTCTGGTCAGGGTCGAGCACCCGGACTCGGAGGCCGCCGGAGTGCTCGCGGTGGCCCGCCGGACCCCGTTCGACCGGCGTGCCTCCGACGTCCTCACGCATTCCGCCCAGGTCCTCGAACTGCTGCTGCGCGCCCGGGAGACGACCGCGGCCGGACAGCGGCTGCGGCAGGCCACGTCCGATCTGCGCCTGGCCATACTCCAGTTGCTCATGGTGGAGGACACCGTCTCGGCGCGCCGCGTCGCCGCGGGACTGTGGCCGGGTCTGCTCGACACGGACACGGCGTGCGTCTACGTCCTCGAAGGGGACGCCTCGGAACGCGACCGGCTCACGGAGGAGTGCCTCGGTGTGACCGGCGAGCACGCACTCGTGGTGCGCTGCCCGGCGATGGACGGACACGTCATCATCGTGACCACGGTGGACGCCGCGGGTGAGGACCTGCGTTCAGTCGTCGACCGCAATCCCGGCACCCTGCTCGGCGGCAGCGCCCGCCAGAGCCTCGCCAGGACCGCCACCGCGTACGGGCAGGCGGTGAGCGCCCTCGCCGTGGCGCGCGTACGGCCGGACAGGGCGGCCGTCTACGCCGAACGCAACCACCCCGAGCGCCTTATGGACCCCGTCGCGCTGCGCGAGTGGACCGCCGCGGTGCTGCGGCCGCTCGACACCCTGCCGCACCACACCCGGGCCGAGCTGCTCGTCACCACACGCCTCGGCCTGGAGTTCACCGCGGTGAACGCCGCGAAGATCCTCGGTGTCAGCCGCAACACGGTCCGCGCCCGGATGGACCGCGTCGAGTCCCTGCTGCACACCGACTTCACCGATCTCACCGTCCGCGCGACCGTCCACCTGGCCCTGAGCACCCAGGTCAGTCTGGCGGACGGACAGGGCGGCGACGGGTCGCGGCGGGTGTGCGCCCGGCTGGGAGACCTGCTGGCCGGACCCGCGCTGGAGACCTGGGCGCGGGAGCTGTTGGGGCGCTTGGACAGCGACGCCCGTGACCTGCGCCGCACCCTGCGCAGCTGGATCGCCGAGGGCGGCAACGCGGAACGGGCCGCGCAGGCGCTGGCCGTCCACGCGCAGACCGTGCGCGAGCACGTCCGCAGCGCCGAACCGGTCCTGGAACGCCGGCTGATCGCCTCCGGCGGCGATCTCTACGAGGTCGTCCTGGCCCATCTGGCCACCGGCGCCCTCGAACATCCCGTCCTGCTCCGGGACGATCCGGGCCATCCGGACGCAACTGTGCACGGGTGAGTCCTGTGCTCCGCACAGCGGGCATCGCCGCGATTCACAAGTGTCCGCAGGCAACGTAAGTTCGGTGCACCGCGGGGGGAGCGACCGGAACGGGGGACCGGTCGGCCCCCTGCGGGCTTCTCCAGCGGGGACCTCGCCCGGACCGCCGGAAGACGATCAGTACGGCGCCCCCCCCGGTCGGCCCGGACAGTGCGGGCGGCCGGGCGCGTTGCCCGAGGGCCCGCCTGGGGGCTCGTTTTTTTCCGGCACCGGGTGGACTGACCCGCGTGTGACGGGTACTCGTCCTGCTCCGGAACGACCACCGCAGGAGGAGGCCGGAATGACCAGCAGTACGGAGACCGGCAGCGCGACAGGTACGCCGGACAAGGACCACAACCTGATCTGGTACGTGGAGGCGTGTCTGAGCAACGCGCTGCGGCTGGAGAGTTACATCCAGGACGCGGAGCGCGGCAAGGACACCGAGGTGGCCGACCTGTTCCGCAGGGCGCAGGCGGACAGCCGCAAGGGCGCCGAGATCGGCAAGGGGCTGCTGCGCGCACGACTGAACGGCGGCTGACCCCGTGGGGGGGGGGGGGGGGGGGGGGGGGGGGGGGGGGGAGGAACGCCACGAAAGCAGCGTTCCCCGTTGGCCTCCGCCATCCCGA